>JBIOUD010000056.1:0-11473 GCA_044866725.1 Candidatus Limnocylindria bacterium | reverse complement strand
GCTGCGCGAGGCCGCGATCGCGACGCAGGCGGTGATCGTCGGGCCATCCGTGCCGACCGACGAACGCGACCGCGCACGCCGGCATGCACTGCTGGGCGAGCTCGCGATCGCCGGCGTGAGCGCGAAGGTACCGGCGAACGCCGCCGTCCACGCGGTCGCGCCGAGGAAGAGGATGAAGACGGTCGGATCGGTCGCGGCCTCGCGGAGCGTCGATGCGGGACGGACCCAGGCACGATCGAGCGACGGCGTGATGAGAACGCACGCGGAGCCGCGACGGAGACGTGGAAGCGTCTCGACCAGGGTCTCTGCCATCGTGCGCGAACCGGCGACCCGCACCTCCGCGAGGTACTGCATGAGCTTGCCGAATTGTTTCGTGCCACGGTCGGGCTGGAAGACCTCGGCGCGTACGCCGCTCGTGATGAGGCCGACGTTGCGATGCTCGTCGAGCGCCTTTCGCACGATCGACGCGGCCACCGTCACGGCACGCTCCTCGGTGGAGTCCTCACCGTCGCCGCGGTGCCAGTGACGCTCGAGGTCGAGGTAGAGCCAGAGGTCGGCCGTCTTGTCGAGCTCGAACTCCTTCACGTGCAGCGTGCGGTGACGGATCGACGACGGCCAGTGGATGCGGTTCATCGCGTCGCCCGAGCGGTACTCGCGGATGCCCATGACCATCGACGTCGACTGCAGTGAGCGCTGCCCGGTGAGGATGCCGCCTTCGAGCACCGACCCGGGCAGGCGCCAGTGCGGCAGCGGGACGACGCGCGGATACACAAGGAGGAGTGATTCGCTCGCGACGCGAGCCTCGCGCGGGAAGAGCCCGAACGGATCGCCGCTCCGCAGCACGATCGGGCCGACCTTGTAGCGACCGCGGCGGATCGCCTTCGCGAGGACCTTCCACTTGCGCGTCTTGCCGCCACCGCCGATCGAGAGCACGCGACCGGGGAGCGGCTCGGGCCAGTTCGACTCCTCGCTGATCTCGAGCCACAGCTTCCCGAACGACGAGTCGTTCCGCAGCTCGTACACGAGCTCGAAGGTGTCACCGAGATGCGCGTAGGTCTGCGACAGCGAGCGCGTGATCGAGAGGCCGTCGAGCGTCAGACGCGCCTGCACCCACATGCCGAGCCCGACGAAGAGCAGCAGGTACGCGAGGTAGCTCAGGAGATCGAGCCCGGTGGACGCGGCCACGATGAAGAGCGCGATCCAGAGGACGATGAAATGCCAAGGTTTCATGGTCGCGGTCCGCGGTCCGGACGGTGACAGGGCTTCATCGGAGCCTCACGCCCGCGTCACGGCGAGCTAGGCGCGCGCTCGGGCGGCTGTCGGCGACAACTCGACCGGCACGCTCGCGAGCACTTCAGCGATGACGGTCGTCGCGGCGAGGTCCTTCAGTCTCGCCTGCGGTTGGAGGATGAGCCGGTGCGCGAGCGTCGGCGCCGCGAGCCGCTTCACGTCGTCAGGCAGCACGAAGTCGCGTCCCTGCAGCAGCGCGAGCGCCTGCGACGCGCGCGCGAGCGCGAGCGACCCACGCGGTGACGCGCCGAGATACACGTCGGGGTGCGAACGCGTCGCGTTCACGACGGCGACGACGTATTGCTTCACCTGGTCCGCGATGTGGATCTCCTTCGCGGCGGCCTGCGCCTCGAGGAGGTCCTCGGCGGAGAGCACCTGCTCGATCGTCTCGAGCGGGTGGATGACGCGCTGCGCGTCGAGGATGGCGACCTCTTCCTTGTCCTTCGGATAGCCGAGCTGGAGACGGATGAAGAAGCGGTCGAGCTGCGCCTCGGGGAGCGGAAACGTGCCCTCGTACTCGATCGGGTTCTGCGTCGCCATGACGAGGAACGGGTCGGGCAGCTGGTAGGTCACGCCGTCCACGGTGACCTGGTGCTCCTCCATCGATTCGAGGAGCGCCGACTGCGTCTTCGGGGTCGCGCGGTTGATCTCGTCCGCGAGGACGATCTGGCTCATGATCGGTCCGGGCCGGAACTCGAACGTGCTGGTCCGCTGGTTGAAGATCGAGACTCCGGTCACGTCCGAGGGCAGCAGGTCCGGCGTGAACTGGATGCGCCGGAACGAGCACCCGAGCGACCGTGCGATGGCCTTCGCTAGGACCGTCTTCCCGGTGCCGGGCACGTCCTCGACGAGGATGTGGCCCCTGCACACCAAGGCGACGAGCGCGAGTTCGACTTCGGCGTGCTTGCCAAAGATGACCTTCTCGACGTTGGCGATCACGCCAGAGATCTGGCTCGCGAGGGCCGTCTTGTCCATCACTTCTCTCCACCAAGGTGGAGCCCAGAGGGCTCCCCTTCCGCCTCATGCTAAAGGGCGACACCTGTTATCGGAATGAACGCGCCGACGGTCGTCTTGGTTCAACGGCCGAGGGCGGCTTGCATGACTCTCCCGCCAAGTGGAGCGGCGTCGATGCCCCCCTGGCCCGCGTTTTCGATGATCACGGCGACCGCGACCGTCGGGTTCTCGGCGGGCGCGAAACCGATGAACCAGCCGTGCGGCGGCCCGGCTGGGTTCTCGGCCGTGCCGGTCTTCCCCGCGACGTGGACGCCCGAGAGCCTCGCGCCGAAGGCGAATGCACCCGGCCCCTCCACCGCGCCGACGAGGTAGGCGTTGATCTTCGCGGCGGTCTCCGGGTTGATGACCTGGCCCAGCGCGCCCGGCGCGATGGTGCGGATGACGTTGCCGGCGCTGTCGCGGACCTCCTTCGCGTAGTGCGGCGTGGGCATGACGCCACCGCGCCCGATCGCCGACGCGACGAGGGCCATCTGCAGCGGGGAGACGAGGAGCTCGCCCTGGCCGTAGGCCGTGTCGGCGACGAGCGTCGGCCGGTCGAGGGATCCGGTGTTCGAAAGCTGCCCCTTCGCCGCGGGGATGTCGCACCTCGGCGCGGCGCCGATCCCGAAACGGCTCGCGTACTCGGCGATCTTCCCTCCGCCGATCTGCAGCCCGACCTTCGCGAAGTAGATGTTCTCGGAGAGCCGGAAGCCATCGGCCATCGAGTAGTCGCCGTGCGCCTGCGACGACGAGCGCACGAAGTACGTGCCCCACGACTTATCGGCCTGCCACGGGTCGTCGACGCGCACCTTCGTGTCGGGATTCACGCCGCTCTCGAGCGCGGCCGCTCCGGTGACCGTCTTGAACGTCGATCCCGGCGCGTAGAGGCCCGAGCGCGCGCGGTCGATGAGCGGCTTGCCCGCGTCGCCGTTGACCTGCTGCCACGCGACGTCCTCGGTCGCGGGATTTGCGATCTGCGACGCGTCGTAGTTGGGCAGGCTCACCGACGCGAGGATCGCGCCGGTCCGTGGATCGATCGCGATGATGGCGCCCTTCCTCCCGGTGGCCGTGAGGGCGTCGAGCGCCGCCTTCTGCACGCGCGGCACGATCGTGAGGGCCACCGCGCCCGGCTCCTCGTGCTCGCCCAGATAGCGCGCTCGCCACGACGAGAGCGGGTCGCCGGGGTCCTGACCGATGAGCGAGTCCGCGTACGCGGCCTCGATGCCCGACGCGCCGTACTTGAACGAGGCGTAGCCCACGACCTGCGAGAGCGAGCGATCGGTGTAGCGGCGCGCGTACCCATCGGCCATCTTCACGCTCTCGGCGAGGACGGTGCCCTCGCTGTCGAGGATCTTGCCGCGCGGGCGATCACGTAGCGCGGCGACGAGCCGCGGATTGAACGCGTCGCCGCCGAGCTCGTCCGAGGCAACCATCGTCCAGTAGCCGACGCCGACCGACGTCAGGAGGAACGCGACGGCGATGGCGAGCGTGAGCGAGCGCACGTTCGATGGGACGGTGTTCATGGCGTCCCCCGCGTCCGCGCGGTGATGTCGGAGACGCGGATGAGGAGCGCGACGAGCATCCAGTTCGTGACGAGTGACGACCCGCCGTAGGCGACGAACGGCAGCGTGACGCCGGTGAGCGGGATGAGCCGCGCGTTCCCGCCGACGATGACGAGCGTCTGGAACGCGACGATGAACGAGAGCCCGCCGGCCAGGAGCTGCAGGAACGGCGTGGGCGCGCGTACGGCGATGAGCATGCCCCGGAACACGAAGAGCAGGTACATCGCGAGGAGCGCCATGGCTCCTGCGAAGCCCGTCTCCTCAGCGAAGGCGTTGAAGACGAAGTCGCTCCACACGACGGGGATGCGATCGGGCATGCCGTTCCCCAGTCCAGCACCGAACAGCCCGCCGTTCCCGAGGGCGAACAGGCCCTGGACGATCTGATAGCCCGAGTCGAATCGCAGGTCCTCGGCGAACGGGCGGAGCCACGTGTCCACCCGCACCTGCACGTGACCGAACGCGTGATAGAGGACGTAGCCGCCGACGAGCACGAGCCCGATGCCGATGAGCGTGTAGAAGGACTCGCCCGTCGCGAGGTAGAGCATCGCGAGGAAGATGCCGAGGAAGAGGAGCGCGGCGCCGAGGTCGCGCTCGAAGATGACGACGACCATCGCGAGCGCCCACATGACGAGGATCGGCAGGAGATACGGGGCCGGCGGGACGGGGATCGGACCGAAGCGTCGCGGCCGCGCGATGACCTCGCGGAACTCCTCGAGGTACGCCGCGAAGAAGACGACCATGATGATCTTCACGGCCTCCCACGGCTCGAAGTTCGCGGGACCGACGCCGATCCAGATCCGCGCGCCATTGACCGTCTTCCCGATGCCCGGCAGGAGCGGCGACAACAGGAGGGCGAGCCCGAGCATCGCCCACGTCCACTTGAAGCGCGCGAGCGTCGTGAGATCTCGCGGGATGAGCATCGTCGCGACGAACGCGCCCGCGGCGATGAGCGTCCAGGTGAGCTGCTGAAGGAGCAGGCTCGACGCGAGTCGCTGCACCAGGACGAGGCCGATCGCCGTGAGGATCGCGGCCATCGGGAGGAGGAGCTGGTCGCCGCGGATGCCGCGCGCCGCGAGGAAGACGTGCATGAGGAGCGCGACGCAGACGAACACGACCGGCACGGCGAGCTGGCTCGGCGTGAACCCGGCCGCCTCGGTCGCGGCCACCGCGACCGATCCCGTCGCCGCGACGAGGGCGACCCAGACGAACAGACGCAGCTCATCCGCGCGCCTGAGGAGGAGGCTCAACGTTCGAGCCGCAACGCGACGCGTCCGATCGCGATCTCGTCACCGCTCCGGACGCGCTCGGGTCGCTCGATCCGAACGCCGTTGACGAGCGTGCCGTTCGTGCTGCCGAGGTCCTCGATCCACCACTCGCCGTCGCGCACCTCGAGCTTGGCGTGGCGCGCCGAAGCGGCCTCGTCCGGCAGTGGGATGTCGTTCCCCGCATCGCGCCCCATCGTGTTCGACGCACGAAGCGGCAGGCGCTCGCCGACGCGGGGCGTGCGCGCCGGGCTGCGCTCGACGACGAGCGTGCCGAGGGATCGCTCCGCCGCGCTCTCCATGCGCATGGAGCGCGTGAGCGTGCCGAACGCCCGGATGAGGAATAGGTAGAGGAGGAAGAGGAACGCGATCCGCACTCCCCACAGGAGCACGGCGAAGGTGATCTCCATCTACTCGGCGGAGCGGAAGACGATCTCGAGGCCGCCGATCGAGATCTTGTCGCCGTCGTCCAAGACTCGCTCGGCGACGCGGCGGCCATTCACGTAGGTGCCGTTGGTGCTCTGCAGGTCGTAGAGGGTGTAACGACCGAGCCGCAGCCGGACCTCGGCGTGCTTGCGCGAGACGCGGCGATCGTCGAGCACGAGGTCGTTCTGCGGGTCTCGGCCGATGAGGACCGGATCCTGGCCGAGCGAGACCGGCGGCCCGTCGCGCTGCGCGAGCGACGCCCGCGGGGCGCGCGGCCGCTCCTTCAGCAGCGCCTCGCGGTCGAGCACCATCGTGTGGCCCGACTCGACCGCACCGAGCGCCTTCGCATCGGGCTCGACCTCATCGCCGGAGGCGTCGACCATCGCGCACGACACCTTGATGTCGCCCGGCGGGAGGTCGTCGTCGCGCTCGAGCTCGACGGATGGGTACCCCAGGAGCGTGTAGCTGCGCTCGCGCGCCGCGCCGAGGAGCGTCTCGGCGAGGTCGCGCTCGAGACTGCGGCGGTACTGCTCGAACTGCGCGAAGTCGGTCGGCCCGAGCGACACGACGTAGGAGTTCGGGACGAACGTCTTCGAGAGGCTGATCGTCTGATGCGCCTCCATGGCGCGGATGAGGCGCTTCGCGATCTGGACCGGCTGGAGCTTCGCCCCGAAGATGCGCGCGCTCCAGCCTTCGATCACGCGACTCACGAAGGCTTCGACCCGTTCCATCTAGCGAGCAGCCATCCAGCGCAGCAGGCTCACAGCACGGCCGGTACCAAGGAGGGACGAAGGCACGCTTACGAAGCGTCCGATGTTTTGGTCTTGGAGGCGCTGTCGCCGCTCGGCCTGGAGTCAGACTTCACGTCTGACTTCGTTTCGCTCTTCGTTTCGGCCTTCGTGTCCTTCTTCTCCGCCGGCGCGGCTCCGTCGCCATCCTTCGAAGCGGGACGCGAGTCCGTCTTGTACCAGCCGGAACCCTTGAAGACGATCCCGGGTGCGGTGATGATCCGCCGTGGTCGCTTACCGCAGTTGGGGCACTTGTCTAACGCTGCGTCAGTGAACGACTGCACTGCCGAGAAGCGATGCCCGCATTCATCGCAGCGGTAGTCGTAGATGGGCACTTGGATATCATCGCCGAAGGTGTCGGGAGGGGCTATCGCGATGGACCAGCGCGCGGCCTCGCGCCGCCGACGGTTCCTCGCCGACAACCTCTGGGCGTACCTCTTCCTCCTTCCCGCATTTGGTTTCCTCCTCGTGTTCAAGGTCCTCCCGGCGATCTACGCCGTGTACATGAGCCTCTTCCGGTGGGACATCATCCAAGGCGCGTTCCGCGGGCTCGACAACTACAAGGACGTCCTCTTCGGATCGCGCGCCGAGGCCTGGTGGCGATCGCTGTCGACGACGTTCACGTACGCCGCGATCACGATCCCGTTCGAGATCGCATTCGGCCTCGTCATCGCATACGTGCTGTTCCAGCGAATGCGCGCCCGCGGCGTGTACCGGACGCTCTTCTACCTCCCGTACATCACCTCCACGGTCGCGGCGGCGGCGGTGTTCGAGTGGATCTTCCACCCGCAGTACGGTCTCTTGAACAACATCCTCGCGTCGGTCGGAGCGGGACCGCTGCGATTCCTGCAGGAGCCCGACGGGATCTTCCAGATGATCGGCAATCGCTTCGGGGTCGCGCTGCCTGACTGGGCCGCAGGTCCAAGCCTCGCGCTCACGAGCGTCGCGATCTTCTCGATCTGGCATTTCCTCGGCTTCCAGATCGTCATCTTCCTCGCGGGCCTCGGGAACATCCCGGCCGAGTACTACGAGGCCGCGCGCCTCGACGGCGCATCGACGCGCAAGGTCTTCACGAGCATCACGCTCCCGCTGCTCTCGCCGCAGATCTTCTTCGTGTTCACGATCGCGAGCATCGGTGTGCTGCGCTCGTTCAACGAGATCTTCGTGCTCACGAACGGCGGCCCGCTCGATACGAGCCGAACGACGACGATGCTCGTATTCCGAACGTTCTTCCAGCAGGGGCAGATCGGGCTCGGCTCCGCCATGGGCGTGCTGCTCACGATCGTCATCCTGCTGTTTACCCTCGTGCAGTTCCGCGTGCTCGAGCGCCGGGTGCAGTACGGATGAACGTTCCGACGACGCTGCCTCGCCCCGCGGTCCGCACGATGCGGCGCCCACCGCTGCCACCGATCAGCGCGTCGATCCTGCGTCACGCCGTCCTCATCGTGGTGGCCGGGGTCGTCGCGTACCCCTTCTACTTCATGCTCAGCTCGTCGCTGAAGCCGTTCTTCGAGGCGATCGCGGTGCCACCGACGATCATCCCGCAGGAGCTGCATCCCGAGAACTACGCCGAGGCGTGGAGCAAGGCGCCGTGGGCTCGATACTTCGCGAACACGATCTTCATCGCCGGCGCCGTGACGATCGGCGAGATCGTCACGTCGGTGTTGGCCGCGTACGCCTTCGCGCGCATGAACTTCCGGGGCAAGACGCTGCTCTTCACGATCCTGCTCGCGACCTACATGATGCCGGGCGAGGCGACGCTCATTCCGAACTACGTGATGATGGCGAAGCCGATCCCGGGACAGAACCCGATCTTTCCCATCCCGCGCCTCGGCCTCTACGACACATACCAGGCGCAGATCCTCCCGTTCCTCGCGTCGGCAGTCTCGATCTTCCTGCTGCGCCAGCAGTTCCTCTCCGTGCCGAGCGAGCTGCACGACGCGGCGAAGATCGACGGCGCGGGACACCTCCGCTTCCTCTGGTCGGTCGTGCTCCCCATTTCGGTGCCGGCGCTCGTGACGGTGGCGATCCTCTCCTTCTACGGGAGCTGGAACGCGTTCCAGTGGCCGCTCATCGTTACGTCGAACCCTGATATCCGGCCCGTTCAGGTGGGCCTGAATGCCTTCCGAGCGGAAGCAGGCTCGTCGTACCATCTCCTCATGGCGGCCGCTGCGTTCGTCGTGGCTCCGATCGTTCTGATCTATCTGGTGGGGCAGCGGTATCTGGTGCAGGGAGTCGCACGGACCGGCATCCGCGGCTAGTTCTCACGCGTAACACATGTGGCGGCCATCTGCCCGACGCAGAGTCGTGTGGAGAGAGGTAGGAGGAGGCAGGAGCCCATGCGGAAACTGAGCGTCCTTGTGGTCATCGCGCTCTTGTTCGCGGCCTGCGGCGGCGCGTCGACCGGCGGCGGTTCGCCGGCCCCGGCGGCGACCACCGAGGCGGATCTGGACATCACGGGTCCGGTGACCATCACCCTGTGGCACGCCCTCACGAGCGACCCGCAGAAGGGCGCGCTCGAGGCGGCGGTGAAGAAGTTCAATGAGACGAACGGCAAGGGCATCACGGTCCAGGCCGTCGTCCAGGGCAACTACACCCAGCTCTACCAGAAGACGCTCGGTGCGATCCAGGCCGGCGCGCTGCCCGAGCTCGGGCACGCGTACGAGTCCTTCGTCGCCGACTACACCAAGGCCGACGTCGTCGTCGACCTCGACCCGTACGTGAACAGCAAGAAGAACGGCCTCGACCAGGCGAGCAAGGACGACATCTACAAGCCGTACTTCGACACGAACCGCTTCGCGCAGTACGGCAACAAGCTCCTGTCCTTCCCGTTCTCGAAGTCGCTCGCCGTTATGTACACCAACCTCGACGTCCTCAAGGCGAACGGCATCAACGCGGCGCCGACGACCTGGGCCGACTGGGAACAGGCCGTCATGAAGACGACGAAGAAGGACGCGTCCGGCAAGACGACGCAGTACGGCTACGCCGGCACGACCGACGCCTCCTACTTCAACGCGATGGTCCTCTCACGCGGCGGGAAGATCATGGCCGACGACAACAAGACGGTGGCCTGGGCAGGCAAGGAGGGTCTTGAGACCCTGCAGATGCTCGACCGCCTCTACAAGGGTGGCTACGCGTACACCCCGTCGAACTTTGACTGGCAGAACGACTTCGGCACGAAGCTCGCCTTCGTGTTCCAGTCGACCTCCAGCCGTCCGTTCATCGCGGCCGCGATGAAGACGCCCGTGAACTGGACGGTCGGAACGCCTCCGGGCGGCAAGACGGTGATGTTCGGAGCGAACGTCGCCATGTTCAAGAGCACGCCGCAGAAGCAGCTCGCGTCGTGGCTCTTCATCAAATGGTTCAGCGAGGCGGACACCACGGCCGACTGGGCAACGAAGTCCTACTACATGCCGGTCCGCAAGTCCTCGGCGAGCAACGAGGCGCTGAAGACGTACTGGACCTCGAAGGACCCGCAGGGCAAGCAGGCCTACGACTCGATCGCCAACAGCATTCCCGAGCCGAACGTCCGCGGCCAGCAGGAGATCCGTGACGTGATCCTGAACATGATCGTTTCGGTCACGACCGGAAAGGCGACTCCTGAGGCTGCGATCAAGGACGCCGAGACGAAGGCCAACCAGATCCTCAAGGACGCGCAATAACTCTCACGCGCACGTGATCGAAGGGGCCCCCGGCAACGGGGGCCTCTTCATTTCCATGCGACGATGGCCGCGTGTCGCGTCGAGCTTTTGGGTTCGCATACGCCGTCGTGAGCAGGACACTCGGCGCGCTCGGAGGAGCGATAGCGGCCTATGGCGCGACAGCGATGTTCACGACCGCCGGCATCATGCCGCCGAATGCGGTCGTGAACGTTGGCGTGCTCGCGCTCGCGTGCGTCTCGATCGCGCTCTGGCGCAGAGAGCGCCGGCTCGACGGTCTCTGGCCTGCACTGCTGATCATCGGCGTGCCGTTCGCGCTCTACGCATTCGGCTCTTGGTCCGCGACCGAGTGCCCGCCGAACCCGCCGCCACAGACGCCGGAGTTCTCTTGCGCACCGGTCGGGACGCACGCGATCGGCGTCGTCGCACCGGCGATCGCAGTGCTCGGCGCGGCACTGTTCGTCCGCGACGTACGTGCGCTCGCGCGGCGTGCTACTTCAGGCGCTTCAGCTCCTCGCTGAGCAGCCGGACGCGTTCCTCTCGCTCGGCGAGCTTCGCCTGCTCATTCGCCACGACCGACGGCGGCGCCTTCGCGGCGAAGCCTGGCCGCGCGAGCAATTCGCGTGAGCGCTCAAGGGAGGCCTTCGCCTCGGCGAGCTCCTTCTCGAGCCGCATTCGATGCTCCTTCGGGTCGTGCGCTGCGGTGACGCGCACCTCGACCGCGCGCACGACGGTCGCGGTCCCCGTTCCCGTGCCGAACGACACATCGGTCTGGGTGAGGTGTGCGATCGCGTCCGCGAGCTCGCGGATCGCGCTCACCTCCCCGCCGAGCGTGACGGTCGCCTTCTGCCCGGGGCGAATGCCGCCCGACTGGCGGAGGTTGCGGATCGCGCGGACGACATCGATGACGGCCGCGAAGCGGTCCTCGATCTGCTGATCGCGGGCCTTCGCCTCGGGCCACTTCGCGATGACGAGCGATGGCGAGCGGTCCGAGGGCGGAAGGCTTCGCCACAGCTGGAGCGCGAGCGTATCGGTGATGAAGGGCATGACCGGATGCGCCAGGCGCAGCACGCGATCGAGCACGTACGCGAGCGTCTTCGCGGCGGCGGGAGCGCGGTTCGGATCGCGCAGGCTCTGCTTGCTGAGCTCGAGGTACGTGTCGGCGAACTCGCCCCACACGAACTGCTGGAGGGCGCCGGCGTACTCGCCGAAGAGGTACTGGTCGATGAGACGCGTGAGCTCGGCGACGGTCGCCTCGGTACGCGAGAGGATCCACCGCTCCGCCGGTCCGAGCGCCGGATCGCTCGCGGGGCTCTTGTCGGCGCTCCAGCCTGACGGCGGCGTCGCCTCGAGCGTGCGCAGCACGTAGCGGCCGATGTTCCAGAGCTTGTTCGCGAACTCCTTCGCGTTCTGGAGCTTGCCTTCGGAGAGCTGGCTGTCGGCTCCAGCCGACACGCCGGAGATGAGCGCGTAGCGGAGCGCATCGGCGCCGT
>JBIOUD010000055.1:0-7018 GCA_044866725.1 Candidatus Limnocylindria bacterium | reverse complement strand
GAACGGCGAGACCGGGGTCGCGCACACCGGCGAGGTGCCGGTCAGCGTGGTCACCGTGATCGCACCGGGGGAGAACACCGGTGACATCAAGCCCCTGAAGCCGCAGCTGACCGTGAGCGAGCCGCTGCTGCCGAAGATCACGCGCATCGCGTTCGCCATCGGCGCGGTCGCGGCGATCACGGCGCTCGGCGCGCTGCTCCTGTGGCTGCTCATCCGCCGCCGCGCGGCCGGCCTCTTCGAAGAGCGGCTCACGCCGGTGCAGCGCGCGCTGCGCGAGCTTGACCAGCTCGCTGAGCTGAAGCTCCCCGAGCAGGGCAGGACGGCCGAGCACTACGCCCGACTCACCGCGAGCCTCCGGCAGTACGCGGTCGAGCGCTTCGGCGTCCAGCCGGGACGGACGAGCCGCGAGGTGCGCGACGCGCTCGAGCGTGCCGGCCTCGAGCGAACGGCCGCCGGCGCGATCTACGAGATCCTTCGTGAAGGCGACGAGGTGCGCTTTCGCCACAGCACGCCATATCCCGCGCACGCGCAGAACGCGGTGCGCGCCGCGCTCGAGGTCATCCGGCGCGCAGCGAGCGCCGAGGAATACGAGACTGCGGCGCTGCAGACGCAATGAACATCCGTCTGTTCGGCGCCGACATCACCTTTGAATCCCCGTGGGCGTTCGGCCTGCTCGCCATCGTCCTCGCGGCGCTCCTCCTCGAGGTGCGGCGCGAGCGCGTCCGCCCGGCGGGCATGCTCTTCTCCTCTCTCGGGCTGCTGCCGCCGTCGCGTGGCAGCTGGCGCGTCCGGATGCGTTGGCTCCTGCTGCCGCTGCGCGTCCTCGGCGTGACCGCGCTCATCACGGCACTCGCCGCGCCGGCCGTCATCGAGGCGTCGTACGACGTGCCGGCGGAGGGGATCGATATCGTCCTCGCCGTCGACACATCCTCGTCGATGACGCAGCGCGACTTCGGCACGCAGACGCGCATGGACGCGACGAAGAAGGTCGTCGTCGACTTTCTCGACGGGCTGAGGAACGACCGCGCCGGCATCGTGATCTTCAGCGCCGAGGCAATGGTCCTCAGCCCGCTGACGCTCGACTACAAGGCGGCGCAGCGGCTGATGCAGCCGATCGAGGCGGGGAAGCTCCTGCGTGACGGCACCGCCATCGGCACTGGCCTCGCGACCGCGCTGAACGTGGTCCGCGGCTCGACCGCGCGCTCGAAGGTCGTCGTCCTCCTCACGGATGGCTCGAACAACACCGGCGACATCGCGCCAATCGACGCGGCGCAGATGGCGAAGGTCCTCGGCATCCGCGTCTACACGATCGGCGCGGTGGGCAACGGCGTCCGCGTCGGCACCGACGTCGACGAGGCCCAGATGAAGCAGGTGGCCGCGACCTCGGGTGGCCAGTACTACCGCGCCGGCGACGAGGCCGCGCTGCGCAACGTGTACGCCGAGATCGAGGCGCTCGAGAAGGCGCGCGTCGGCAGCCGTGGCTTCATCGAGACCCACGATGCGACCCTGCCGTTCCTCGCGCTCGGAGCGGGGCTGCTCATCCTCGAGGTGCTGCTCGTCACGACGGTGTTCCGGAGGACCCCGTGATCCCATCGACGTTCGGGTTCACGCGTCCGGAGCTCGCGTGGCTCGCGCTGATCCTCCCGCTGCTCGTCGCTCTCGTCGTCGTCGCGGGCCTCGCGCGCGGCCGCGCGGTCCGCACGTTTTCCGGGAGTGGCGCGCTGACGGCGCGGAGCGGCGCGCGCATGTGGATGAAGGGCGCGCTGCTCCTCGTCGCGCTCGCTTCGCTGATCATCGCGCTCGCCGGTCCGTACGTGGACCTCCGCCTCCGCGGGGCGCGGCGCCTCGGGGTCGACATCGTCCTCGCGGTCGATGTGTCGCAGTCGATGGCGACGCGCGACGTGGAGCCCGACCGGCTGCGCGCGGCGCGCCATTTCGCCGAAGAGCTTGGCAGCCGGATGGTCGGGAGTCGTGTGTCGCTCGTGCTCTTCGCGGGCGATGGGACGCTGCGGTACCCCGCGACCACCGATCCGCGGATCCTCGGCGAGGTCCTCGACAACTCGGGGAAGGGCTTCCGGCTGACGCAGGGGTCGTCTCTCGCCGCCGCGGTCGAGTCCGCGCTCTCCGCGTTCCCGGTCGATGTCGAAGAAGGACGGGGCCGCGCGATCGTCGTCGTGAGCGATGGTGAGGTCACGCTGGGCAGCACGCCGGACATACAGACGATGCTCGACCGCGACATCAAGCTGTACGCCATCGGCATCGGTACGCCGAACGGCGGGCAGATCCCGACCTACGACGACACGAACGGGAAGTTCACTGGCTACCTCCGCGGACCGGACGGCGTCGCGATCGTGAGCAAGCTGAACGAAGCCGCGCTGCAGAAGCTCGCGAACGACGCCCTCGGGCGCTACTGGCGCTACACCGGCGACGACGCGGTCCTCGGCGAACTGAGCGCGCAGATGCACCTCCTCGAGGCGGTCGAGCCGGTCGAGAATGCGGGATCGGTCCCCGACGAGAAGTCGCAGATCTTCATCGCGATCGCGGTGGCGCTCGTCCTCGCCGAGCGGCTCCTGTCGGACCGCCGCCGCATGCCGGCGCCGGAGGTGCGACGCGCCGCGAAGCCGCGCCGCGGTCGTCGGATCCTCGGCATCGCGATCGGTTCCGCGCTCCTATGGAGCCTGGCGTGCGGCGAGAGCGGACCCTCGGTCGAAACGGCGAACGGCCGCTTCGCGGCGAGCGATTACGCCGGCGCGCTCGCGATGTATCGGGATCTGCAGGCCACGCTTCCGGACGCACCGGAGCTCGCCATCAACGCCGGAAACGCGCTTCACATGCTCGACGACTACACCCGAGCGTTGCCTGATTACGCCAAGGCGATCGACGTGGGCGAGCCAGACATGCGCGCGATCGCGCAGTACGACCGCGGCAACACGCTCTACCGGTTGCAGCGTCTCGAGGACGCCCGCGACGCGTACAAGGAAGCGCTCCGCATGGATCCGAGCGACCGCGACGCGAAGTTCAACCTTGAGCTCGTGAACGCGCTCCTCGAGGCGAAGGAGCGCGGCGCGCAGCCTGGGCAGCCGGGCGCGAGCGGCTCGCCCGGCGCGAGTGGCCAGCCCGGCGGTCAGGGCACGAGCGGCTCGTCCGGTCCGTCGAGCTCGCCCGAGCCGGGACGCCAGCCGGGCGAACCGACGGAGCAGCAGGTCGATCCGACGGACGATCGCGCACCGGGTGACCCGACGCCGGGCGATCTGCGGGCGCTGCTCAACCAGTTCCGGAGCTCGCTCTCCTACGACGAGGCGCTCCGCATCCTCGACGCGCTGCAGGGACAGCAGCGCGGCATCGAACAGCTCATCGAGGGCCCGCGCCGCGTGACGCCGACGAACCCCGAGTACTGATCGACGGCGCGTCGCCTTTAGAGCGCGACCGTCGTTCCCGTGCCGCGCTCCTCGGCGAGCCTCAGGACAAGAGCCGTCGCCGCGGCATCCTCCACGGCGACGCCGACCGACTTGTACAACGTCAATTGCGCAGCGTTCGCACGACCGGACTTCGTCTTGTTCACGAGCTCGCCGAGCTCCGCGTAGATGTGATCCTTCGTGATCTTCCCGTCGCGGATCGGCCAATTGAGATCGTTCGAGCCGCTCGGCGGCGCGGCGAGCGCCGCGGCGCGCGACTCGACGACCACGAGCGCGTCGACGACCGTCGCCTCGTCGACCTCCCGGCCGGCGGTGTTGTAGCCGACGGACGTGACGTGCGCGCCGACCTTCAACCACTCGCGTCGTACGACGGGCTCGGGGCTGTGCGTCGCCGCGCACACGACGTCCGCATCCCGTAGCGCGTCGGCGATGTGCGCGTAGGCCGTCGCGCGATACTCGCGCGGCATCTGCTGAGCGAGCGCTCTGGTCTTCTCGAGATCGCGCCCGACGATCCCCACTTCGCTGAACGAGCGCACGCGCGGCACCGCCTTCAGGTGCGCACGCGCCTGGACGCCGGTGCCGATGACGACCAGCTTCCTGGCGTCCCGACGCGCGAGGAGGTCGACCGACAGCGCCGAGCCGGCGGCGGTCCGCGCGGCGGTGATCGCCTCTCCGTCGAGGAGCGCCACGGGCGTGCCGGTCGCCGGGTCGAACGCGACGATCACGGCCTGGTGCGTCGGCCGGTCGGTGTTACGTGGGAAGAGGGAGACGAGCTTTGTCGTGAGCGCGCCCGCTGCGGGCAGGTACGCCGGCATCGCCGCGAGCAGCCCGTCATGCTCCGCGACCATGGCAGCGATCCGCGTCGGCATCGAGACCAAGCCGCGCGACAAGTCCGCCAGCGCTTCTGCGACCGCCTCCCGAAGCAGATCGGTATCCAGCAGGGACTCGACATCGTCTCGCGTGAGGACTCTCACCCGGCAAATGGTGTCAGGTCGGTCGCCTGACCGCTAACCTATCGGGACACATGAAGGCCCGATGGCGCGCGTACTGATCGTCGAGGACGACCCCGCGAGCATGGATCTCGCGCTGCGGATCGTCCGGCTGGAGAAGCACGAGCCGATCACGACCGCCGATGGTGAGACGGCGCTGGCGGTCGCCCGCGCGGTGCAGCCGGACCTCATCCTCCTCGACCTGCACATCCCGAAGCTCGACGGCTGGGGTTTCGTGACGAAGTTCCGTCAGGGCGACGAGTGGACGAAGCGGGTCCCGATCGTCGCGGTGTCCGCGTCGGCGACGCCGCCGGAGCGCGACCGCGCGCTGCGCACCGGCTGTGACGACTTCCTGGCGAAGCCGTACTACCCGGAGCAGATGCGCGCGATGATCGACAAGCATCTGCCGAAGAGGGCGGCAGCGGAGCGCCGGTGAGCGGACGCGGGCTGCGCGCGATCTTCCTCGGCCTCCTGCTCGTCGGTGCCATCGGCTTCGTAGATCTCGTCACCGGGCCCGACTTCGGCTTCGCGTTCTTCTACTTCATCCCGATCGTGCCGATCGCGCTGTTCGTCGGGCTGTGGCCGGGGCTCATCGTCGCGATCGCCTCGGCTTCGATGTGGTTCTTCGCCGATGCCGCGCTCAAGCCCGACCAGGCGATGATCGCCGTCGCGTGGAACGCCGCGAGCCGCCTGGCGATCTTCGTCGGCGGTGTCTTCCTCCTCGATCGCGTGCGCTCGGACCGAACGCGGATGCGCGCCATCGACAGCCAGCGCGACCAGTTCCTGCGCGTCCTCGAGCACGAGCTCACCGTGCCGGCGCAGGAGATGATCGAGGCGCTCAACGCCGCGCAGGCGCGCGGCACGCTCGATGTGCGCGACATCGACGCGATCCGCCAGCAGGCCGAGACGCTCCTCTTCCTCACGCGCGACTTCGTCGCGCTCGGTCAGGCGCAGGCCGAACGGCTGCGGCTCCGCGTGGTGCCTGTAGACATCGCGCAGCTCGTCACCGAGATCTCGCGACAGCGACCGGATCACGGTTCGGTCCTCGTGACGGTGCCGGGCGACGGGCTCGTCGTCATGGCTGACCCCGATCGTCTTCGGCAGGCGCTCGCGAACACCGTCGCGGAAGTCGTGAAGGACGCGGGCGGCGTCGATTACGTGTCCGTGAACGTGCGGGCTCGCGACAAGGACGCGTTCGTGACGATCTCGGCGGCGATGCCGGCCGCGGCGACGCGCCCCATCGGTGACGATCAGATGCGGATCAGCCTGCGGCTTGCGCGCCTGCTCATCGAGACGATGGGCGGCTCGATGGAGATCGAGCGCGCCGCGATGGGGAAAGGCACGCGGGTCACGCTCAGGGTCCCCACCGAGGCACCGGCGACCAGCGCCGCTCTCGAGCCGGCGCCCGCCAGAAGGGGCCGCTAGGCAGCAGTCGGACCGGCCGCCGCGGGAAAAGCCCGCGCTCGCGGGTATCGTTCTGGTATGTGCAGGAGCATTCGCACCCTACGAACGCCTACCCCTGCCACCGACGACGAGGTCCGCGCGGCCGCGCTCCAATTCGTACGCAAGGTGTCCGGCTTCCGGGCGCCTGCCCCGAAGAACGCGGAAGCCTTCGATTCGGCCGTAGCAGAGATCAGCGCCGCGACGGAGCGTCTGCTCGGGCGTTTACCGCCTTCGAAGGCCACACGTCAGCCCGCGGCTCGTCCAAATGGCGTACGTCCTAGTACTCCCCGTTAGAGGGATGGAAGGCTCGTTCGGTTGACGGAGACTGCCGGGCATCTACCCGGTCTAGTCAAGTTGACCGGACGGAGGCGAAGGGTGATTTACGCGACACGGGCGTTCGTTTTGGGGACGGCTCTCGCCGTTCTCCTGGCGGCTTGCGGATCGACGCCACTGACCCCCAAGCCCACCGAGGACCCGCTGACCGGGACCTACGTGATCAAGGGTGGCGGCGGCGCGATCGACAGCGTCCGTGCGCTGACCTCAGCCTTCTCCAAGATCCACCCCACGGTGATCTGGCAGGGATTCGACGATGTCGGCTCGGGCGCGGGCGTCACGCTTGCGATCGACGGACAGGTCGACATCGGCTACATCAGCCGCGACCTCTCCGCCACAGAGAAGGCCACTGGGAAGGTCGACGTCGTCGCCATCGGGGCCTCCGGCACCGGTGTCGGCGTGAACGCGGCCAACGCCGTGAAGGGCCTGACGAAGGACCAGGTCGCGAAGATCTTCAGTGGCCAGATCACGGACTGGAAGGACGTGGGCGGCAGTCCGGGCAAGATCCGTGTCCTGCTGCGCGAGCCGGAGTCCTCGACACGCTCGGCATTCGAGTCGTATTTCTTCGGCTCGACGAAGCCGGTCTATGCGAAGGACGCGATCGAGGTCTTCCAGATCGACGAGACCCTGAAGGCGCTCGGCTCGTTCAAGGACTCGGTCGGCATGATGACCATGAACGCGACGTCCTTT
Organism: Candidatus Limnocylindria bacterium; assembly: GCA_044866725.1. Classification (GTDB taxonomy): domain Bacteria; phylum Chloroflexota; class Limnocylindria; order P2-11E; family P2-11E; genus CF-39. Next base: position 147 of record JBIOUD010000055.1, on the reverse strand, counting down.
AACTCCACCGATACGCGGCTCTTGACGATCGACAACATCGCCGCGACGCGCGAGACGCTCTCGAACGGCACGTACCCGATCCGTCGTCCGCTGTGCTCGCCGCTGACGTGGCCCTGAGCCCGCTCAGCGCGCCGGCCATCCGCCCTC
>JBIOUD010000054.1:0-4966 GCA_044866725.1 Candidatus Limnocylindria bacterium | reverse complement strand
GGCGGGCCCGGGTCGTTCCTGACTCGAGGCCGCCCGCACCGGTCCCGATCGAGGAGCGCACGGGCGGGGTGAGACCGAGAGCGTCCGCGTAGCGAAGGTACGTGTCGATCGACGCGACGACGACGCGTGCCTCGACGGTGATCAGATCGATGCCGACGAGGGACACTCGGACCCAGGCGTCGATGACGATGCCCTTGTCCAGGACACGGTCGAGGACATCGATGAGGCTGCTTCCGCCTGCGGTCCGTTCAACGACTGCCACGGCTCACCCCTTTGGCCTTGTTGATTTGAGCTGCTGCTCGAGCTCGGCGACGCGTGCCTGCAGACGCGCGATCTCTTCGCCGGCGCCGCGGCCGAGACGCGATTCGTATCGCCACCAGTTGAGGCCGATCTGTTCCGCCTTGTCGATGGAGCAGACGAGAAGCCGGATGCGGATCGTGAGGAGCTCGACGTTCGCGAGCGAGATGCTCACGTCCCCGGCGACCACCAGACCCTTGTCCAGAACGCGGTCGAGAAGATCGACGAGCGTCGCCGATGACGCTCCCTCGTGGAGGCGTCGGTCGACCGTCATGACGCTGCTCCGATCCCGATGCGCAGGTCGGTTTCTTCGAGCCCGAACGCGTCCGCCAGTTCGCGGACCTTCTTCTCGAGCCGCATGAGCGCAACTCCGACGCGCTCGATCTCGTCATCGGTCAACGTGCCGCCCTCCATCCGCCGGACCGCCTGCCGCTCCAGCACCTGACGCAGGAGCTCGACGAGTCCGAGCACCAATCCCGCGAGGCCGCGTTCCACATCGTCCGGGTCGATATCGATGCGCGGCGGTAACGCAGCGCTGACACGCGCGAGCTCGGCGCGGACCTCGTCGAGCTCGATGTGCAGATCAGTCGCGTTCATGATGCGAACGAATACGGCGGCATCGGCCCGCTCACCGTCGTCTCGACGCTCGCATCATGCGCGCCGAACGCGACGACGCGTTCGCGCAGCTCGCGTACGTCGTCACGGTCGATCAACAGCGCCACTATCGCGGCCACGCCTTCACGTGGGCAAATACTGTGACGGACCAGCGGTCGCTCGGTCGTCAGCTCAGTCGCGAGACGTTCAACAGCACGCTCTGCGTCTTGCCGTTCGTGCTCACGCGCGGCGCGCGACTCGAGGAACTCGCGTCCGCTGCGCGGCCCGGGTGCTTCGACGCGCGTCGGTGCCTCGCGCCACGTGAGCGTCACCGACATCTCGACGCGATCACCGACCCGCTCCAGCGACGCGACGAGCTCATCGTGGCGCGGAGCGATGGCAGATTCCACGGCCGCTTCATTTGGGAACACCTGACCGAATCGTGAGGGCAGCGAAGGGCCCGCGTCGTGAACTCGTGCGGCGATCGCGTGGTGCGTCCGCAGCTCCGGCTCGCCGGCCGCGATCGCGCCAGCGACGCGCGACGCGAGCACCGCGATATCCCCGCTGCGGATCGCGACAAGATCGGAAGCGGCGCGCTCGATGTCCCGGACGCGCACGATCGCGCGCACGATGAGGCTCACCCGGCGATCTCCGCGCGGTCGAACGTGGTGACGGAGGCGAGGACGACGCTGAGCTTCAGCTCGATGAGATCGACGCCGGCGACGGAGATCGTCGCGCTGCCGGCGATGACGACACCGCGCTCGAGAAGCCGGTCGATGATGTCGACGAGCGGGATCTCGGTCGACGCGAGCTCCCCCTTCACAGAGCTCCGAACCGGTACGCCGGCCAGGGCCCGGTCGCGCGCACGTGGTACCCAAGCGGCTCGAGCTCTTTCGTGACCTGGGCGATCGCACCGTCCATCGCGCCCGCGCTCGAACGCGGCGCGAGGACCGACACCCGAAGCACGACCACGTCCTCGCCGCCCTGCACGACCGACTCGCGGTAAGTGCGCTCGCTCGCGCGCACGAGGTGGGAGAGCGCGCGGTCCGCGGCGTCGGCGTCGGCGCGCTCGTTCGCTTCCTTCGCAACGGCCGCGCGCCGCTTCGTGAGCAGGTAGCCCTTGCCCGGAGCGCTCGACTCGATCTCGCGGTCGAGCTCCTGCAGCGCGCCGTCACCATCGCCTGCCTCTTTCGCGCGGCCGCGGAGGACCGTCACGACCCACTCGGCCCTGCCCGAGAGCGCGCGCAGGCGCTCTTTCCGCGCCGGCGCGTCCTCGCGCAGCATCTCGCGCACGCGATCGTCGTCTCGGTAGAGCGCGCCGAACGACAGCGGCAGCACGACACCGCAGATCTCGAGGAGCTTCGCGTTCACCGCTTGATGCGAGGCCGCGCGGGGCGTGAGCCAGTCGAGATCGCGGACGCGGTCGTTCAGGCCCTCATCGCCGTACTCGCCTGCGTCGACCTCGCTGTACGCGGCGGCGAACGGCTCGGAGACGACCGTGCGGACGCGCCCGTCGTCGATGCCAAGAAGCCCCGCGCCGTCCACGGCGGACGCGGCGGCTGCGGGGACGATGCCGTAGACGTAGCGCAGCGTGCTCATCCGATCTCGTCCGGGATCTCGATGACGACGCGGCGCTTCTCGTCCACCGCGGCACCGGCCTCGTCCTCGGCTGCGGCGCGCGCCGCCTCGATCCGGTGCGCCTTGATCTCGCGCAGCCGCGTCAGGAGTTCTGCCTCGCGTTCGCGGAACGTCGGCTCGTCGATGCGGCCCTCTTCGAAAGCCTGGTTCTCCAGGATGAGCTGCTCGCGCACGGGCTCCTCATCCCACATCTCGCGCTCAGCGACCTCGGCGACCTTCTCGAGGCAGTAGCGGATCCCCGCTATCGGCGCGGAGAGCGGAAGGGTCAGGAGCTTCAGGAGCACGCTAGACCCGCTTCAGATCCAGCTGAAGGCGAATGGTGACGAAGTTGTACGGCGGCCAGGGCCCTGTGTAGGTGAACTTCAGCTTCCCCTCGTAGCGCTTGCCGATCTCCTGGACCTTCCTGTCGAAGAACTCCGACTTGTCGCGCTCGACGAGGAACGCGCCGTTCATGATCATCCGGTCGCCGATCACCTTGTTCGATCGTGACGCGATCGCGGCGTCGCGCAGCGCGTCGTAGATCTCGCGGACGAACGCTTCGGACTTCTGCGCGAGGGCCTGTTCCACGAGGCGGCCGAGCTGCATCCGCGCAAAGTACGTCGACGTCGCCTGATCGTCCTCGATCTGCGCCTTCAGGCGGCGGATCTCCTCGAACTCGTTCTCCACGTCCGCAAGCACGCTGTCGCGGTCCCAGTTGACCTTCAGGCCGAATTCGAGCTTGTCGCGCATCTTGCGGAGGACGTCGCGAAGCGCGTCGTACGTGTCCTTCAGGAATTCCACGACATCGCCCTCGGTCTTGAACAGCGTTCCAAAGCTCATCGGCACCGGCGTGAACCCCTGATCGATCATGACCTCCTGCACGTGCTCGTGGGCGAGGGCGTTCTCGCGCGTCGGGTCGTACACCATGAGCGGCGTGCGGCTCACGACCGCTGCAAGGTCCTGGTGGTGGACCGTGTAGACGTCGTCGCCTCGCGCCCCGATTCCGACCTTTCCGAACGCTCGAGGCTCAGGGCTCTCGATGACGCAGTAGACGTAGATGCCTTCTGTGACCTGCTGCGCGTCGGGTGTCGGCGACACGGTCGTATCCATGGATTCGGAATTGTGCGACGGGCCACCGTCGCGGTCGCGGTCAGCGGTCGGTCGTTCGTTCGGAAGGCGACCGCACGATCATGCCTCGCTGAGGGTCGTGACCGTGCCGCGTACCGTGCCATCCGGGCGTGTGAGGGGAGCCGCCGACACTCGCAAACTGCGCTCGTCCCCGCGCCGCCCCGGGTCGACGACCCGATAGAGCCGCGGCTCGGAGCGCTCGCCCCGCAACGCGCGGACCGTGGGGATCTCCTCGAACGCGATCTCGTGCCCGTCCGCCGCGTCTCGCAGCCGATACGCTGCCGCGACCTCGGGCGTGAGCCGTGTGGTCTGAGCGGGGAACGACATCAACTCCCGCGCGGCGCGGTTCGCCTTGACGAGAGCGCCGTGCTCGTCACTGACGAGCACCGCAACGGCAAGGCTGTCGAGCACTTCAAGCTGCTCGCTCTCGAGTTGGCGGACCGTCTCACGCGCGCGCACCTGATCGGTCACATCGATGCTGTAGATCGCCACGCCGGCGACTTTCCCGTCGGGGCCCGGCAGCGGCTGCAGGGCGAACGTGACGTAGCCGTCCTCGGGCTCCGTCGCTCCGATGCGGATGAAGCGACGCTCCAGCGCGTTCGCCATGATCCGTTCACCGGTCGCGCGCGCCCGGTCCAAGTGGCGGAGCGACTCGACGCGGTCGGGGAATGCCTCGCGGTACGGCCTCCCCAGAAGGTCGTCGCGGCCGGTACTCCGCCTGTACGCGTCATTGACCGCGACGAAGCGATGCTCCGCGCCAGCGACGACCGCGACATGCATGGGCGCGTCCTGGAACAGGAAGCGGAGCCACTCGGGGTCGATCTCAGAGGTACCGACGAAGCGTCGGGTAGCCGCGGCATCACCGAGCGCAGCACGATTTGGCGCCGCGAGCACACGCAGGAGGTTCGAGACGTGCTCTTTGACTGCCTGCTCGCTGATGCCGAGCCGGTACGCGATCTCTTTGTTCTCAAGACCGGACGCGACGAGGTCGAGGATGGCCGCCTGCCGGTCGGTGAGGCGCCTACCCCGGCTGCGCCGCTCACCCAGCCGGCGATCGTTGGCGTTCGGTATTCGGCTCATCCCGTTCCTTCACTGGTCACTATACGGACGTATACCTTCATTAGTATTCAACCTCAGAAGAACATCGCGTCCCGGGTGGCTCTTTCCCGGGTGGAGTGGGATGCGACGTATCCAGCGGCCGCGCTTCCGGTCGTTGGCGACGGTGGTCGCCGTCGCTGTCCTCGCTTGTGCACTACTCATGGGACCGATGTTGGTGTTCGGAGGGTTCACTCTCCGGACCGCGCTCCAGGACCTGAACGACCGTAGCGAC
>JBIOUD010000053.1:0-11309 GCA_044866725.1 Candidatus Limnocylindria bacterium | reverse complement strand
CGGGGCGGCCATCGTCGCGTGCAGTCCGACCGCGCGCGCGTGCGCGACCGCGGGGTGCGTGTCGTCGGACGACGAGTAATCACGGAGGACGACGGCCTCGCGCCGAGCGATGACCTGACGAGCGAGCGGACCGGGCATGACGAAGCGCCATGGCCCCGGATCGCCTTCGATGCCGACCTGCGCGACCGTACGCGCGAGGTCGCCCTTCACGCGCGAGACGTTCACGACGCCCACGTCGTACGCGACCGCGATCTCGACGGCGACGCGGCGCATGACCTCGTCGAGCGCACCGGTCTCGGTCGCGACCTCGCGCGAGAGCGTCTCCACGCGGCGCGACTGCTCGAGGAGGCGCGCGTTGCGGAGCGCGATCGCGGCGTGCCCGGCGAGCCCTTCCAGCACACGCAGGTCTTCCGTGTCGAACGGATGAACTCGGAGGCGTGCCACGGTGAGCGTCGCGACGATCTCGCCCTGGACGATGATCGGAACGCCGACCATCGACCGCACGCCGAGGTCGCGGATCGCCGGGACGGCCGTCGCGTCGGCCGCGTAATCGTCGAAGGCGACGGTGTGACGCGACCGGATGACCGCGCCGACGATGCCGCGCTGCGCCGGCGCGTGCACGCCCACCGCGCGCTCGCCGGTTCCGGCGCCCGCCACGACCCAGAACTCGTCGCCGCGCCGCTGGTTGATGGTCGCGTGATCGGCGTCGACGAGGATGAGCGCGCTCCCGGCGATGGTCTTGAAGAGCGGCGCGGGGTCGACGAGCTCACCCATCTCCTTCGCGATGCGTTCGAGGCTGCGCGCGAGGCGGAGGGCGCGTGCGCCGCGGACCTGCTCGTCGCGGTAGTGGCCGACGGTCGCGCTGAGGATGATGAGGACGAGCCCGACGATGATCGCCTCCGCCACGAACATCGGCGTCGGCGTCGGGGTCCCGAGCGACACGCGGATGGCTTCCTGCGCGATGCGCCCGACGAGGTACGCGACTCCGGTGAGCGCGATCCCGAGCGTTCCCAGCCGGAACATCGCGAGCGCGCCGACCGCGAGCACGATGACGAACGCGAAGCTCCGCTCGTTCGGTGCGCTCGCGGCCATCCACACGCCGGCCGCCGCGAGATCGCCGAGGACGACGAAGGACGGGACGTCGCTCAGGCTCGGCGTGCCGCCGCGACGGATGTCCTCGCGCCAGATGACCGCGCTCGTCGCGAGGAGGAACGCGAGTGCGGCGGCCGCGAGCGTCGCGACGCCCTGGCCGCCGAGCAGCAGGAACGCGAGCGCGCCACCGGCCGCGATGAGTCGCGCCAGCAGGAGGACGTCACGTGGGAGAAAGCGCCGCACGGACTGAGCAGGATAGGAAGCGGTGGTATCAGTTCCCGGTCAGCAGAATGAGTTGACGATGATGACTGCTCATGTGCGACGCGCGCGACCGCTCACCGCGTGGCTCATCGGTCTTGCCGTCGGCGCACTCGCCACGTGGCTCACGCTGCTGCTCATGCCATTCGGATTGCTGGTCTATGTCCTCGTCGCGCTCGCGCTCATCCTCGTCGGTGACCGCGCAGCCCTCGGCGGCGGGATGCTCCTGGCGACCGGCCTCTGGTTCGTCTACATCGACCGCTCGATGAAAGCGACGTGCGAAGCGATGAACACGGCACAGGGCTTCTGCGAGGTGATCGACCCTACGACGACGTTGGTCCTGGCTCTCTCGTTCGTCGTCGCCGGCGCGGTCCTGTCGCTCTACTGCGTAGCGAAAGCGAAAGCGAAGCAGCAGGACGGTCAGGCACCGCGGAGCGGTGCATGACCATCTACGCCTTCGGGAAGAGGTCGGTGCGCGGCGGCGAGTAGACGTCGATGACCTGCGTCGGCTCTTCGAAGACGCGCAGGCCGTGCGCGGCCCCGGCGGGGATGCGGTAGGTGTCGCCGACCGTGAGGATGCGCTGCTCCCCCGCCACGATCATCGCGAGCGAGCCCTTCACGACGACGCCGAACTGCTCGACGTCGTGCTTGTGGGTCTCGACGACGATCTTCGGCTCGAGATCGAACACGACCATCGTCGCATTGTCCGTCTGGAGGACGCGGCCCTTCGCGCCCTGCCAGGGAGTGATCAGCGGGAGATCGCGCGGGGACGCGTAGTAGAGCTTCGGCAACCTAGGCGGTCGCCTCGTCCCCTTCGAGCACGAGCTGCTCGTTCTTGCTGAGCAGCAGCGGCCGTGCGGTCCCGTCGATCGCCTCGGGCGTCACGACGACCCGGCGCACGTCGCTGCGCGACGGGATCTCGTACATGACGTCGAGGAGGACCTCTTCGATGATCGTCCGCAGTCCACGCGCACCGGTCTTCCGCTTCGCGGCGCCCGCGGCGGCCGCGTGCAGCGCCTCGTCGGTGAGCTGGAGCTCGACCTTATCGAGCGCGAGGAACTTCTGGTACTGCTTCACGATCGCGTTCTTCGGCTCGGTGAGGATGCGGAAGAGGTCCGTCTCGTCGAGCGCCATGAGCGGCACGACGACCGGGAGGCGGCCCACGAACTCCGGGATGAGCCCGTACTTCAGGAGGTCGTCGGGCATGACTTGCTGGAGGATCGCGCTCGTCTCCTTGGTGTTGTCACGGAGCGTCGCGCCGAAGCCCATCGTCTTCTTGCCGACCCGCGCCTCGACGATCTTCTCGAGGCCCTCGAACGCGCCGCCGCAGATGAAGAGGATGTTCGTCGTGTCGATCTGGATGAAGTCCTGGTGGGGGTGCTTGCGGCCGCCCTGCGGCGGGACATTCGCGACGGTGCCCTCGAGGATCTTCAGCAGCGCCTGCTGCACGCCCTCGCCGGACACGTCGCGGGTGATCGACGGGTTGTCGCCCTTGCGCGCGATCTTGTCGATCTCATCGATGTAGATGATCCCGCGCTGTGCACGGTTGAGGTCGAAGTCGGCGGCCTGGATGAGCCGCAGGAGGATGTTCTCGACGTCCTCGCCGACGTAGCCCGCCTCGGTGAGGCTCGTCGCATCGGCGATGGAGAACGGTACGTCGAGGATCCGCGCGAGCGTCTGCGCAAGGAGCGTCTTGCCGCAGCCCGTCGGGCCGATGAGCAGGACGTTCGACTTGCCGAGCTCGACGTCGTCGACGCGATGACCGGCGGAGACGCGCTTGTAGTGGTTGTAGACGGCGACGGAGAGCGTCTTCTTCGCCTGATCCTGCCCGATGACGTACTGGTCGAGGATCTCATTGATGCGACGCGGGCTCGGGATCTTCTGCCCGAGCGTGCGCGCCTTCGGCGCTTCCATGAACTCTTCGTCGACGATCTCGCGGCAGAGCGTGATGCACTCGTCGCAGATGTAGACGCCCTGGCCGGCGATCAGCTTGCGGACCTGGTCCTGGCTCTTGCCACAGAACGAACAGCGGTAGGGCTTGCTCCCCTTTGCTGTCGTCGTCATCAGCGGGCCGCCACGGGCTCGCGCACCGCCTTGTCATCCACCTTGGCGAGGGAGATGAGCGAGTCCTTGCCGACGAAGATCTCGTCGATGAGCCCATACGCCTTCGCCTCTTCGGCGCTCATGAAGCGGTCGCGGTCGACGTCGCGCTTGACCTTCTCGACGTCTTGGCCGGTGTGGTGCGCCAGGATCTTCATGAGCTTCGCGACGAGCGTCTCGAGCTCCTTCACCTGGATGAGCACGTCGGGCGTATTCCCGCGGAATCCGCCGGAGCCCTGGTGGATCATGATCCGCGAGTTTGGCAGCGCGTAGCGCTTGCCCCTGGCGCCCGCCGCGAGCAGGACCGCGCCCATCGAGGCGGCCTGGCCGACGCAGATCGTGCTCACCGGCGCCTTGAGGTACTGCATGGTGTCGTAGATCGCGAGGCCGGCGGTGACCACGCCACCCGGCGAGTTGATGTAGAGGTAGATATCGCGCTCGGGATCCTCGGATTCGAGGAAGAGGAGCTGCGCGATGATCAGGTTCGCCATCGTGTCCTCGATGGCATCACCGATGAAGATGATCCGTTCCTTGAGCAGACGCGAGAAGATGTCGTAGGCGCGCTCGCCTCTGCCGGACTGCTCGATCACCATCGGTACGTAGTTCGTCGCCGGCACGTCGTCCCTCCTCGCGAAAGGTATCTCCCAGTGTACCCATCAGCGGGTACGATTCCGGCGCTGGAAGGGCATCAGGAGTGAGTCGACTGCCGCGCTCGCTCATCTTCTATGTGGCCGCCTCGAGCATCTACGCCGCGATCGTCTACATCCTGGTCCACGCCACGTACGGCCTCGAACTCGGCCGCTCCGGCCTGCGCCTGCCTGCTCCCGAGAGCATCGTCACATCGATCGACCTCGTCAGTTTCATCATCTGGATCGGGCTGTCGCTCATCGCGGGCACCGTGCTGTACCGCCTCGCCATGGACCTGAACCTCGCGCGCGGGGAGGGCCGCCAGCGCGACGGCGAGATCGCGTCGATCTTCGCACTGGGGCAGGCGCTCTCCGGCTCGCTCGAGCTCGAGGCGATCGCCGGCCGGTACCTCGACACCACACGCGGCGCCCTCGACCCGACCGTCACGTGTGCGCTGTACGTCCAGGACGACGCCGCCGGCGGCTTCGTACGCCTCCTCGAACGCGGCCCCTCGCCGGGCAAGCTCGGGCACGCGAAGTACACGGCGAGCGACCTCCCCGCTCCGATACGCACGCGCGTCCTCGACCACCAGAGCGCGCTGGTGATCACCGACACGCTCGCGAACCCCGCCTGGCCGCCGCTCTCGGCGGGACTCGCGGAGCCAGCCTGGATCCGTTCATTCGCAGCGCTCCCACTCGTATCGCACGATCGACTCGTCGGCATCGCCTTCTTCGGCGCCCCTCGCACGGGCGTCGTGAACCCGGACGGCCTGCAGCTCGCGTCGCTCGTCACGCAGTTCGTCGCATCCGCCGTGCGCACCGCACTCACGTTCAGCGAAGCCCAGCGTCGCGCGAACCGCGAGGCGATCCTGAACCGCGTGGCGCAGCGGGCCCGCGCGTCGCTCGACCCCGACGAGGTCCTCCGCACGACCATCGAGGACCTCGGGCGCGCGCTCCGCGTGTCTCGGGCCATCGCGACGCTCGGTTCGAGCGCGGACGACCTTCGCGTCGCGCAGGAGTGGACGGCACCCGGCGTGACGCCGCTCGGCATCGGCAGCGCGGCGGTGCGCACGACACGGCTTGCCGTGCAGCTCGGTCGCACCGCGCAGCTCCACGACGACATGAGCCGGATCGCGACGCCGATCGTCATCGGCGGCAAACTCGCGGGCGCGATCGCGCTGCACGCCGAGCCATCGCGGGAGTGGAGCGTCGATGACGAGCGGCTTCTCGAGGGCATCGCACGCGAGGTGCGGTCAGCGATCGAATCCGCGAGGCTGTTCCAATCGCGCGAGCGCGAGAACGAACGACTCCTCGCGCTCCAGCGCGCATCGGCGACCGTCGCCGCGCGCTCGACGACACGAGAGGTCATCGACGACGTGCTCCGCATCGCATCGGGGCTGCTGGGCGGGGCGAGCGCGTCCCTCTATCTCTGGGACAGGAAGTTCGGCGTCCTCCGCCTTGTGCAGAATGCCGACCCCGCTGGGCGCGCGGTGAGCGACGTGCTCGGCAAGGGCGAGGGAATGTCGGGCGACCTTCTCGCGCGCCTCGACCCGCTCGTCGTCAACGACTACCCGAGCTGGAATGGCGCTTCGGAGGTCGGCATCGAGACCGGGCTCCGCGCCGTTCTCGCTGTCCCGCTCGTCCGCACCGGCGAGCTGCTCGGCGCGATCGTCCTGCGTTCTTACGAGGCGAACACCTCGTTCACCCTCGACGACGCACGCCTTCTCGGTCTCTTCGGCGATCAGGCCGTCGCCGCGCTCACGAACGCCGAGGCCTTCGAGCGTCAGCGCGTCGCGATGGAGGAGCTCGAGAAGGTGAATCGCGCGAAGACCGAATTCGTGTCGATCGTGAGCCACGAGTTCCGGACGCCGCTCACGGGCATCCAGGGTTTCAGCGAGATGATGCGCGATGAGGAGCTCAGCCCCGACGAGGTCAAGGAGTACGCGTCCGACATCAACAAGGACGCGCAGCGTCTGAATCGGATGATCACGGAGATGCTGGACCTCGACAGGATGGAGGCCGGCCGCATGACGCTCCACCCGGAGCCGACCGATCTCAACGCGATCGTCCACGATGCCGCGGAGCGCGTTCGGCCGAACGCGCCGGGCCACCCGATCACTCTCGCGCTCGCGCCCGCCCTACCCGAGCTCTCCGCCGATCGCGACCGGCTCACGCAGGTGGTCGCGAACCTCCTCTCGAACGCCGTGAAGTACTCCCCGACGGGCGGTGAGATCGTCGTGACGACCTCCGCTGGCGACGGCGCGATCCGTCTCTCCATCGCCGACCACGGCATGGGCATCCCGGCCGACAAGCTCGAGACCATCTGGGAGCGCTACGCGCGGATCGAAAGCAACGTCACGCGCGGCATCCAAGGGACCGGGCTCGGCCTGCCGATCGTGCGCCAGATCGTGACGATGCACGGCGGTCGCGTGTGGGCCGAGAGCGAGATCGGTCGCGGTTCGGTATTCCATGTCGTCCTTCCCCTTGCGGCGGGCAGCCAAGCGGTACAGGCTTGACCGTCAATGGGCAGGCTGGCGTGGGTGGAGGACGATGCGCAGATACGGAAGCTCGTACAGGCGGCACTGCGCGCGTCGCCGCATGAGCTCCACTTCGCGACGAACGGGCGCGAAGGGCTCGCGCTCGTCGAGCGCGTGCGGCCCGACGTCCTCTTCACCGATGTGTCGATGCCCGAGATGGATGGACTGCAGATGGTCGATGCCCTTCGCAAGAATCCTGACTTCGCGACGCTTCGCGTGGTCTTCGTGACCGCCTCGATGCAGCGCGAGCAGGTCGAGCGCTACACCGCCCGCGGCGCGGCCGCGTATATCGCGAAACCGTTCAGCCCCGCGGAGCTTCGTGCCCACATCGAACGGCTGGTCCCTTCATGACGATCGAAGGCGGCCCGAGGATCCTCTTCGTCGACGATGAGGATCAGATCCGCAAGCTCATGACCGCATACCTCACACGGCAGGGATACGACGTCGAAACGGCGAAGGACGGGATCGAGGCGCTCAAGTCGGTGCGCATGCACGCTCCGGCGCTCGTCATCACCGACGTGACGATGCCGAACATGAACGGCTTCGAGCTCACGCGACGTCTGCGCGCCGATCACCGCACCGCGCGCATACCGGTGCTCATGCTGTCAGCGCGAAAACAAGCCGACGACGTTTTGACCGGCTACGCCGAGGGCGCCGACGAGTACGTGGCGAAGCCCGTCGAGATGGCCGTCCTCGGCGCGAAGATCGATGTCCTCCTCAAGCGCGCGAAAGCGATGGCTGGTGACACGGTCAAGCGTCGCGGGCGGGTCGTGCTATTCGGACACGGCAAGGGCGGTGTCGGAGCGACCACACTCGCAGTCAACACCGCCGTCGCGCTCGCCGAGACGAAGCTCTATCGGGTCGGGCTCCTCGACCTGAACCTCGAGTTCGCGAATGCCCACATGCACTTCGATCTCAAGCCTGCGCAGACGCTGTCGCACCTCGCGACGATCGATCCCGCGCACCTCGACGACGAGACGTTCGCACGGCTGCTCACCCAGGACCGCAGCGGAGTGCAGCTGGTGCAGGGATCCGACGCCCCCGAGAACGCCGAGCTCGTCACCGTGCCGCTCGTGCAACAGGGCATCGACCGCATGCGGGCGGCGACGGACTACGTCATCGTCGACACGCCTGCGACGTTCACGCAGCAGACGCTCGCCGCCCTTGACGCCTCCGACGCCGTCGTCGTCGTCGCGCAGCCCCACGTCCCGTCGCTGAAGGGCGCGAAGGATTGGCTCGACGTGCTCGAGAAGCTGTCGTACCCGAGGGAACGGACGATGCTCGTCATCAACCGCACCACGCAGTCAGGTCTCGAGGGAGATCAGATCAGCCGGTTCTTCAACCGCAAGGCGGATCTCATGGTCCCGTACACGCCGATGTTCGACGAGTCCGCCGACCGCGGCCGGCCCCTCGTGGTGCTGCGACCCGACAACGTCGCCGCCAAGGTGATGAAGGAGCTCGCAGCGCAGGTCGCCGTCCTCGCGCCGGCGGGCCGCTAGTGACTCGCACCTAAGTGCGCGTTCGCTTTTGGGGCACACGCGGATCGATCGCGGCTGCCGGGCCGGAGACGATCCGGTTCGGCGGCAACACGCCGTGCGTCGAGGCCGTCGCGGACGACGGGACGCTCCTCATCTTCGACTGCGGGACCGGCGCGCGGAAGCTCGGCATGTCGCTCGCGTCGAAGGGCGCGATCCGCGCCCACCTGCTCCTGTCGCACACGCACGGCGATCACATTCAGGGGCTGCCGTTCTTCCTCCCCGCGTTCACGCCCGGCAGCCAGCTCACGATCTACGGACCGACCGGCGTGGATCGCTCGCTCGCGCAGGCCGTCGGTGGGTCGATGGACTACGCGTACTTCCCGGTGGCGCTCTCCTCGCTCCCCGCGCGATTCGATTTTGTCGAGCTCGACGAGACCGAATTCACGGTCGGCCGGGTGCGGATCCGCAGCCAGTTCCTCAATCACACCGCGCCCTGTCTCGGCTATCGCGTGTCGAGCGGTGCGGCGACGTTCGTCTATGCGACGGACCATGAGGCCCATGCGAGCCCGCCGTGGCGCGCCGACCGGCCCATCGGCCTCTTCGACCCGGCGTATCTCGCGCACGCCGGCGACCAGCGACACGCCGCGCTCCTGAAGGGCGCGGACGTGCTCGTGCACGACACGCAGTACGCCGGCCGCGACATGCCGTCGAAGGCCGGCTGGGGGCACAGCACCGTCGAGTACGCGGTCGACATGGCGCTCGCGACGAAAGTGAAGACGCTCGTGCTCTTCCACCACGACCCGAACCGTGACGACGCAGGGATCGACGAGCTCATCAGCATCGCGGAGTCGCGCGTCGCGGCGTCCGGTCACGCGCTCCGTGTCATCGCCGCGACCGAGGGCGAGGAGCTCGTCATCGACGAGGGTGCGGTCGCGCCGGTCGTCGAGATCGAGCCTGCCGCGCCGCAGCTCCCCGATCGTGCCCGGATCCTCGTCGCCGACGACGACGTCACGCTGGTGCGCATTCTCGAAACGGTCCTCGCCGGCGACGGGTACGACGTCGATCCGGCCTACGACGGACAGGACGCCCTGCAGAAGGCGATGTCTCGGACATACGACCTCGTACTGATGGACATCCTCATGCCGCAGCTCGACGGGATCACGGCATGCCGCCAGCTGCGGGCGACCGAGCGCTACCGGACGACGCCGTTCATCGTGCTCACGGCCCGCACGCGGCAGGACGACATGACCGAGGCCTTCACCGCCGGCTTCACCGACTACATCCGGAAGCCGTTCGCGCTGCCGCAGGTCCGAGCGCGTGTGCGCTCATGGCTCGCACGGACCGCCGCGCACACCGTCTGAGCCGCCCGCCATTCTGCCGCGTATAACCTGACAGACCACTGTCGGGAGGGCGAAAGACGTGGGCGAGCTCAACGAGACCCAGCGCTACTTCGTCGAGGAGTACGTCGAGGACTTTCGTGACAGCCTCATCACCCGGCGCGAGCTATTGCGCAAGGTGACACTCATCGCCGGGAGTGCGGCGGCCGCGACGACGATCCTGGCCGCCTGCGACCTCTCGCCGCGCAGCGGCGCGGGCGGAGTCGCGACCCCGACCGCTGGGACGTCCGTCGGCGGCGGTGCGTCACCGACCGCGACGACCGGGCTCGTCGCGTCGGGGCCATTCGCGACGCCGCCCGCCGCGGCGACGACCGACGGGATCACGGTGAAGGCGGACGACGCGCGCATCACCGTCTCGAGGCCGGATCTCAAGGGACCCGACGGCCAGGCGCTCATGGCGTATATGGCGAAGCCGAACGTCTCCGGTCGCGTTCCGGGCGTCGTCGTCATCCACGAGAACCGCGGACAGACCGAGCACATTCGCGACGTCGTGCGTCGCGTCGCGACGGCGGGCTTCGTCGCGATCAACATCGACCTCGCGGCGCGCGAGGGCGGCGCCGACAAGCTCGGCGACGGTTACAACGCCGCACTCGGCCGGCGCACCGTCGAACAGAAGAACGCAGATCACAAGGCGACGATCGACTTCCTCAAGACGCAGTCCAGCGGGACGATCGGCGTCACGGGGTTCTGCTTCGGCGGCGGCGAGACCTGGAACGTGCTCATCGCCGGTCTCGACGTGAAGGCCGGTGTTCCCTATTACGGACCGCAGCCGTCGAACTTCGCGGAGCTCGCGAAGACGAAGGCGGCGGTGTTCGCGGTCTACGCGCAGCAGGACACGCGCATCACCGACACCGCATCGGCGATGGAGACGCAGCTGAAGACCGCGGGCGTCCCTTATCAGATCACGATCTACCCGAACGTGAACCACGCGTTCCACAACGACACCGGCACGCGCTACAACGCGGCCGAAGCGCAGAAGGCGTGGACATCGACGATCGAGTGGTTCCGGAAATACCTCACCGGATAGCGCGCAGAGCGACGTAGTCGCGCCCGTCATGGCCGCGCGGTGAGCGGCCATGCGGTGCATGCCCGCGAGGTGACCGTTCGTGCCGTTGCGCCACGCCCTGCGTTTCGTGACCGGCACGCGTTCGTTGTGCTGGAGGCCGTTTGCGGCATGAGTCCTGACCTGTTGTGGCGTGGGTGCCCGAGAGGCGATCCACGTCGCAGGACAAAACAGGAGGACAATATGAAGCGCACCGTTCTCGGCGGGCTCACGCTCGCCTTATCGCTCCTTGTCGCGGCGCCGAGCGTTGCGATGGCGGCTTCCCCAGCGACCACGCAGCACCAGACGACGGCAGCCCCGCAAGTCGGGCCCGTCTCGGTCCCGATCGTCGGAACGGCCGGCACGGATGCCGTCGCCACGGTCACTCGCTTCCAGGTGGTCGATGGCGTGCTGACAGCAGTCGGCACGATCACCGGCACCGTGGCGACGACCGATGTCGCCGGCACAACGATCCTCACGGACGTTACGAACGCCGCGTTCACAGCGCCCGTGAGCATCCTTCAGGCGCCCGGCGCGTCGTGCGAGATCCTTGACCTCGTCCTCGGGCCGCTCCACCTTGACCTTCTCGGTCTGGTGGTCGACTTGAACCAGGTCAACCTCGACATCACCGCAGTTCCCGGTCCCGGCAACCTTCTCGGCAACCTGTTGTGCGCGGTCGCGGGTCTCCTTGACGGAGGCAACACGACGGCACTGCAGAACATCCTCGACCTTCTGAATCGCATCCTAGGGGGCTAATGAGCCCAGCGTGAGGCGGGGCG
>JBIOUD010000052.1:0-4594 GCA_044866725.1 Candidatus Limnocylindria bacterium | reverse complement strand
GTCACGGCGTCTAGCGTTCCTCGAAAACTCGCCGAGTGGCTTGACCAAGCCGCAGCGCGGACACAACTTCACGGACGAGGATAGTACGCATGTTCGATACCAGAATCAATAGCATGAGCAGCGAGTTATCCACATGATCGTCGTCGTCGAAGGACCGAGTGGCTCAGGCAAGACGACGTGGTGCGAACGTCACGGCGGGAAGTACGCGCTCCTCGAGTCGCTCCCGAACCACAGCACCGTACCGGTGCATCCCGAACGGGCCGCAAGGTTCTGGGTCGACCGCAACGTCGCGCGTTGGCGCGCGGTCCATGACATGGAGAGAGCGCATGGCCTCGTCGTCGTCGACGTCGACCCGTTCAAGCTCCACTACGTCTGGACGAAGTGGCGCACCGGTACCGCGACGGAACGCGAGTGGATCCTGCAGCGTGATGCCGCGCGCGAGGCGTTCGCCGCCGGCAGATACGGACTCGCCGACCTCTTCCTCGTCTCGGACGTATCGATGGAAGAGCTCCGGCGACGTCGCGATGCCGACGCGACGCGCACGCGGCGAAACTTCGAGATCCACGCCCAGCTCCGCGACTCGCTGCTCGCCTGGTATCGCGCGATCGATGCGCTCGATCCCGGTCGTGTCGCCTTCGGTCTGCCCGATACAGGCCTTCCCGCGCACATGCTCGCGCTCGGCCCGCGCGCAGAGCGTAGCGGTGCCGCGCTCTTCGATCGTCTGCTGTCGCTCCTGCGCTAGCGCTCGTCTGGGTATCGATACCGATTTCGGGCGGAGGACTACCCGATAGGACGAGAGTCCCAGAGCCCTAATGGCGCGTGCCTACCGCGAGTTATCGCACTCGGATGCAGGAAGGGGTCAGCCTCATGTACTCGTGGGACCCGCGCGTTCGGTGCTGGGTGAGCGAGCGCGCGCAGCAGAGCAGCACGCCGGCGCCGCCGGCCGCGCCGATCGACATCGATGCGGTGCAGACGTACTACTTCGACGCGGAGAGCGGCCGCTGGACAGTGACGATCCTCGGTGACACCGGGCGCCGGATCGCGGCGGAGCTCGGCGATCGCTATCGCGGCGCCGCGGTCGTCGGCCTCGCGCTCGAACAGCCACCGCTGCCGACCCGCCGTCAGCTCGTGCCCACACCAGATCAGGTCCGACGGATCCCCGGCCTCGCATGGCTCATCGGGATCCTCGTCGCGATCGGCGTCGCGGTGTACGCGACGACCGCGCCGCTTCCTCCGACGCCGCCGCTGCCTCTCCCGTAGCCGCTAGCCGAGCGCGAGCAGCACGATCCCGAGCACCATCGCGCTCGCGCCGATCGCGCGCCGGCGCATGTCGCCCTCGGCCAGCACACGGACGCCGAGCATCGTGCCGAACAGGATCCCGATCTCGCGCGCCGGCGCGACGTACGACACGGGGCTGATCGCAAGCGCGGTGAGCATCAAGAGGTACGAGAGACGGCTGATGATCCCGACGACGATGACCGTGTTGCGCTGCGCTGCCCAGACCTGCGCGACGTCGGCGCGGCGCCGCCACGCGAGCGGCGCGATGACGAGCGCCTGCCCGCCGATGACCATCCAGTCGTAGATGATCGGTGGGATGAGGAGCAGCGCGACCGCGGTCTTGTCCCACAGGGTGTAGAGGGCGATGCAGGCGCCGGTCGCGAGCGCGAAGCCGACCGCCGCGGCCGCCCCGCGCGCGCGAAGCGAGCGTGGATCGCCGGTGAGCACGAGCGCGCCGACGACGATCGCGACCGCGCCGGCGAGCGCGAGTGGCGTGGGCCGCTCGCCCAGGACGGTGATCGCGCCGACCGTCGCGAGGAGCGGACCGGTCGCGCGCGCGATCGGGTACACGAGAGACAGATCGCCGGCGCGGTAGCCCGCCGTGAGCGTCGCGAAGTAGACCGTCTGGAGCACGATCGCGAGCGCCACGAACAGCAGCCACAGGATGTTCGGCTCTGGCCGCGCGATGAGCAGAACAGCGATCGCGAACGGCGTGTACGCGACGGCGCCGACGACGTAGATGAGGAACAGGAACGGCGTCCCCGCCTGCACGCGCTTCGCGAGGAGATTCCACGTCGCGTGCATCACCGCGGACGACAGCACGAGGACGAGCGCGACCGCGGTCACGCGGGAGACGCTATCGGACCGGCGGTCTACTCCGTCGAGATGGTCTGCTCGACGATCTCCACGCCGGGTCGGATCGTGCGGAAAGCCGCCGCGGGATCCGCGAGCAGCGCAACGACATCGCGCGCAGCGTCGGCCTGGCCGCTCGTCTCGAGCGTCGCCGCGTAGTCGCGCAGGAGCTCCTCGAGCGCGGACACATCGGCCACCGACGGAACGCGCAGGGTGACCTTCGCCCCCTTCGCGAAGCGGTCGCGCATGGCGCGCTCGTCGAGGCCGCGCTCCGGCGCGTGTCGCAGGAACACGACGCCGCCGCTCATGCCCGAGCAGATCCAGCGCCCGGGGTCGCCGAGCACCACCGCGCGTCCGCCGGTCATGTACTCGAACGCGAACCCGCGCAGGTCGCCGCCGAACACGACGTCGGCGCCGGAGAGGCGGATGCCGGCACGCGCGTCTGCCCCGCCCTGCACGAAGAAACGGCCCCGCTGCGCGCCGTAGGCGAAGCACTTCCCCACCGACCCATCGATCCACGCGCCCGCCGCGTTCGGCGCCTTCAGGATCGCGATGCGCCCACCGAGCGCGGTCTTCGCGGCGCCGTCCTGCGCACCGCCGGGGATGACGAGCGTGACGCCCTCGGTCGCGTACGCCCCCGCACCGTTGCCCGCGACGGAGCCGTGTCCGAATGACGTGTCGAAGCGCGTCACGACCGCGCCGGCGATCGCCTGACGCGCGAGCTGTCCCGCGCTCGACGTCGCGACGAAGCGGTGCTCGCTCCGCAGCACGTCGCCCTCCTCTGACGAAGGCGCGCGCGGCGCGGTCAGGACGCGCACCTCGCGCCCGCCATGACGCATGGGACCGGCTGGCGTGAGCAGCGATGAGAGATCCACACGATCCAGTCCGCGCGCCTGCACGAGCAGATCCTTTCGGCCGACGAGCTCATCGGTGCGCGCGACGCCGAGGTGGCCCGCGATGCGCGCGACCTCCTGCTGCATCGCGCTGAAGAAGCGCATGAGCTGCGCGACGGCGCGCTCCATCTCCTGCGGCTCGAAGCGCTTCAGGCCGCGCTCCGTCGCCTCGAGCGCCGATTCGATCTGCGTCGCGATGCCGACGTGGCACGTGTCGAGCTGGCAGCCGCGGCAGATCGTGCAGCCGATCGCGACCATCGCGAGCGTCGCGAAGCCGACGCGGTCCGCACCGAGACACAGCATCTTCACGACATCGAGCGCGCTCTTCTGACCGCCATCGCACCAGATGTCGACCTCGTCGCGCAGCCCCGCGGCGATGAGCGCGCGGTGCGCCTCGGCGACGCCGATCTCGACCGGCAGGCCCGCGCGACGCAGCGCGTGCTGACGCGCGGCGCCGGTGCCGCCGTCGTACCCGGAGAGGGTGACGATGTCGGCGCCGGACTTCGCGATGCCGACCGCGATGATCCCGATGTCCGGGACGACCGGCACCTTCACCGAGACACGCGCGCGCGGATTGACGGTCTTCAGCTCGTGCACGACCTGCGCGAGGTCCTCGATCGAATAAATGTCGTGGTTGTTCGATGGGCTGATGAGATCGACGCCCGGCTGCGCGTTCCGCGCGAGCGCGACCTTCGCCGACACCTTGCGCGCGGGAAGGTGGCCGCCCTCGCCCGGCTTCGCGCCCTGTCCGATCTTGATCTCGAGGTAGTCGGACGAGTTCGCGAGGAGCGCCGAGACGCCGAAGCGGCCTGATGCGATCTGCTGCCCGCGGTTGCGCGGGTAGCGGCCGATGAGATCGGGCAGCTCGCCGCCTTCGCCGTTGATGCAGAGGAGGTCCATCCGCGCCATCGCCTCGGCGTACGCGCGGTACGCCGTCTCGCCCTGCGATCCGAAGGACATCGAGGAGATGTACATCGGCGCGGCGTGCTCGCCCGCGCGCGTCGACGCGCGTCGATCGGGCTCGCCGTCGGTCGGGCGCGCGAGGTCGAGGAGGTGCCGGAGCGACGCGGGATGCTCCGCCTCGAGCGCCGTGAGCTTCTCGGCGTAGGCGTCGTACGGCGCCTCACCCTTCGCGACCTGCAGCGCGGCCTTCCAGATCCGCGGGTACAGGCGGAAGGGCGGCTCGACGTGGACGATCGTTCGCTCGCGAAGCTGCATCGCGCGCGCGAGTCCCTCCGCGCCGATCCGCTCCCAGGTGAGGCCGCGGTCGTCCGCGCCGAAGAAGGTGCGGATCCCCAGGAGGCGCGCGACGTCCGGCGAGATGCCGACCGCGGACAGCTGACGGCCGGAGCCGCGGAGCTCATGGATGCCGAGCGTCGAGATGACCTTCTCGATGCCTTTGCGGAGCGCCTCGGCGAGGTTCGGCAGCGCGTCGGGATCGTCGGCGGAGCGCGCGTGCTCGATCAGGAGATATGGGTTCACCGCGTCCGCGCCGAACGCGAGCGCCGACATGATGTCGTGCAGGTTTCGCAGGCTGCCGACCGACGCGACGAGCCCGCACGCGCGGCGGA
>JBIOUD010000051.1:0-9667 GCA_044866725.1 Candidatus Limnocylindria bacterium | reverse complement strand
GGTCCCGGCGTCGATCGACGCCAGTCTCTTCGGGCGAACTGGGCAGATCGTGATCGCCGCAACGATGTGTGTGGCCGCCGTCATCTCTGCGGCACTCGTGGGGACTATCGACCGCTCCTTCAACGCGAACCCCGTGGGCTGGATGGGTCCCATCATGGCGCGCTGGGCGCGCGCGCGATGGTGGCTCGGCGAGCAGCGCGACGCGATGGCCGCGCGCATCCTAGTGGAGCGCGCGCACGAGCGTCGCGTGCAGCGCGCCGTCCTCGCCGCGGTCCTGATGGTGCCGATGCTGTTCAACGCCGTCGCCCTCCTGCCGGAGATGACGATCGCGATCCCGAGCAACAACGACGACGCCAACCACTTCATGTACGTGCAGGAGGCCGACGCCGCGCTCGGTCGCGGCGCGAACCCATTCGACTTCTGGGCGCCCGAGATGGAGTTCGGCTTTCCGCCGTTCGTCTACTACCAGCACCTCCCGCACCTCGTGGTGGTGGTGTTCTCGAGATTGACTTTCGGCCTCATCGATCTCTTCACGTTGTTCAACCTCGTTCGCTGGCTGCTCCTGGTGCTCCTGCCGCTGACCGTGTGGTGGTCGCTGCGACGGATCGGCGTTCCGGCGCCGGGCGCCGTCCTCGCGGGCGCCGCCGCGGCGCTTGTCTCCGCCGACGGGAAGTTCGGCATCGAGTACGACTCATTCGTGTGGCGCGGTTGGGGCATGTACACGCAGCTCTGGGGCGTGCACCTGACGTTCATCGGGCTCGCGGTCGTGCACGAGTTCCTCGAGCGTGGTCGCGGCCTCGCTCGGACGATCCTGGTGCTCTCGGCCCTCGCCCTCAGCCATCTCATCTGGGCATACATGGCCGCCATCAGCGTCTTCGTCATCTTCGTCGTCGGGTTGCGTCGCGCGTCATGGCAGGTGCGCCTCGCGCGGCTCGTGATCGCCGGTGCGGGCACGGCGGTGCTCACGTCGTACATGTGGCTCCCGTTCCTGATGCAGCGGCAGTACCTCAACGTGAGCCAGCCCTATCTGCCTGACTGGCGCTTCGACTCGTTCGGCTTCGGGCAGATCGCGCGATGGTTCCTCCTCGGTGACCTGTTCGATCACGCCCGCGTGCCCGCGCTGACCTGGCTCGTCGTCGCCGGCGTGATCGCGGCGGCTCGCGTGCGCGATAGGCTCGCGGTGCTCGCGCTCGCGCTTGCGGCCGTGTGGGTCACGCTCTGGTCGGGCCGCGCGAGCCTCGGCGCGATCGCGGATCTTCTGCCGTTCTCGCACGGCCTCCACGTCCATCGCTTCGTCGGCGGCGTCGACGTCGCGGCCATCCTGCTCATCGGCCTCGCGGGCGCGGCCGCGTGGCGCATCCTCCGTGCCGACGCGACGCCGCGCCGCGCGATCGCGACCGGAGCCCTGATGCTCGTCGTGCTCGTGCCGGCGATGGTCGAGCGCGCCGAGTACTACGGTTGGAATACGACGTGGATGACCCAGACGCGCGACGCGATAGCGCGCGACGGTGACGTCGCCTCGCTCGTCGAGGCGTTCGAGGAGCTGCCGGCGGGACGCGTCTACGCCGGGATGAACAACAACGACTGGCAGCGGGGCCTCGACTTTGTCGCATTCAACAGCGTCCGGCTGCCCGACGTGCTGAATTTCAATCGGATCGCTCGCATGGCGAAGCCCTATGCGTCGCTGTCACTCGACGCCGATCTCGCGTTCTCCTTCGACTCGAATGACCGCGCGCAGTGGGATCTCTTCAATGTCCGCTACGCGGTCGCACGGGTCGGCCAGGCCGTGCCGCCGTTCCTCGCGCCGCTGCGCACAGTGGGGAAGTACGTCATCTACTCCGCGCCGACGTCGGGTTGGATCGCGTTCGCTCAGGCCTTCGACTCGCAAGCCGTGTCCACGGACGAGAAGCTGTTCTTCGATCTGCTCGAGACCATCGCGCCCGCGCGCACGGCGACGCAGCGCTACACGACATACACGTATCCCGCGCCCGATACCAAGGAGAGCGCGCCGACCGCGACCTGCTTCGACGGCCGCGGCGTCGCGTACGAGCGCATGCAGGTCGATCGCTACGACGCGCTCCTCGGCTGCCCCGGGAACTTCAGCCTCGTCATCCTGAAGGTCACGTATCACCCGAACTGGCGGGTCATGGTCGACGACGTCCAGGCCGAGACGTTCATGGCCTCGCCGGGGTTCCTCGCGTTCCAGATGACGCCGGGTCAACACTTCGTCACGGCGCAGTACGTCTCGACGCCGGCGAAGGCTCCGCTTCTCTGGCTCGGCCTCGTCGGCGCGATCGTGCTCGCGCTCTTTCGCCGACTTCTCGTGCGACCGCCGTACACCTGGTGACCCGCGTGCCGCGGCACGACCAATTCGCCGTCGCGGCCGCCGCGCTCGCGCTCGTGGCGCGCCTCCCGACGCTCGACCTGCCGCTCCTCGAGTGGCATGGCTGGCGCCAGACATGGACGGCGTACACCGCGCTGCTCTTTCACGAGGACGGGTTCGACCTCCTGCACCCTCGCCTTCCGATCTTCGGGCCGCCGTATGAAGTCCCCATGGAATTCCCCGCGGTGCAAGCCATCGGGGCGCTGCTGATGAACGCCGGCGTCGGCGCGGACGCAGCGATGCGCCTGACGCACCTCGGGCTCTTCTTTCTTTCGGCCGGACTGTTGTTCGGCCTCATGAAGCGGGTCGCTTCGCCCACGGTCGCCATCGCCGCGCTGGTGTTCTTCCTCTTCGTGCCGACGAACATCCTGTGGAGCCGCGCGTCCCTCGTCGAATACGGCGCGACGGCGGGGGCGATCGGTTACCTCTGGGCCGGCATCGCGTGGCGCGGCTCGCGCCGGCCGCTGCTCTTCGTCATCGCGATCGCCGCGGGAACCCTCGGCATGCTCGTGAAGCCGACGACGCCGCTCTTCTGGTGCCTTCCGCTCATCCTGTGGCGCGACCCTCGCGAAGACGTTGGGCTCGCGAGCTGGATCCGCACGAGGCTCGACGTGCGTCTTGTCGCGCTCTGCGTCGTGCCCGTCGCGGTCGCACAGGGCTGGACGCTGTGGGCCGACGCCATCAAGGCCGTTCAGGAGGCCGCGGCATACACGACGTCCGCGGCCTCGCGCACGTTCTACTACTCCTCGATCGGCGAGCGTCTCGACCTCACGATCTGGAAGCGGACCTGGCTCTGGATCAGCGGCTACGTCATCGGCGTGGGCATGCTGCCGCTGTTCGCCCTCGGCACGTGGGCCGCGTCGCGCTCGCGCGACCCAGCCTTCTTTGGAGGCCTCCTGCTCGCGGCCGTCGCGCCGGTCGCGGTGTTCTACGGCGGTTACTACCGCCATGACTACTACTGGGCGGCGCTCACGCCGCAGATCGCAGCGTTCGTCGGGCTCGGCGTCGCGTGGCTCTGCGATCGCGCGCGCACCGCGCCGCGACGCGCGATCGTCACCGTCGCGCTGGTCGTGGCCGCGGTCGCCTCGCTCCAGTCATCGCGCGAGTACTGGTCGCGCGCGTATCCGCCGCTCAATGACTTCGAGAGTGTGCTGCCGCGCGCGAGGGAGCTCGCGGCACAGAGCAGGCCGGATGATCAGATCATCGTCGTTGGGCGCGGCTCGGATCCCGACCTGGCGTATTACGCACGGCGCGACACGCTCATGCTCACCATCGAGAACATGACCGACCATCTGCTCCGGCGCGTCGCGACGGAGCCGTACCGCGTGCTCTTCTCGTGGGATCCGACCACCGATCCCATCTGGGTCGCGCGCTACTGGCCGTGGAGCGGCGTCACGGCGCCGCACTCGTACACGCTCGGCGCGTCGCCCGGTGACCTGCGCGGCGCTCCGATCATGACGACGGATGACCTTGTGGCGCTCGAGCGCGCCGCCGTCCAGAGCCCGGCCTCGCTGATCGGTGCGCCGCTCACGATCCCCTGCGACCTCGCAGGGCACCCCGTGCCGGCCGGCGCGAAGGGCACGTGGCTTCGCATCCGACCGGACACCGGCGCGCGCATCTCGCCGAGCGTGCTTTACGCGCCGGTCGCGGCGCGGCAGGTCCTCGTCCTCGCGCCGAGCGTCACGTTCGGCGAGCGCGAGAGCCCGCTCTCCTGCGCCGGGACTGCCGCGATCGTGATCGAGGCCGTGTACGACGCGCCGCCGCCCGGCTAATCAATTTGGACTAGTCGCGGCCAGTGCTTATGGGGTGAGCCTGCCAGCGGCTCCAATCGGACTTCCTCGCCTCTTCACCGCTGACGCGCGATGCGCGAACGTACGTCTTGCCGCGGGGAGCGCCCCGAGGTCGAACGAAACCGCAAACCCGCCGCGAGGCGGGGACGCAAAGCCTCCGGACTCTCTGAGTTAGCGGGGTTGCCGAAACGGTTGGTGGTGGTATGTCGCGCATCTTGTGGCTACTTGGCCTGGGTGGACTCGGAGCGATCGCGCTCCTGGTGATCTTCCGCGGCGACGCCGCGGCGTCCGACGACTCGGCCGGCTGCGCACCCACGGAGAGCTTCGTCCCCGCGTTCTGCCTCAACGTGCCGACCTCGTCGGTGCGCCGCGAGACCACCGTGCCCCTCGTGTCCCTCCCCTCCGAGCGCGCGGACGTACGCGTTGAGACGACCGTGCCAGGCTCCGATGCCGCCGCTCTCTCCCTCGGCGTCGACCGCGCCGCCGAACGCGTCGAAGCGCTCTTCGGCCGGTCGTTCAGCGTGCGTCCGCGCGTCCTCGTGTTCGGCACCGCGTCGTCGTTCAGCCAGGGCGCCCGAGAGCTCTTCGGCTACTCGCGCGCGACGGCAGACGACGTCGCGAGGAGCTACGGCGGGATCTTCGACCGCCCGACGCTCACGATCGCCATCAACTGGAGCGCCGCATCGCGTGATCGCATGAACGCCGCGATCGCGCACGAGCTCACGCACCTCATGGTCCGCGACATGACCAGCGGCGGCACGGTCCCGACGTGGCTCGACGAGGGCCTCGCCACGGTCGTCGAGCAGGAGGCACCCGGTGGCGCGATCTTCCTTGGCGACGAGGAGCTGAGCGGCCGCGCCCTCGCCGCGAGCGGCGCGGTCGGTCTTGACCAGCTCGACGCGCTCCGGGACTGGCACGCCGCGTACGCGCGCTTCGGTCGTCCGCTCTACGCGTACGCCGCGAACGCCGTGCGCGCGATGCAGGCGCGAGTCGGGTGGGAGCGCCTCGTCGCGGCGCTCGTCGACGTCGGCAACGGGACGCGCTTCGACGCCGCGTACTTCGCCGAATCCGGCGAGACAGTGGGCACGCTCCAGCGGCGCCTCGAGTCGCGCTCCGGCCCGGCGATCGCCGCGACGCGAGTCGACGCCTCTGGCAGCGTGCGCTACACGGTCTTCGCCGCCGCCGCGAACGCGTTCGTCGAAGTCACGATCACGAGCGCCAACGGCTACCGGCTGAGCTTCACCATGCTGACCGACGGCTCAGGCATGTACCGGGGGACCTTCGGGACCACCGCCGCACCGGGCGTGTACACGGTGACCGCCGCGGGTGCGACCGCCACCTTCGCAACGACTCGTTAGCGCAGCTGAAGCGCGAAGAGGAGCGCGAGGTCGAGTGCCTCGCGACGGGCGGGCCGCATCGTTCAGCGACGCCTCGTCTTCGCGAGCTTCGCAGGAGGGCTCGTGAAGAGCTTGTCCCAGTTCTTTTCCTGCCAGCGGTAGAGCGACTTCTCGTCCTCGGTCGGCGGGGTGGAGCACGGTCGGATGCGCGCCAGGAGGCAAGGTGGCGCTGAGACCCTGCGTCACGCGGCCCGGGAGCGTGCTCCGCGCTGAGCTAAGCCTTCTCGAGCAGACCGCGGTTGTGGACGTAGAGCGCAGCTTGCGTGCGGTCGGTGAGCTGCAGCTTGCTGAAGATGTTCGAGATGTGCGTCTTCACCGTGCGCTCGGTGATGCCGAGCTCGGTGCCGATCTCCTTGTTCGCGCGGCCTGACGCGATGAGCTTCAGCACCTCGCGCTCGCGCGGGGTGAGATCGCTGTAGCCCTGGTCGTCGTCTGCCGGCGCGGGGCCGCCGCTTCGCAGGCGCCCGAACTCGTCGAGCACGCGGCGTGCGACCGACGGGTAGATGAGCGAGAAGCCGTCCGCCACCGTGCGGATGGCGTTCGTGAGCTGGTTCCCGCTCACTTCCTTCAACAGGTAACCCGACGCGCCCGCGCGGATCGAGGAGAAGACGAGGTTGTCCTCGTCGTAGTTCGTGAGCACGATGACGCGCGACGAGGGGACCGAGTTGCGGACGCGTCGCGTCGCGGTCACGCCGTCCCAGTCGCCCATGTTGATGTCCATGAGGATCACGTCGGGCAGGAGCTCCTGCGCGAGCTCGAGCGCCTGATGGCCGTCGGCGGCCTCTCCCACGACCTCGATGTCGTCCTCGCTCTCGAGGATCGAGCGCAGGCCGCTGCGGACCACCGCGTGGTCGTCCGCGATGAGGATGCGGATCTTCGTCCTCTCGCTCATCGCCCGAAGAGCCTCGTGAAGAAGCTGCCCTTGTCGCTCGTCACCTGATCCTCCGAAGCGGGCTGCTGCTCGACGTCCTCGATCGGACCGCCGGTCATGCCCGGGACCGCCGCGAGGCTCGAGTACGGGATGCTCGCCCGCACGATCGTGCCATGGCCGGCCTCGCTGCGGACGACGAGCTGTCCGCCGGCGGCCTCGGCGCGCTCGCGCATGCCGACGACGCCGAAGTGTCCGCGGCCTTCGGCGCTGCCGAAGGTGTGTTCGACGTCGAAGCCTTTGCCATCGTCCTCGATGGTCACGACGACGCCCTCGCTCCCGTAGATGAGCGAGACCTTCGCCTTGTTCGCGCCGGCGTGCTGCGCGACGTTGCGGAGCGCCTCTCCAACGATGCGGATCACGGCACGTTCAACGATCGGCTCCAGCTCACGCTGTGGACCAGACTCCTCCATCTCCACCTGGAGACCGGTCTGACGCCGGAGGTCGTCCACGAGGCGGGAGAGCGTGACCGGCAGGTTCAGTGCCCCTGTCTCGCTCTGTCGGAGCGCGGCCATGTACTGGCGGACGTCGGCGAGCGTGGCGCGCGCGTCGCGCGCGGCCTTCTGCAGCTGCGGTCCGAGGAGGTTCGGGTCCTTGTCGAACGCGCGCTGACAACCTTCGAGCGCGAGCACGACGCCGGTGAGCTCCTGCGCGAGGCCGTCGTGGATCTCCTGCGCGATCTTCCGGCGCTCGCTCGAGACGCCGCGATCGACGACATCCTGCGCCTGCGACTTCTGCAGCATCCCGATGAGGTATTCCGCGACGGTGTTCGCGAAGTCGACGTCGGCGTCGCTGAACGAACGCGTCTCGCGCGACATCACGAGGACCCCGTGCGTGCCGATGGGGGAGAGCAGGTACTGCGTGCAGTTCGCCTGTGCCCACGCCGGAAGCTGGTCGCCCACGTCGATCCGCTGACGCGCAGACTTCTTCTCGCGCAGCACCGTTGCGAGGGTCGTGTCGGACTCCTCGGCGCGGAACTCGGTCCCGGCCTGCACCTCGAAGCCGACCGCCGCGCGGAGACGGAGCCGCTCGTTCTCGAGCTGCCAGATCGCGACGCAGTCGTTCCCCAGCGTGCCGGCGAGCATGCCGGCCGCCGCGGTGACGTCGTTCAACGGATCGGAGCCGAGTGTCGCGAACTTCGAGAGCTCGTAGAGGACGATGGCCTGCTGGCGGTCGTCCTCCGCACGGCGCAGCTCATCCGCGCTCGAGTAGAGGAAGGCGACGTCCTGCGCGACGAGCGCGAGCGACTCGAGCTGCGGCTGCGTGTAGCGCTGCTGCGGCGCGCGGTGCTTCACGTTCAGCACGCCGAAGGTCCGCTCCATGACGCGCAGCGGAACGATCATCGACTCGCTCACGCTCGCGTCGCTCCCGCCCGCGACCGGACCGGAGAGCATTGTCGGCTGACCGCTGCGGGCGACCGTGCCGGAGATGCCCTCACCGACCCGTACCTGCGCGCGCCTCGCCTCGTCGGAGAGGCCCCGCGCCGCGCGCACCGTCATCATGCCGTCCTCGTCCGCGAGCATGATCGACACGCCGTCGGCGCCGAACAGCTCCGCGACGAGATCGGTCGCGCGCGCGAGGAGCGACTCGAGGTCGCGCTCCTGGTGCGCTCGCCGGAGTTCCCGCACGATGCGGCTGCGTCCTTCGAGGTCCTGGGCGTAGCGCTGCGCGCGCCACGCGAGGTTCGCTTCGGCGAGGTCGATCGCGAGGACGTCAGCGGCGCGCGCGAGGCTCGTCGCGTCGTCAGCACTGAGCGGTCGCGTCGCGACGGCGACGAGCGCGCCGATGAGCTGCTCCTTGAAGACGATGGGCGTCGCGGCGAGCGCGTCGGCGACGCGGCCGTCGGCGAGCGCGAGGTCAGCGCCCTCGATCTGGCCGGGCTGGCGCTGCGCGTACACGGTCGCGATCGTCGACGCGGCCGGCGTCGCCGACCATGTGACCGCGTTCAGGTTGTGCGCCGCGTACGTCGAGGGCGTGCCCTGCGACGGCAGCACGATGGCGAGCGCATCCATCCGCGTCAGCGACGCGAGATACGCGAGGCGAGACGACCAGCCGTCAGCGTCGAGGCGAGTGCTCACTACTTTCTTCCGCGCCTACGCGACGCCGGCTTCGCCTTCGATCCTCAGCTCGAGACGATTGCGCGCGCCGCCAGTCAGGCGCATGCGCGGCCGCTGGAAGCCCGCGAGGAGCCCGGCGAATTCCTCCGGTGTCATCGCCGACCGCAGGGCCACCGCCAGCGTCGCGACGCCGGCGCGGAAGTCGCGGACGTACAGCGTCCGCACGGCGGGCAGCGTCTGGATCTGGCGCTCGAGCTCGACGAGGCGCGGGAACGAGGTGATCGGCGAAAGCACGAGCTGAATCTCGCTTGTCGGCGATGTCGCCTCAACCCTCGCCGGAGCGAGATCGGTATCCATCGACGGTCGAACTAGCTCCAACGGGGGACGCGAGGGCGCTGCAACGACCTGCTCGGCGGCGGCGCGGTCCGCGGCAGCCTGCTCGGCAGCGGCTCGTTCGGCGGCGTCACGCTCGGCAGCGGCTCGCTCGGCGGCCGCGGCACGCTCCATGGCGGCGAGCTCAGCCGCCCGCTCCGCCGCGAATCGCTCGGCCGCGACGCGCTCGGCCGCGGCGCGATCCGCAGCCGCGCGCTCTTCGGCGGCCGCCCGTTCCGCGGCAGCACGTTCTGCCGCCGCGCGCTCCTCGGCTGCACGCTCAGCTGCCGCGCGGGCCTCCGCGGCGACGCGGTCGGCCACCGCGCGCTCCGCAGCGGCGCGAGCTTCTTCGACGGCGCGCTCCGCAAGGGCACGCTCCTCCGCGGCCGCGCGCTCCGCCGCCGCTCGTTCCGCCGCGGCGCGTTCCTCCGCGGCACGTTGGGCCGCGGCACGTTCTGCTGCCTCACGCTCCTCGGCCGCGCGCTGCGCGGCGGCGCGAGCCTCCGCATCGACGCGCTCGGCGGCCGCGCGCTCGGCTGCAGCGCGAGCTTCTTCGACGGCCCGCTCCGCAAGGGCACGCTCTTCGGCGACGGCCCGCTCCTCGGCCGCGCGCTGCGCCGCCGCTCGCGCCTCGGCGTCGACGCGCTCCGCCACGGCGCGCTCGGCAGCCGCACGAGCCTCTTCGACCGCGCGTTCCGCGAGCGCGCGCTCCGCCGCAGCGCGCTCCGCTGCCGCACGTT
>JBIOUD010000050.1:0-12828 GCA_044866725.1 Candidatus Limnocylindria bacterium | reverse complement strand
GCCGCCGCGGCTTGAACCACTCGCATCGTCAGGACCGCCGACGAACGATCCGATCGCGTAGCCGATGAGGAACACGCCGAAGACCTCGGTGAAGGACGCCTCCCCCAGCGAGAGGCGGACGAAGCTTCGCAGCGGGTCAGGCAGTCCCCGTGCGAAGCGCGCGACGAGGACCAGCGCGATACCGCAGATCAAGGCGAGCAGGAGGCGCGCGATCGGGCTGGAGAGGTCCATCTGCAGGCGGTGTAGCAAATCCTTGCACGGCATTGAATAGCGAAGCGCTCGGTCTGCCGGTCGCGCGTCAGGACCGGTTCCGGCGGGTTCCTTCCGGTAGGATTGACCTTCGGCGCGCCCCAAGCGGCGCAGCCGCTTGGGGCTGTAGCTCAGTTGGTAGAGCGCTTGAATCGCACTCAAGAGGTCAGGGGTTCGAATCCCCTCAGCTCCACCGCACCGCGAGTCGACGCTACTTCGCCGCCGTCACCATGATCTCGACGAGCAACTCCGGCTCCGCAAGCTTCGCCTCAACGGTCGCACGGGTGGGCGCGCTGCCCGGCGCTATCCAGGCATCCCAGACCTCATTCATCCTGCCCCAGTCGCCTATGTCCCTCAGCCAGACGTTGGCGGTCAGCAGCTTCGTCTTGTCTGTCCCAGCGCTCGCGAGGAGCGAGTCGATCGCGTCCAGGACCTGCCTCGTCTGACCCTTGACGTCCTGTGATTTGTCCTTGGCCGTCGTCCCAGCGAGATACACGACATCTCCATGGATCACGACCCGGCTGTAGTGCGCACCGGGGCTCAGGCGCTCGATCTTCATCTTTGGCTCCTTCCTCGCTCATCATCTCGCTGATTTGAAGGTGAAGCCTGCGCTCGAGGCGAGCTGGCCGCAGGTGCACGCGTTCCGTCTCGCGCGGCACCACCTCCTCCGTCGCGCACCGCGCGGCGCGTTGATTGACGTCGCGAGCGCCATCGGCGGCGCGCAGGCACAGGTCATGTCCGCCGCCGAGCTCCAGCTCGCGACCCGCTCGCGAGCGAGGGTCGAAGACGTGCGCACCGCGCTCTGGACCGAGCGGACCCTCGTGAAGACGTGGCTCGTGCGCGGCACGCTCCACCTCATCCCCGCGGCCGATCTGCCGCTCTATTCGGCCGCGATGCGCAACCTCACGTGGACGCCGGGATGGTTCAAGTGGCTGCGGATGAGCGAGCGCGAGCTCGACTCGCTCGTCGCGGCCATGGGCGACGCGCTCTCCGACAGACCGATGACGAAGGAGGAGCTCACCGCTCGTGTCGGTCGGGGACGCCCTGCGCATGTGCGCGAAGCGATCTCCGGCAGCTGGGGCAGCCTGCTGAAGCCCGCCGCACGACGAGGGCTCCTCGCGTTCGGCCCGAGCCGCGGGACGAACGTCACGCTGGTGAATCCGCGGCACTGGCTTCGCGGTTGGAAGGACATCGACACGGACGACGCGACTGCGGAGCTCGCGCGGCGTTATCTGCGCGCGTACGGGCCTGCGACAAAGAAGGACTTCGTCCGCTGGTTCGGGTACCTCAGGCGAGGACGCGTTGATCCGTGGCCGGCGCTCGCGGGGGAGCTCGTCGACGTCGACGTGGAGGGCACGCGCCTGCAGCTCCTCGCGGAGGACCTCCGCGCGCTCGCCAAGGCAGCTCCCGCTCCCTCGGTGCAGCTGCTCCCTCCGTTCGACCCGTACCTCATGGGCCACTCGTCGCGTGACCACCTCTTCGACAGGGTCCATCGCTGGAAGGTCAGCCGCGTCGCCGGGTGGATCTCCGCCGTGGTCCTCGTCGGCGGCCGCGTCGAGGGCACGTGGACGCACGCCCGATCGGGCGACACGCTGGTCGTGGACGTCGTGCCCTTCGCACGGCTCTCCGCGAGCACGCGGCGCGAGGTCGGCGCGCGGGCCGAGGAGCTCGCCGCGGCGCTCGGTCTCGCGAGCGCCGACGTGCGCGTCCCGTCCGCGGCGAAACGGGATAATCGGGGCGATGGGTCCGTTCAGCGGCGGCGGTGACCCCGAGCGTCAGGCGAACATCGCCTTCATCCTCGTGTTCCTCGGCATCGTGTTCGTCGGCGGGCTCACCATCTGGCTCTTCTATGGAGCCACCTTCTAGCAACTCACCGCGCGCGAGGGGGACGACATGGCGACTCCACACCTGAAGAACTACATCGACGGCCGCTGGGTCGAATCCGGTTCGGGCAACGCGTTCGACGACCTCGATCCCGCGACCGGCGAGGTGATCGCGACCGCGACGAAGTCGACTTCCGAGGACATCGACAAGGCCGTCGAAGCGGCGCGACGCGCGAAGGACGCGTGGCGCCTCTTCCCCGCCCCGAAGCGCGGCGAGATCCTCTACCGGGCGGGCGAGATCATGCTCGAGCGCAAGGACGATCTCGCGCGCGACATGACGCGCGAGATGGGCAAGGTCCTGGCGGAGGCCCGTGGCGATGTCCAGGAGGGCATCGACATGGTCTATTACACGGCCGGCGAGGGTCGCCGGCAGTTCGGAGACGTCGTCCCGGCGGAGCTCCCGAACAAGTGGGCGATGAGCATGCGCCACCCGCTGGGCGTCGTCGCGGCGATCACTCCGTGGAACTTCCCGTTCGCGATCCCGACGTGGAAGATCATGCCCGCGCTCGTCCTCGGGAACACCGTCGTCTTCAAGCCGGCCTCGTACACGCCGATGCTCGCGGTCCGCCTGGTCGAGATCATGGAGGAGGCCGGACTGCCGAAGGGCGTTCTCAACCTCGTCCTCGGACCGGGCGGCGAGATCGGGGACCACCTCGTCACGCATCCCGCCGTCGACCTCGTGTCCTTCACCGGATCGAGCGACGCGGGGGCGCACATCAGCGAGATCGCCGGCCGGCTCTTGAAGCGCGTCTCGTGCGAGCTCGGCGGGAAGAACGCCATCGTCGTCCTCGACGACGCGGACGTGGACCTCTCGATCGAGGGCATCGTGTGGTCGGCGTTCGGGACGTCGGGCCAGCGCTGCACCGCCGCATCGCGCGTGATCGCGCACAAGGGCGTCGCGAACGCGGTCATCGACAAGCTCGTCGGCCGCGCGAAGAAGATGAAGATGGGCCACGGCCTCGAGGCGAGCACCGATCTCGGACCGGTCGTGGCGAAGGCCGCGCAGGAGAAGATCGCGTCGTACATGCCGATCGCCGAGAAGGAGGGCGCGACGATCGCCGCGGGCGGTCGCATCCCGACGGAGGGCGCGCTCGCGAAGGGCTTCTTCCACGAACCGACCGTACTCGTCGACGTGAAGCCGAACATGCGCGTCGCGCAGGAGGAGATCTTCGGCCCGGTGACCGCGGTCATCGAGGTGAACGGGATCGACGAGGCGATCAAGGTCCTCAACTCGACGAAGTACGGGCTCTCGTGCTCCGTCTACACGCGGAACGTGAACAACGCGTTCCGCTTCATGCGCGACGCGGAGACCGGGCTCGTCTACGTGAACGCCGGGACGATCGGCGCCGAGATCCAGCTGCCGTTCGGCGGCATGAAGTCGACCGGCAACGGGCATCGCGAGGCTGGGCGCGCCGCGCTCGACGTCTACTCCGAGTGGAAATCCATCTACGTCGACTTCTCCGGAAAGCTGCAGCGCGCGCAGATGGACACCGAGGAGAACAAGGCGCCCTAGCGGCAGCCGCGGCTCGGGATCAGGCCGGGGCGATCTCGCGCGGGAGCGTGAAGCGCACATCGGTGCCCTGACCGGGCGCGCTCGAGGCGGTGATCTGCCCGCCGTGCGCCTCGACCAGACCCTTCGCGATCGCGAGGCCAAGGCCAGCACCCGGTGAGTCGTCGGCCCTCGTGAAGCGTTCGAAGACATGCGGCAGGACGTCCGCAGGGATGCCGGTCCCGCTGTCCCGCACGCTCACCGTGATCGTGCCGTCGTCCTCGGCCGCCGCGATCGTGACGGTCCCGCCGCGCGGCGTGTGGCGGAGCGCGTTCGCGATGACGTTCGTCAGCACTTCGCGCACGCGAACCCCGTCGATCGCGATCGGCTCCATCGGATCGGTCCCCGCTCGCAGCGTCACACCGCCGGCGTCCGCGCGCGCCGTGAAGGACGAAACGGTGTCGCGCACGAGGCCGCCAATGTCCGTCGCCTCCCGATGGAGCGGCAGTGCGCCCGCGTCCGCGAGCGAGACGGTGCGCAGGTCGTCGACGAGCCGCGACAGGACCTTCGTCTCCTCGAGCAGCGACAGCAGATGCGCCTCGTCAGGTGGATGCACGCCGTCGATCAGGGCTTCGACGTTCCCCTGCATCACCGTGAGCGGCGTGCGCAGCTCGTGGGTCACATCGGCGAGGAGCCGGCGCCGCTCGGCCTCGCTGCGCTCGAGGCGCGCGCTCATCGCGTTGAACGCGTTCGCGAGCTTGCGCACCTCGCGCGGGCCGCGGGCGCGCAGCCGGGTGCTGTAGTCGCCGCGTTCGACATGCTCGGCGGCCTCGATGAGATCGCCGACCGGCCTCGCAAGCTGGCCCGCGCCGCGCGCACCGAAGAACACGAAGAACACGAGAAAGATCGCTCCGATGACCAGCCATGGATTCGGCGGACCGCCGGTGAACGCACTGAACAGCCCGCTGACCACGGACACGACGAGCCAGACGAAGATCGAGAAGAACGTGAGCGCCATGAACGCGAAGGTCGCCATCCGCGTCATGAACCGCGCCCGCATCCGCGGCCAGTCCGTCGGAGGAAAGGGCTCGTTCCTCGGCCACCAGTCGGGCTTCGGATCGCCCGGCGTCCAGCGGCCCCACTTGTGCCTGCGGCGCGGACCGCCCTCGCTCACGCGCGCTCGTCCGCGAAGCGGTAGCCGACGCCGTGCACGGTGAGGACGTACCTGGGCTCGCGCGCGTCGGGCTCGAGCTTGCGGCGGATGTTCTTCACGTGCGCATCGATCGCGCGCTCGTACGACTCGAACGCGACGCCGTGGACCGCGTCGAGGAGCTGTGCGCGCGTGAACACGCGTCCCGGCGTGCGCGCGAGCGTGAGGAGCAGCTGGAACTCGGTCGGGGTGAGGTCGACGGAGCGGTCCTTCACGCGGACCGAGAGCCGTGGCACGTCGAGCGTGACATCGCCGGCGCGCACGAGCTCGGCCGGTGCCGCGGCCATCTCGGAGCGGCGGAGCACGGCGCGCACGCGCGCGACGAGCTCCTTCGGGCTGAAGGGCTTCGGGATGTAGTCGTCGGCGCCGAGCTCGAGGCCGGCGACGCGGTCGGCCTCGTCGGCGCGGCCGGTGAGCATGACGATCGGGACGTTGGAGGTCCTCCGGACCGCGCGCGCGACATCGAGACCGTCGATGTGCGGCAGGCCGAGGTCGAGGACGATGAGATCGGGCGCCGCGGCCCGGAACGACGCGAGCGCCTCACGTCCATCGGAGGCGCTCGCGACCTTGAAGCCAGCGTGCTCGAGATAGTCCCGTGCGAGCTGGACGATCTTCGGCTCGTCGTCCACGACGAGCACCGTCTTCATTCGCGGGATGCTAGGTCTGCGTGCCGGTCGGTCCGCTCGCGGGCTTCTCGCCGTGCAGCTCGCGGTGGATCTGCTCGATGCGGTCGCGCCCGCTCATCCAGCCGCCACGGTATCCACCGTCGCTCCAGCTGCGGCCCCCGCCGAAGGCTGCGCGCATGAGGCCGAAGAGCAGGAACAGGAAGAAGAGCGGGAACAGGAACCCGAGGAACCCGAAGCCGAACCAGCCCGGGCCGTACCAGTGAGCGACCGGCACGGCGCCTGCCACTGCGGGGACCTGCGTGGCGATCGCCTGCGAGACGCCGATCTGGTAGCCGACCAGGCCGATCACCCCGACGACGAGGATTGCGAGGATCGTGCGTGCGAAGTACATGTTCGAGACTCCTTTCGTTGCCCGACCAGCGTCGTGCGGCGCTGTGAAGGAGCTATGAACGGGCGACGGAGGGTCGTCGGTGCGGCGTGGCGCTCGGTCGCCCGCCAGCCGGCCCACGCGCCACTACGCTGTCGCTCCTGATGTCCAGGGGAGCGGGGCCGCCCGGCGACCGGGATCAGTTCCGGCTGCTCGTCGAGAGCGTGGTCGACTACGCGATCTTCATGCTGGATCCGCACGGCGTCGTCATGACGTGGAACGCGGGCGCCGAGCGCATCAAGGGCTACACGGCCGGCGAGGTCATCGGCAAGCACTTCTCCGTCTTCTACCCCGGTCCTGACGCGCGGCGCGGGAAGCCGGACTACGGGCTTCGCGTGGCGACCGACGAGGGCCGCTACGAAGAGGAAGGTTGGCGTGTTCGAAAGGATGGGTCGACCTTCTGGGCGAGCGTGACCATCACGGCGCTGCGCGACGGTCGGGGCGAGCTTGTCGGCTTCGCGAAGGTCACGCGCGATCTCACCGAGCGGCGGAGGCACGAGGACCAGCGCGGCATGCTGCTCGACCGCGAGCGTGCGTCGCGTGAAGAGGCCGAGACCGCCTTGCGGCAGCTGCGCGTGATCCAGCGCGTCACCGACACCGCGCTGGCGCATCTCG
The DNA here is from genome assembly GCA_044866725.1 of Candidatus Limnocylindria bacterium. Classification (GTDB taxonomy): domain Bacteria; phylum Chloroflexota; class Limnocylindria; order P2-11E; family P2-11E; genus CF-39. Next base: position 6,329 of record JBIOUD010000050.1, on the reverse strand, counting down.
CGCTCGATGACCTTCTCGGCGCCCTGCTCGAGCGTGTCGTGGAGATGCTCGCCGTCGACACGGCCGCGATCCTCCTTCTCTCAGGCGACGAGACCGCGCTCGTCGCGCGAGCCGCACACGGAATCGAGGAGGAGGTCACGGGCGGGGTGCGCATCCCGATCGGGCAGGGCTTCGCCGGGCGCGTGGCGCAGGAGCGCAGACCGGTGATCCTCGAGGACATCAGGCACTCCAACGTTCTCAACCCGATCCTGCGCGCAAAGGGCATCCGCTCGCTCCTCGGAGTCCCCCTCGTCGCGCACGGGAAGCTTCTCGGCGTGCTGCACGTCGGCGCGATGCTCCCCGCTCGCTTCCACCAGCGCGACGCCGACATCCTCGAGGTCGTCGCCGACCGGATCGCCATCGCCATCGAGAACGCGAACCTGTTCACGGAGGCTCGCGCCGCGAAGCACGAGGCGGCGGAGATGGAGGCCGCGGTGAGGCTGCGCGACGAGTTCCTGAGCGTGGCCGCGCACGAGCTCAAGACACCGCTCACGGCGGCAAAGTCGGCGACGCAGCTCCTCGCGCGCACGTTCAGGGACACGAAACTCACGAACACGCAGGCGCGCGCGCTCGAGACGGTCGACAGGCAGATCGCGAAGCTCGCGCGCCTCGCGAGCCAATTGCTCGACACCGTCCGCCTCGAGTCGGGACGCCTCTCGATCGAGATGGATGACGCCGACCTCGTGGAGATCGCGCGGTCGGCGATCGAGCAGATAGAGGTCGTGACGGACCGCCACACGTTCACGCTCGACGCCCCATCGGAGCTGCGGATCCGCGCCGATGCGCTGCGCCTCGAGCAGGTCCTCACGAACCTTCTGGACAACGCGGTGAAGTTCTCCCCGGCGGGCGGGTCGATCGACGTGACGATCACCAAAGACGTCGCCACGGCGATCATGACCGTACGCGATCACGGGATCGGCGTCGCGCGCGAGCACCGCGCGAAGCTCTTCGAACAGTTCTATCAAGCGCACCCGAACCGATCCGGGCTCGGGCTGGGCCTCTACATCAGCCGGCACATCGTCGAGCGCCATGGCGGGACGATGTACGCGGAGGAGCCGTCCGGTCCCGGCACGAAATTCGTGATCAGCCTGCCGGTCCCCGGCGCGGTGTACCTCGAGCAGCCGGCGCTGCAGCCCGAAGGGCGCCCGGCGTGAGCGCCGTCCGCGTCCTCATCGTCGAAGACGACAACAGCATCCGCGAGATGGTCTCGCTCGCGCTCCAGGATGCCGGCTACGACGTCCTCGACGCGCGCGATGGCGAGCTCGCGTTCGAGCTCCTCAAGGGTGCCACCGCCGACGTGCTGCTCGTCGATCTACGGATGCCGCTCATGGACGGTTTCGAGTTCATGCGCCGATACACGGAAGGCGGCGGACGCGCGCCGATCATCGTCCTCAGCGCCGCGCGCGACGTCGACCTCACGCGCCAGTCCGTCCGGCCCGCCGCGGTCGTCGAGAAGCCTTTCGACCTGAACGAGCTCATCGCCACCGTCGGGCGAATCACCGGGAACGGCCGTTAACGGGTCCGTGGGGAACGGCAGCTAGCGGAGCGCGGCGTCGAGCCAGCGTGCCACGTGGTCCACGGCCTCGCGCTCCTTCGGGCCGAGATCGTGGCCGGCACCGGCGATGACGACGAGGTCGACGAGCGGATTCGTGCCGGCGATGCGCTCCAGCACCGCGAGCGGTCCGAGCTCGTCCGCGCTGCCCTGCACGACGAGGGTGCGACAGCGGATCGCCGCCAGCGCCTCCTCGTCCCGGACGCGCGCGCGATCCGGCGGCGCGATCGGGTGGCTGACGATCGCGAGCGCGTCGGGCGGCTCCTGCTCCGCCAGGAATGCGCACATGCGCCCGCCGAAGCTGCGGCCGACAAGTGCCACCTTGTCGTGGCTCGCGCGGAGCTCGTCCCGGGCCATGCGGAGATCGGCGAGCTCTTCGACGTAGTCCTTTGACGGGCGTTTCCCGCGCGTGCGGAAGGTGATCGGGAGCGACTCGATGCCATGCGCCTGGAGCGCCTTCGCGAGCGCGCGCAGGATCGGCTGCGTCGCGGAGCCGCCGTACCCCGGCGCGAGGACCGCGGCGCGGCTCACTCGTCCACTTCTATCTCTTCGCCGCGGCGCGGCTCGGCTTCGCCGGCACGGAGACGGAGGCTCGCGGCAACTTCTGCTCCAGGTCGAGCATCCCAGCGAGGAGGTCGCCGGTCTCCGCGAGGCGAGCGCCCATGTTCCGGATCGTGAAGGCGTCCGGGCGACCGAGCGATGGGATCTCGTCCCACTCGAGCGGCGCGGACACGGGTGCGCGCCGGATCGGGCGCACGCTGTACGCGCCCGCGGTCGTCTTCCCACCAACGTTCTGCAGGTAGTCGATGTACACGCCGCGGCGGCGATCTTTCACGGTCTCGAGCGTCACGAGCTTCGGCTTCTTCTCGCGCGCGATCTTCCCGACGTCCAAGACGAAGCCACGCGACTCCTCGAAGGTGTATCGCCGCGCGATCGGCACGTAGATGTGGATACCGCGCGAGCCCGTCGTCTTCGGAAAGCCACGGAGGCCGAGGTCGTCGAGCACCTCATGGACGAGCACGGCGGTCTCTTTCACGTCGTCCCAGGTCGCGCCGACGGACGGGTCGAGATCGATGATCGCGATGTCCGGATGCTCGGGGTCGTCGACCCGCGCGAGCCACGGATGGATCTCGATCGCGGTGTAGTTCGCGAGCCAGATGAGCGTCGCGAGGTCGTTCCCAAGGACGTAATCGATGCCGCCCTCGCGGTCGGCGCTGTGATCCACCCAGTGACTGATCCAGCGTGGTGTGAAGCTGGGCTTGTCCTTCTGATAGAAGTACGGCGCCGCGATGCCGTCAGGGAACAGCTTCATCGTGAGCGGTCGGTCGCGGATCACCGGGATGAGGAACGGCGAGACCTCGGTGTAGTAGCGGATGAGATCGGCCTTGGTGTAGCCGTCCTCCGGGAAGATGACCTTCTCGAGGTTCGTGAGACGGATGTTGTGTCCGTCGATCGTGAGGAGAGCGGGCACGCGCGCTCCCTTCGACTTCCCAAGATCCGCGTCACCGTCCGCCTGCGCGGTGGATGCACGCGCGGCGGCCTTGAGCGCGCTCTTCGTGGACTCGCGCCGCTCCTCTCCGACGCACTCGAGCGGATCGACGTCGGCTCGCAGGCCCCGATAGCTCGGCGCGCGGAGCGTGCCGTCGCGCGTCATCTCGACGTACCGCACCTCGCACACGAGCTCGGGAGCGCACCAGTGTGGCTTCGTGTTCGCCCGGACTTCGGTGGCGAACGGAGACTTCGCGACCTCGCGCTGCTTGAGCGTGGACAGGAGCTCTTTCAGCGTGCGCTCGTCGAAGCCGCTGCCGACGTGTCCAAGTGGAACGAGCCGTCCATCCTGGTAGAAGCCGATGAGCAGCGCGCCGAGGCTGTTGGACCTGCCGCCCTGGCCCTCGGTCCATCCACCGACGACGCAGTCCATCGTCTTGAACGCCTTGATCTTCACCCACGCCGCGCTTCGCGCCGTCGCGTACGGCGAGTCCAGCCGTTTCGCGACGATCCCCTCGAGCCCCTGCTCCTGCGCGGCGGAGAAGAGCGCCCGGCCCGTGCCGATGAACTGTTCGGATCTGCGGACCCCGCCCATCGGCGTGAGCACCTCGTCGAGGATCTGCTGCCGCTGGCGCAGCGGCTTCTTCGTCAGATCCTCGCCGTCGGCCCAGAGGATGTCGAAGACCTCGTAGATCACCGGCGTGGTCTTGCGGAGCCTTCGGAGCTCGGACTCGTCACGCTGGTGCATGCGCGGCTGCAGGCGCTGGAACGACGGGGCGCCCTTCTCGTCGAGGGCGACGATCTCGCCGTCGAGGATGGCCTGGTACGCGCCGGTCAGCGCCTCGGAGACACCGTGTGCCTCGGGGTACTGGGAGGTGCAGTCGAGCAGATTGCGCGTCTGCAGCCGCACGATGCCGCCGTCGACGAACGCGATCGTGCGGACGCCGTCCCACTTGGGCTCGAACGCGAACTCGGGCGAGTCGAACGGCTCGTCGGCGGTGATCGCGAGCATCGGCTGGACCTTCGCATCGAGCGGATGACCCTTTTCGGCGGTGCCGTGTTTGATCATCAGCCAGTCGCGTCCCTCGTTCTGCTTCGTCTGCACGAGCACCCATTCGCCCTGCAGACGTTTCCCATGGAAGTCGACCTTGTATTCGTTCGGGCTGTCCTTCAGCAGGTCGTACGTGCCCTCGTCCCAGATCGTCATCGACCCCGCGCCATAACCGTCCGGGATGACGCCGTGGAACGTGAGGTACTCGAGCGGATGGTCCTCGGTGTGGACCGCGAGGCGGCGTTTCCCCGCCTCGAGCGGGGGGCCCTGCGTGACCGCCCACGACGCGAGGATGCCGCGCATCTCGAGGCGCACATCCCAGTGCAGCCGCGTGGCGTGATGGCGATGGACGACGTAGCGCCGCGCCGCGGTCTCCTTGGGCGGCTTGCCCTTCGGCTCCGGCGTGCGCTTGAAGTCGCGTTTGCGCTGGTACTCGGTGAGGCTCACGCTGATGTCTCCAGCCCATTCTCCACGGACGCGGGGGCAGGGCCCCCGTTCAGCCGGCCGAAGGGAAGCGTTTGGTGGTGTCCTCATTCGCATCGCTCGTATCGACGTTCCTCAAGGAGGAGTACGACGACTCGCCGACGCTCGCCTCGAGCCTCGGCCTCACTGAATACGACGAGAAACTCGACGACACCTCGGCGACGGCGTTCAAGAGGCGGATCGCGTCCGACGACGCCTGGCTCGGTCGCTTCAAGACGATGGCCGACGCCGACCTCTCGGCCAGCGAGCGCATCGACCGCGACCTGCTCATCTCCGTCCTGCGCGGGCGACAGCTCATTCAGCCGCTCGAGACGTGGAAGCGCCAGCCCGCTACGTACCTGAACCCGGGTCTGAACGGCGTCTTCTCGCTCTTCCTGCATCGGCTCCGCCCGGAGAAGGAGCTCGCGGAGGCAGCACGCGCTCGCCTCTCGCAGGTGCCGCGGAACGTCTCTGACGGCATCGCGAACCTCGACCTCAGCCGAACACCGCGCGTATACCTCGAGCGCGCGATCGGACAGGCGAAGGCCGCCGCGAAGTACGCGCGCGAGCTCGTGCCGAATGAAGTGAAGGACCCCGGCGCGCGGCAGCGCCTCGCCGAGGCCGGCGCGGCGGCCGCGAAGGCGTTCGATGAATTCGCGACGTACCTCGAGGCGCGCAGGGACGACGCGAAGGGCGACTACGCGATCGGCGAGGACCTGTACACCGGCCTGCTCCGAGAGAAGGAGCTCTTGCCCTTCGGCGCGCGCGAGCTGCGCGTGAAGGGCGCGGAGCAGTGGACGCTGCTCTCGACCGAGGCGAATCGCATCGCCAAGGAGATCGACGGCGGTACGTGGCAAGAGACCTGCGAACGCCTCAACAAGGTCCACGCGCCGACGCCCGAGGGGATGCGCGAGGAATACGAGGAGTGGACCGAGAAGGCGCGCTCCTTCCTGCGCGACACCGGCCTCGTCACCTTGCCGAAGGGCGAGGAGTGCAGCGTCGAGCCATCGCCGCCGTTCCAGCGGCCGATCCTCGCGGTCGCGTCATACCAGCGTCCGCCCGCCTTCAGGGACACGCTGCACGGTCACTTCTTCGTCCCCTACCCGCCGGACGGCACGTCGAGCGAGGAGATCCAGAAGCGGCTCGAAGGCAACTGCAGCGCGGGCATCCCGACGACCTCCGTGCACGAGGCCTATCCGGGTCACCACTGGCACCTCGTGATGGCGAAGGCGAACCCATCGCACGTGCGGCGCATCTTCGGCACCGCGTACTTCAGCGAAGGGTGGGCGCTCTACGCGGAGCGCGTCATGCGTGAGCAGGGCTTCTTCACCGACCCAAAGCACCTGCTCTATCAGTACGAGGCGACGATCTTCCGTGCCGCCCGCATCGTCGTGGACACGAGCCTGCACACGGGCGAGATGACGTTCGATCAGGCCGTGAAGCACATGGTCGAGAAGGGCAACCTCACCGAGCCGAACGCGCGCGCAGAGGTGGGCCGCTACTGCTCGTGGCCGACGCAGGCGTCGAGCTACCTCACTGGCATGCTCGAGATCGTCGACATCCGCACGCGCTGGCTCGCGAAGAACGGCGCATCGGACCGTCCCGCGCTGCGGCAGTTCCACGACGCGATCGCCGGCGCCGGCATGCTGCCGACGACGCTCGCGGAGCGTGCGATCGCCTGACGCACGCAGCGGTCTGGACCGAAACCCTCTCTACGCGGGGTATCCCGTCGCTCAC
>JBIOUD010000049.1:0-7196 GCA_044866725.1 Candidatus Limnocylindria bacterium | reverse complement strand
TCGGCCACATGCGTCAGGACGCGGTCGATCGGGGCGAGGACAAGGTGATCGCGGCGGCACTCGCCGAAGGCAAGACGCCGATGGAGATCGCCGCGACATACGAGGCGCGCTTCCGCGAGGACGAGCGCGCGCTCGGCATCCTGCCGGCGACGGTCTACCCGCGCGCGACGGCGCACGTGCCCGAGATGATCGCGATGGTCGAGCAGCTCGTCGCGCGCGGGCTCGCATACGTCGTCGATGGCACCGCGTACTTCGCGGTGAAGCGCTTCCCGGGCTACGGCCGGCTCTCGGGCAACGTGCAGGAGGCGCTGCGCCAGGGCGTGCGGGCCGAGGTCGATCCGGCGAAGCGCGATCCCTCGGACTTCGCGCTCTGGAAGCGCGCCTCGTAGGTCGCGGCGATCTCCATCGGCGTCTTGCCTTCGGCGAGTGCCGCCGCGATCACCTTGTCCTCGCCCCGATCGACCGCGTCCTGACGCATGTGGCCGACATCGGTGATGTTCTTCACGTGGATGACGCGGAGACCGTCGAACTCGAACGCGCGGCGCAGCCAGTCGGCGAGGAGATACGAGCGGAGGTTGCCGAGGTGGACTGGCCGGTACACCGTGGGCCCGCACGTGTACATGCGGACCTCGCCTGCGGTCAGGGGCTCGAATGGCTCGACGGTCCGCGTGAGCGTGTTGAAGAGACGGAGCACGGTCCTCCCCTGCCGACAGCGTACGACCGCTGAACGCGACCGGATGACCGCGCTATTCCGTTAGTCGTCCTGGAGCATCTGCTCCACGATGCCGACAGCGGCGGCGACGGTGCCCGCGTCCGCGGCCGACAGACGGTGGATGCGGCGCTCGATGTCGGCGATGCGCAGCTCGCGACCCTTCGCGAGCACACGACGGCCCTTCGTGGTCATCTCGACGCGCACGACGCGCGCGTCCTTCGAGTCGCCGCTTCGACGCACGAGATCGGCGCGCTCCATCTCCGATACGAGCTTGCTCATCGTCGGCGGCCGCACCTGCTCCGCGTTCGCGAGCTCGCCGAGCGTGCGCGGGCCACCCATGAGGACGGAGAGCGCGGAGAGCTGCGCCGCGGGCACGCCGGTGAGCGCATCGGTACGGCGCACGCGACGGAGGAGGTGGATGGCCGCGGAGTGGAGCCGATCGGCTGTCTGGCGCTGATCGGCTCTTGCGCTCTTTGGCACGCCATGATATTAGTTAGCCTACCTAACGAACGTCAAACGAAGGGGAGGCCGACGTGTCCACTGAGTTCTTCGACGCGGTCAAGGCCGGCGATCGGGAGAAGGTCGAGCGAATGGCCGCGGCGGACCGGTCCCTCCTCGTCGCGAAGGACGCAAGTGGCGTCTCCGCGATCCTCCTCGCCTACTACCACGGCAAGGACGACGTCGCGAAGGCCCTCATCGCGCGCAAGGGCGCGCTCGACATATTCGAGGCCGCGACCGCGGGCGACGCCGAGCGCGTGCGCTCGCTCGTCACGAAGGACCGCTCGCTCGCGAACGCGTGGTCGCCGGACGGCTTCTTCCCGCTCGGACTCGCCGCGTTCTTCAAGCGTCCCGCTGTGGTGAAGGCGCTGCTCGACAGCGGCGCGAACGCCAAGATGGCGTCGCGGCCCGCCGGCTTCACCCCGCTTCACTCGGCCGTGGCCGACGACGCGGGCGAGGTCACGAAGGACATCGTGCGCATGCTCATCGACGCGGGCGCGGATCCGAACGCGCGCAGCGCGACCGACGGGACGCCCGTGCACACGGCCGCATTCACCGGGAACCTCGCGGTGCTCGAGATGCTTCTCGACGCGGGCGGCGACCCGCAGGCGCCGGATAAGAAGGGGCACTCCCCACTCGACGTCGCGCGGGAGCGCGGCAACACCGAGGCCGCCGCGCTCCTCCACAAGTCAGTCACGAGCCGCAAGCGCGGCTAGAACAGCACGGTCTCGAGTACGGGGAAGCCTCCTCCGGCGAGCGGCACCGTGGCCCCCGTGTTCGGGTCGAGTAGGAGCACGGTGTTCGGATCCGGCGAGACGATCGCGGCGGTGCCATCGGCGCGCCAGTGGCTGAATCCGGTGACGCGCATCGCTACGACGCGAACTGCACCGTCGAGCGTCCAGATCTCGAAGCGGCCGCCGGCGGGCACGTCGACGCCGATCTCGTCCGCACCGGGTCGGAACTCGGCATAGGCGATCTGATCGCCTCGCCCTGGCAAGTCCTTCGCCGCACTCGGCGAGCCGACCGGCCACCAGCGCAGGCCGGTCTGCCGATTCATGAGGATCCTCTGTCCGTCACGGCTCGCGTCGAATTTCCCAATGTCCGACTTCGGATTGAAGGCGGTGCGCTCGATCGTTCCGCTCCGGACGACGACGTAGTTTCCGATAGGTCCGAGCGGCTCCATCTCCAGGGCACCGGCTAGCTGCTGGGCCGGGAGCCACGCGAGTGGCCATAGCTTCCGATTCTGTCCGCTCACGCGCGCGATCTCGCGCACTTCCCTCGTGCCGACGTCGATCGTCCGCAGCGCGGAGTACTCCCAGATCTGGTCATCACCACCCTGGCCGCGAGTCTCTTTCGTCGCCTCGAAGAGCAACGTGTTCGATCCGTCGCCAGCCCACACGAGGTGGCCCGTGATCTCACCGGTGCCCGTGAGATCGAGGATGGTCGCCACGTCATTCGGTCGAGCGGTCGTGAAAGTGCGGATCTGATAAGTGCTGCCGCTGATCCTGATGAACGCAACGCGCTTTCCATCCGGGGAGACGCTCGCAGTCGAGGGAGAGTCACGGAGGACGGCGGGGTCCTGGACGGGCTGCGGATCCGCCTCGGTCCGGAGTCCGCCGGTCGGAACGATGATCCCGTGCTGCGTGTCGGGACGGACGCCGGCGGCGGTCGTGGCCGAGGGCGCGTTCGAGCCTGATGGCGTGGTCGACGCCGTCGGACTGGACGGCGATGAGGCCGATGCGCTCGCCGACGCACTCGCCGACGGGGCGACGCTCGGAACGGCCGCCGTGTTGTCGGAGGGCCGAAGCGTGTTGAAGAGGACGATCGCGGCGACCGCCGCGAGGGCGACGGCAGCGAGGAAGCCGGCCGGCGCGAAGCGGTTCCTACCCCTGCCGCTGACGTTGACCTGATCGACGCGACGCGCACGTGCATCCGACATGAAGAGCTCCTCCAGACGCCGCTCGAGATCGCTCATCGCCCACCTTCCCCCAGACGCTGTCGCAGACGGCCGAGCGCGCGATTCATGCGCGACTTCGCGGTGCCCTCGGGCACGTCGAGCTCGCGTGCGCATTCGGCGATGGACAAGCCCTGCCAGTAATGAAGGACGAGAAGCGCGCGATCCTGACGCGGCAGCTGCGCCACGGCTTGGCGTAGGTCGACGAGCTCCGGCGCCGTGCCGAGGTGTGTAGGCACCTCGATCCCCTCGATCGAGCACTGCGGCCGCCGTAGCGACCAGCGACGCTGATCGAGGAAGCGCCGGACGAGGATCTTTCGCGCCCACGGGACGAGCGCCGCGCCATCGCGCAGCTGATCGATGCGCTCGTAGACGCGTGAGATCGTGTCGCCCACCAGGCCGTCCGCCTCGCCGCTGCCACCGGTCAGTGCGGACGCGAGCGGCATGAGCTCGTCCGCGAGACCGCGGACGATGCCCTCGAGCGCCCGGCCGTCGCCGGCCAGGGCAGCGCGGACAGCGTGGTCGGTCAGCGGCTGTGTGCCTGCCATGGCGAGCGTCACCGCTGCAAAGACGCCGCCAGCCCTCGAGCTGTTCGCAAGCGAGGGCTCGATCGTTACAGGATCGTCTCTCCGAGCGCGCTCGCCACGAGCTCGACAGCGAGCATCGCGGTGGCGTTGCCACTGTCGAGGATCGGATTCACCTCGGTCACCTCGATGGAGCGGAGCTTTCCCGACGCGGCGAGCATCTCCATCGCCAGCTGCGCCTCGCGGTAGGTGAGCCCGCCGCGGACAGGCGTGCCCACGCCGGGCGCCTCACGGGGATCGATCGCGTCCATGTCGAGCGAGAGATGGATCGCGCCCGCCTCGCCGGCGACGGAGATCGCCTTCTTCATCGCGTCCGCCATCCCGAGCCGGTCGATGTCCGCCATGGTGATCGCGGTGATGCCGGACTTCTTGATGTTGTCCCTCTCTTCGAAGTCGATGTCGCGGATCGCGAGGAGGACGCCGTGTCTTGCGTCTGTCGTGCTCGTGAGTGTTGTTGGGAACGGCTCGCCCGCGAGACCAAGCGCGACCGCGAAAGGCATGCCATGCACGTTCCCCGATGGCGACGTCGCCGGCGTGTTGATGTCGCCGTGCGCGTCGATATAGATCACGCCCGCGCGCTTGTTCGCGCGTGCGAGGCCGGCGATCGTGCCCATCGCGATGGAGTGATCCCCGCCGAGCACAAGCGGGATGTTCCCGGCGGTCGCGATGTCGGCGACGGCCTCGGCGAGCTCCTCGCACGCACGGACGATCTCCGCGACGTTGTGCGGCGTCGGCTTGCCGCCGCTCTCCATCTTCTCGCCGAAGGGGTGATCGCCACGCCCTTCGTCGACGTCCTTCACGCGGATGTTGCCGCGATCCTTCACCCGGTAGCCGACCTCGATGATCTTGTTCGCGAGGCCGGCGTAGCGGATGGCCGACGGTCCCATGTCGACGCCGCGACGGTTGCCGCCGAGGTCCATCGGCACGCCGACGATCTCGACGATCGGTCGCGACTGCATGAGGCGGTAATGCTCGGGACCGATGTTCCTCACGTCCGTTCGGCAGACGCACGCTTCGCGAGCTCAGCGTTCGACTGGAAGACCGCGAGGATCGTCCCCTCGCACGCGAGCTCGTCTCCGACGAACGCACGGACCTTCACTCGCGCGAAGCCGCGACGGAACTTGTCCATGACGGCCTCGAAGCGACCGGTGTCACCCGGCTTCACCATGCGCTTGAAGCGCATCTCCTCGATGCCCGCGAACAGCCCGAGGCCGTCGCGATAGTCGGGGAGACTCATGGCCATCACGGTCGCGGCCTGCGCGCACGACTCGATGAGGATCACGCCAGGCACGATCGGGTTCCCAGGAAAGTGGCCGGCCTGGTACCACTCCTCACCGGTGAAGGTGTGCTCCGCCACGGCGCGCACGCCGGGCTCCAGTTCGGTGATGCGATCGATGAGAAGGAATGGATCGCGGTGCGGGATGAGCGCTTCGATACCCGCGCGATCGAGCGTCGTCACGCCGGCGAGTCTATCCAGCGGTCAGCAGTGGAGCAGGAATACCACCGCGGCCGCGAGCGCGAGCATCGAGGACACCGCGCCGAACATGTAGCGCATGTCACTTCGAACGACCGCGCGCGGATGGCAGGCTCCCCCACTCTGGGGAGGACTATCCGGCTAGGGCATCCACCCCGACGGTGTCGATGAGGTGCGTCGTGACCTGCCCGGCGCGGAACAGGTCGGAGCCGAGGATCTTCTTGTGCGCCGGGATGTTCGTCGTCACGCCGACGACGGTGAATTCGTCGAGCGCGCGCTGCATGCGCGCCACGGCTTCGGCACGGTCGCGGCCCCAGGCGATGACCTTCGCGAGCAGCGAGTCGTAATACGGGGGGACCTCGTAGCCCTGGAAGCAGTGCGTGTCCACGCGGATCCCCGGCCCGCTCGGCGGGAGCCACGTCGTGAGAACGCCGGTCGACGGTGCGAAGTTCTGATCGGCGTCCTCGGCGTTGATGCGGCACTCGATCGCATGCCCCCGCACCCAGATCTGTTCAGAGCTGAACGTCAGGGGCTGGCCTGAGGCGAGCGAGATCTGCTCCTTCACGAGGTCGATGCCGGTCGTCGCTTCGGTGATCGTGTGCTCCACCTGGATCCGTGAGTTCACCTCGATGAAGTAGTAGTGGCCCTCGGCGTCAACGAGGAACTCGAACGTGCCGACGTTGCGGTAGCCGCACTTCACCGCCGCGTCGACGGCGACCCGCGCGATCTCCTGCCGGAGCTGCTCGCTGATCGAGGCCGACGGCGCCTCTTCGATGAACTTCTGATTGCGCCGCTGGATCGAGCACTCGCGCTCGCCGAGGCAGATGCCCGCGCCGTACTCGTCGACGGCGATCTGCGCCTCGACGTGGCGCACGCCCTCGAGGCAGCGCTCGAGGTAGAGGCCCTCATCGCCGAACGAAGCACGCGCCTCGCTGCGCGCCTGCTCCCAGAGACGCTGCAGCTCGGAGGGCGACGTCGCCTTGCGCATGCCGCGGCCGCCACCGCCGGCCTTCGCCTTGAGCATGACCGGATAGCCGATCGCCTCGGCGATGCGCAGCGCCTCGGCGACCGTCTTCACCGGACCGTCGCTCCCCGGGATGACCGGGAGTCCGAGCTCCTTCATCTTCGCGCGCGTCTGCGCCTTGTCGTGGAACATCGCGAGGACCTCGGGCGGTGGCCCGATGAACGTGAGCCCGTGATCGCGACAGACCTCGGCGAAGTCGGCGCTCTCGGAGAGGAACCCGTACCCGGGGTGGATCGCCTGCGCGCCGCTGATGAGCGCGGCCGACATGATCGCTGGGATGTTCAGATAGGAGTCGCGCGCCGGGGCCGGCCCGATGCAGATCGCCTCATCGGCGAGGTGGACGGGTAGGCTGTGAGCGTCGGCCTCGCTGTAGACGACGACCGACTGGATCCCGAGCTCGCGGCAGGCGCGGATGATCCGGAGCGCGATCTCGCCGCGGTTCGCGATCAGAACTTTATCGAAGGACAGGAAGCCCCTCCTCCAAAGTCTTCACGTCGGACACGTTCGCCGTACGGACGTCCGGGAGAATTCGCTTCGCGAGGCCGGTCAGGACGCTACCTGGGCCGAACTCGACGAAGGCGGTCGCGCCCTCCCCGCCCGCGCGCCGCATCGAGGCGACCCACTGTACCGGAGACCACACCTGTTTTTCGAGCAATTCCGCGAAATCGGCCGCATGTTCGTGGGTATTGGCGTCCACGTTCGCGATCACGGTGAGGCGGAGCGCGTCCCACCGCGTGTCGCGCAGGGCCTTCGCGAGAGCCGGCGCGGCCGCGCGCATCGCGGGAGAGTGGAACGCAGCCGAAGTGCGCAGCGGGATGACGCGCTTCGCGCCCGCATCCTTCAATGAAGCGGTCGCTCGCTCGAAGTCATCGCGTGGACCACTGATCACGACCTGGCCCGGCGCGTTGTCGTTCGCGACGACCATGCCCGTGTCCGCGATCGCGCGCGCG
>JBIOUD010000048.1:0-17500 GCA_044866725.1 Candidatus Limnocylindria bacterium | reverse complement strand
GAGCATCGTCATTCAACCGACCCCGGCGAACGCCGCAACGGTCGTCGAGGCACTCGGATCGGCCGTCAACAGTTACCGCTCAGCACGTGGTCTGTCGACGGTCGTTGCAAGCCCGACACTGCAAGCCGCGGCGCAGTTCATGGCAGATGACATCGCGCGCTACGGGCCGCCCGCCATCCCGCACCGCTCGAGCGACGGCCGGAGTGCAGGGCAGCGCATGGCCGACGCCGGGTACCCGGTCGGCTCCGCGTTCACGAGCGAGATCATCGCGTGGGGGGCGACGGCGCCGAGTGGCGCGATGAGCATGTGGCTCAACTCGGCGCCACATTGGGCGGAGCTGAACGACGGACGCTACGTCGCCGCCGGCTTCGGGGTCGCCTGCTACGGCGCCTACCCGTGCGTGTGGGTCGTGACGTTCGGCTCGCTCCTGGACATGAGGTTCCCGGCTGCGCCGAGCTACCACGCAGCTTTCTCGACGCAGTCCGCATTTCCGGTGGCGGCGCCGGGCCAACTCGTCCAGTGGGTCATCGCCTTCCGCAACACGGGCGAAAGCGTGTGGTCCGTGGAGGGCGCGAACGCGCTCCGTCTTGGAACCGGACGGCCGCTTGACGGAACGAGCGCCCTCGCGAGCGCGAACTGGATCGCGCGGAACCGCCCTGCGCAGCAGACGACCGCGGCTGTCGCGCCCGGGCAGGATGCGTGGTTCATCGTCGAACTCGTCGCACCGACGACGCCGGGTACCTACCGCCTCTACGTCCGACCGGTGATCGACGGTTCACTCTGGCTCGAGGACGTCGGCGCGTACGTGGACGTCGTCGTGCGTTAGTGCTGGATGTCCTTCTTCAGTAGCTCGGCGTTCACGATCTTGATGCTCCCGCGCCCGAGCTCGAGCGCGCCGCGGCGCTCCTGATCGACGAGCACGCGGTTCACCGCCACGCGCGTCGCACCGACGAACGACGCGATGTCCTCCTGCGTGAGCGCGACGACGCCCTTCTTCCCGAAAAGCTCGTCCTGGTCGATGAGGCACTTCGCGATGCGGCCGGGCAGGTCAAGGAACACGAGATCCTCGATATGCCCGGTGCTGCGCCGGATCCGCTGCGCCATGAGCGTGAGGAGCTGCCACATCGCGTCGGCGTTCTTCGTGAGCACGTCGCGGAAGTCCTTCGACGAGAGCGAGAACGCGGTCGTCTCGGTGAGCGCGGTGACCGTCGCGGAGCGCTGCGCGTCGTCGAAGAGCCCGAGCTCCCCGAAAACGTCGCCGCCACGGATGAGCGCGATGACGACCTCGTGGCCGCCCTCGTCCTCGACCGAAATCTTCACCGTGCCTGCGGCGATGAGGTAGATGTGACCGGCGGGATCGTCTCGGTGGAACACGACCTCGTTGCGTCCGAAGTGACGCGGCCGCATGTGTGAAGCGAGATCGAGCCGCTCCTTCTGCGACAGCGGCGCGAAGACGGGTGAGAACGCGAGGTAGTCGGCGATGGCGTTGACGTCCATGTCGCCTCCCCTATGAACGCGTGGCGCTGCGCGGATCCGCTCCGGCCGTGATCCGCCAGCCGGCGGACGCCACAGTACCGAAGACGATGTCGTCGGGCCTCACGGGCACGCGGTTGAGCTCGCGGCCGGTCGCGGCGCGGATGGCCGCGACGATCGCGGGCGTGCTCGAGATCGTCGGCGGCTCGCCGACGCCCTTCGCGCCGTACGGCGCGTCCGGGTGCGGATGCTCGACGAGATCGCAGATGACCGGGGGCATGTCGAGCATCGTCGGCAGCAGGTAGTCGGTGAACGACGCGTTCCGCACCTTGCCGTCGCGGAGCTGGATCTCCTCCATGACCGCGAGGCCGAGACCCTGGGCGATGCCGCCCTCGAGTTGCCCGATGACCGCGACGGGGTTGATGGCCTTCCCGACGTCCTGCGTCGTCGCGACCTGCACGACCTTCACGAGGCCGGTCTCGACGTCGACGTCGACCGTCGCGCGATGCGCCGCGAAGAGGAAGGCGACGTGCCCCTGGTTCTGGGTGAGGGCGTCGCGTGGCTCGGTCGGCCGATGTCGGTGCTTCACGGTGCGCTCGATCGGCTCATCGAGGAGCTCGGCGACGTCGAGGTCCGCGAGCGGACGCCGCTTCGCGGTCGCGCGGCGAACGAGCTCGGTCTTCACCTCGCGGCAGGCCGCGAGCACGGCGCCACCGGTCATCCAGGTCTGCCGCGACGCGGACGACGATCCGGCCGAGTCGATCGTCGTATTCGGCGTCTCGACGACGACCTTCTGCACGCCGAGCTCGGTCCGCGTGATCTGCTCGCAGACGAGGACGATCCCCTGCCCGACTTCAGAAGCCGCGGACAGGACATACGCGACTGGCTCGCCGCGTTCTCGCACAAGACGGATGCGCGCGGTCGAGAAGTCGTCGAAGCCGTGGCTGTAGCAGACGTTCTTGAACCCGGCCGCGAAACCCGTCCCGCGTTTCACGCCCTCGCCGCGCGTGATGTTCCCGACGCCGCCCGGCATCGCGACGGGGTCGCTCGTGTCCGGCGTGCCCGGCATCGGCAGCGCGACGCACCGGCGGATGAGGTTCGCGACCGGCTCGCTCCCCTCGACCGGCTGGCTCGTCACGATCGTGTCGCCGTCGACGAGCGCGTTCTTCACGCGAAGCGCGACCGGATCCATGCCGAGCGCCGCGGCAAGCTTGTCCATCTGCGCTTCGTACGCGAAGCAGGACTGCACCGCGCCGAACCCGCGCATCGCGCCGGTCGGTGGGTTGTTCGTGTACGCGCCGACCGCGTGGATGACCGCGTTCGGCACGCGGTACGGGCCGGCGCCGAAGCACGCGGCGTTCGCGACGACCGCAGGGCTCGACGACGCGTAGCCGCCGCCGTCGAGCGCGATCGTCGCTTTCACGAAGACGAGCGTCCCGTCGCGCTTCGCCCCGTGCGAGTACCAGAGGCGCGCGGGATGGCGATGGACGTGTCCGTAGAACGACTCCTCGCGTCCGTACACGATGCGCACCGGCTTCTTGGTCGCCAGCGCGAGGAGGCAGCAGTGGATCTGGAGCGTCACGTCCTCGCGCGCGCCGAACGCGCCGCCGACACCGGCGAGCACGAGCCGCACCTTCTCGCGCGGCAGACCGAGGCACGGCGCGATCTGGCCGAGGTCTTCGTGCAGCCACTGCGTCGCGATGTGCAGCGTCACGCCACCGTCCGGATCGGGGATCGCAAGGCCGGCCTCCGGCCCGAGCGCGGCCTGGTCCTGCATGCCGATCTCGTACTCGCCCTCGACGACGACGTCCGCGGTCGCGTTCGGATCGCCGTGCACCACGCGGACGTCTTCGATGGCGTTGCCCTTCGAGTGGATCTGCGGCGCGTCCGGCTGGAGTGCCGCGACCGGGTCGGTCACCGCGGGCAGCGGCTCGTACTCGACCTTCACCGCGAGCGCCGCGAGACGCGCGACCTCCGGATCGTCGGCCGCGACGATCGCGACGGGCTCGCCGACGTAGCGGACCACCGTTCGCGCGAGCACCGGCTGGTCCTTCTGCATGAGCCCGAACAACTCGTGAGTGGGCAGATCGTCGTTGGTCAGGACAGCCGCGACGCCCGGCATCGCCCGCGCCGCCGCCGCGTCGACGCGCACGATCTTCGCGTGCGCGTGCGGGCTGCGCACGGTCGCGCCGTGGAGCATCCCCTCGCGCGCGAGATCGCTCGCGTAGAGGAAGGAACCCTGCGTCTTCGGCGGCGCGTCGGACCGCGACGCGGACTCGCCGACGACCCCGCGCAGGCGTGTCCTCGGTGGAGAGACCGTCATCGCGTGGCCCTGCGTAGCGCGACCATGTCCGTCGCCGACCCGAGACGCTCGAGCAGGAACGGCGGCAACGCACTGGGCGCGACCCGTGCGAAGCCCGCGCGCGCGTAGAACGACTCGAGGTACGACCACGCGAGGCAGAAGCACTCGCGCTCGCCGATGAGTCGCGAGGCGCGCTCGAGGAGACTGGTTCCGACGCCGCCGCGCCGCAGATCGTCGGCCACGACCATGGTCCGTAGAACGAGCGTTCCGCCTTCTGGCGCCAGGCGGAGCGCCGCGATCACCCGTTGCCCTTCACGTTCGAGGACAAGTTCGTCGTGCGGGCCGAACGTGACGTCGCGGCCGAGCTGTTCGCGATAGAACCTGGCCGCGTCGTTGCGATCGGTGGCGACGCTCACACGCGCTCCCCTGCCGCGCGATGCACGGCCTCGAGGATCTTCCCGTAGCCGGTGCAGCGGCAGATGTTCCCGGCGAGCGCCTCCTTTATCTCCGCGTCGCTCGGCTCGGGGTTCGCGCGGAGGAGCGCGACCGTCGACACGATGAAGCCCGGCGTGCAGAAGCCGCACTGCACCGCGCCGGCGTCGACGAACGCCTTCTGCACCGGGTGCGGCCGCTCGGTGGTACCGAGCGACTCGACCGTGCGGATGTCCCGACCGGCCGCCGCGCCGGACATCACGAGGCAGGCGCAGACGAGCCCGCCGTCCATGAGGACGGAGCACGAGCCGCACTCGCCCTGCTCGCAGGCGTCCTTGCTTCCGATGAGCCCGAGCTGGTCGCGCAGGGCCGTGAGCAGGCTGTCGTGCTCGCGCACTTCGATCTCGCGCTCGCCGCCATTCACGCTGATGCGCAGCCTCACACGATCGCTCCCACCCGTGCCAGGGCGCGCCCGGCGAGCACGCCGAGCACGTGACGGCGGTACGCCGCGGTGCCGCGAACGTCGTCGATCGGCCGCGCCGCCGCAGCGACCAGGCGACCAAGCTCCGCAGCGGATGCCGGGGTCGGTGCGAGCGGTTTCTCCCAGCCGGACTCGTCGAACAGCCCTGTGGCGAAGCGCTCTCCGTCGGTCGCGCGGATGATCGTCGGCCCGCACGAGCCCAGCGCGATCCCGACGCGGCGGCGCGCGCGGTCCACGACGAACGCCAGCGACGCGACGGCGATGACCATGGCGTTGCGCGTTCCGACCTTCATGAACGTCTGCGCCGGCCCGGCGTCGTCCCAGTCCGCCGCGACGACGAGCTCCTCGTGCCTCCGCACGTTCTTCTTCGGACCGGTCATGAACTCGGCGAACGGGACGCGACGCTCGCCGTCCGTGGACCGAAGCACGACGGTCGCCTCGAGCGCGGCCAGCACGGGCAGCGTGTCGCCCGCAGGCGACGAGGTCGCGAGGTTGCCACCGATCGTGCCGGCGTTGCGGATCTGCGGCGAGCCGACCGTCCGCGAGGCCTCGGCGAGCGCGACGGATCCGGCGTTCTCACGCAAGAGATGTGTGTACGTAATGCCGGCACCGGCGCGCACGGTGTCGCCGACGGCGATGTCTTGCAGCTCGGAAAGCCGATCGATGACAACGACGCTCGTAGGTCTCTTCCGTCCGAAGTTGACCTCGACCATGAGATCCGTGCCGCCCGCGAGGAGCTCGGCGGCGGGGTCCACGCGGAGCGCCGCTAAAGCGTCGGCTACATCGCGCGCGACGACCACGGGCACCTGCGGAAATCTACCCCAGCCCTGTTGAATACTGTGGCGAGGACGTTCTACTAGCGGCGCGCAGCGAGTGAGGGGAGGAGCCGCTCTTGCCAGACCAGCGCGCGATCGTCCACTTCCGTTGCACCAATCCTGCGCACCAACAGTCCGGGGGCAACAAGTCGGACCAGCTCACCATCAACGAAGGAAAGTGGGCGTACTGCCCGCATGACATCCGCGCGAAGGGCCACGTCTGGTCCCCGACCGGGGGCCTGACCATCGAGCAGGTGCGGTCAGCTCAGCGACGCGCGCCGCAATAACAGGGCCTGCGCCTCCGCGCCCTTCGCGCGAACTTCCGCAGCGTCGAGCGTGACCGGGACGAAGTCCCGCACGAGCACCGTCCCGTCGACCAGGACATCTCGAACCGCGCGGCCTCCGCCGCCGAAGACGATCTGCGTCGCGGGATCGCCGCCGCTGCCGAGGCGCGATGGATCGATGACGATCACGTCCGCGCGCTTCCCCACCTCGAGGGTGCCCACCTCGCTGTCGATCCGCAGCGCCCGCGCGCCCTCACGTGTCGCCATGAGGAGCGCAGCCTCAGCGGTGAGCGTGCGCTGGCCGTGGAGCGACCGCGCGAGCAGGCTCGCCATGCGTGCCTCCTCGAAGCCATCGAGCCGGTTGTTGCACGCCGCACCGTCCGCGCCGAGGCCAACGACCACTCTCGCTCCACGCAATCTCTGAATATCCGCGATCCCCGCGCCGAGCTTCAGGTTCGACGTCGGGCAATGCGTGATCGACATCTTCGTCTCGCGCAGCATCGCGAGCTCGGCGTCGTCGATGTGGACGCCGTGCGCGGCGACAGCCCGTTCAGAGGCGATCCCGGTCTCCACGAGGTACGCGACCGGGGCGCGTCCGGTGGCGGTCTCGATGGCAGCGCGCTCGTTCGGATCCTCGTTCGTGTGCGTGTGCACGAGCAGGTCGTTCATCTTCGCCAGCGTCGTGACCGCCTCGAGCAGCTCGCGCGAGCACGAGAGGGCGAAGCGCGGCGCGTACGCGTAGCGGATGCGTCCGTTCGCGGACTTGTTCCAGCGCTTCATGAGCGCGCCGCTCGCGTCGAGCGACGCGCGCGTCGTCTCGATGAGCTCGGGCGGCGCGCCGTCCGCGACGTCCATCATCGCCTGCCCGAAGAACGCGCGGATGCCGGAGCGGATGAGCTCTTCGGCCTGCGCGTCGCCGCCCTTCGTCGTTCCCATGTCGAGGACCGTGGTCGTGCCTGAGGCGAGCATCTCGAGGAGGCCGAGGCGCACGCTCGCGCGGATCGTGTCGTCGTCGTGCGCCGCTTCGAGCGGCCACACGCGGCGGCGGAGCCAGTCGAGGAGCGTGAGATCCTCCGCGAGGCCACGGAAGATCGTCTGCACGAGATGGACGTGCGTTTGGATGAGACCGGGGAGGACGAAGTGCCCCGGACGGTCGAGCACCTCCGCGTCCATGGGCACGGACGGATCCGCACCCATCGCCGAGATGCGCGAGCCGGAGATGACCATGTCTCCGGCGGCGGGCCGCGCGTGCTCGACCATCGACAGAAGGTGGGCACCGCGTATCACGACGCTCATGCGCTGTACGCGAGCTCGTGCAGCGCGGTCGCGAGGACCCGCGTGCCGAGCACGACGTCCTCCGCCGCCGTCGCCTCGTCGCCACGATGCGAGCGGCCCCCGATGCTCGGGACGAAGAGCATGCCGACGCTCGCCGCAGCGGCGAGGATCTGCGAGTCGTGCCCCGCGCCGCTCGTCATGTCGCGCGGCTCGGCCCCGGACGCGCGGGCCGCGCGCCGGAGGATGTCGCTGACGCGCTCGTTGAGCGCGACCGGCGGTCGATCGCGCAGCGTCTTCACCTCGAGCCGGAGCTCGCGCTCGAGCGCGATGAGCTTGCAGGCACGTTCGATCTCACTCACGAGTTCGCGGCGCAGACGATCGTCGCTGTGGCGCACATCCACTGTGAAGCGCGCGACGCCCGGCACGACGTTCACCTGCGCCGGCTCGACTGAGATCGTGCCGACCGTCGCGACCGCCGGGGCACCCATGTCCGTCGCGGCCTTCGCGATCGCGAGCGTCATCTCCGACGCGCCGAGGAGCGCGTCGCGACGGCGGTCCATCGCCGCGGCGCCGGCGTGATCGGCCTCGCCGCGGACGACGACCTCAAGGTGCGCGGTGCCGGCGATGACCTTCACGATGCCGAGCCGCTCCTCAGCGTCGTCGAGGATCGGCCCCTGTTCGATGTGCAGCTCGACGAAGATGTCGATGTCCCGGCGCGCCGCCTGTGTCGCCTTGTCGGGGTCGAGGCCGACGCCGCGCATCGCGTCGGCGAGCGTGACGCCGTCCGCATCGCGCGCGCGTGAGGCTTCGCTCGGCTCGATGCGGTCAGCGATGGCGCGAGCGCCCCAGAAGTTCGTGTCGAAGCGGCTGCCTTCCTCCTCGCAGATCGCGACGCACTCGAGGATGCGCGTCGGCCGTCCGTAGCTCTGCACGAGGCTCGCGACCGCCTCGACGCCGGCGACGACGCCGAGCGCGCCGTCGAGCGCACCGCCGCCGCGCACCGTGTCGATGTGCGAGCCGGTCGCGATGACGCGGCCGCCGCGCGACGCCTCCATGCGGCCCCACACGTTGCCGACCGCGTCGCGGCGTGCGAGCAGGCCGGCGTCCTTCATCCAGCCCTGCACGAGCTCCGTCGCGGAGACCCAGGCGGGCGTGTACAGCGCGCGGTAGATGCCGCCGCCGGGCATGGCCCCGCGCTGCGCGAGATCGTCCAGCCGGCGCAGGAGACGCCGCTCGTCGATCTCCACGAGCTCGCGGGTCTTCACACGTTCACCCGCTGCACGAACCAGCCGTCGCCGGGAGCGCCGGTGACCTTCCCATCCACGTAGACCGTACGCCCGCGAACGATCGTGCGCGCGATCCGACCCTTGAAGCGCCGGCCGACATACGGGCTGATGCCGCTCTTCGTCTCGAGCTGCTCCTTGGTGAGTGTCCACTCGCGATCGAGGTCGACGAGCACGAGGTCCGCGTCGCCGCCCGCGCGGATCTCGCCCTTGCGCGGCCAGATGCCCAGACGCTTCGCAGGTCGTGTGGCGACGAGCTGCGCGAGCGCGGGGAGCGCGAGGCCACGCGCGTGCACGCCCTCGGTGAGCATCGTCGGGAGGAGGCTCTGCACGCCGGAGACGCCGCCCCAGGCCGCGAAGATGTCCCTCTCGCCATTCCTCTTCAGCGCAGCGGTGCAGGGAGAGTGGTCTGACGCGACGAACTCGATCCGCCGGCGCGACGCGACCGGCGGTGACATGAGGTCCCGCCACAGCTGGTCGCGCTGCCCGTCGCGGATCGGCGGCGCGCACTTCAGCGCGGGCCCGACGCGATCCACGTCAGCCGCGGTGAAGGTGAGGTAGTGCGGACATGTCTCGGCAGTGAGGTCGGCGCCGAATCCGATCGCAGCGTCAACGGCCCGGAGCGCTTCATGGCTGGACGCGTGAACAACGTGGACGCGGGCCCCGGCCGCACGCGCCGCGTTCGCGAGCTGTGTGATGGCGATGCGCTCGGCCTCAGCCGGTCGCGAGTCGAGCCACGCACGCCGATCGCGACGTCCTTCGCCCCGCAGAAGCTTCGTGGTCACGGCAACGGTCGCCTCGTCCTCGCAATGCACCGCGACGAGGAGGCGCGCGTCTGCCGCCGCGCGGAGCGCGGGCTCGAGCGCGCCGTCGGCCAGATGCGGGAATTCGTCGACGCCGCTCGGGCACATGAAGGCTTTCACGCCGACGACGCCGCACTCCGCGAGGTCGCGAAGACGACGCTCGTCCGCGTCGATGAGCCCGCCCCACAGCGCGAAGTCCACGACGGCGTTCTCCGACGCGATGTCGTACTTCACGTCGAACGCGTCGGCGTCGATCGTCGGCGGGAGCGAGTTGAGCGGCATATCCGCGATCGTCGTCGTGCCGGCGGCCGCGGCGCCGCGCGTCGCGGCGAGCCAACCCTCCCACTCCGTGCGGCCCGGCTCGTTCACGTGGACGTGGGCGTCGACGACACCGGGGAGCACGACCATCCCGCGCGCATCGATCTCATCCCGCGCGTCTCCGGTGCCGGGCGCGACCAGTCCGAGGATCGTCCGATCCAGGATCATCACGTCCGCGTCGACGACTCCGTCCGACGTGACGACCCGGCCGCCGCGGACCGCGAGGTCAGGCAAGCTCGATCGAGAAGTCCAGCGCGCCTTCCCACAGCGTGAGCCGGCCGACCTCGGCGAGGTGCTCGTGGCCGTCGATCACCGTGGCGAAGTGATTGCCGGCGAGCTGCCCGACCTTGCTCGCGAAGTGCGTCGAGCCGTACGGGAAGAGGATCTCCATCTCGCTGATGCCGCCGGGGTACACGAGCACCTGACCCGGCGCGGGATAGCTCGTGTGGTTCTCGTAGTCCACGCCGAGACGGTCCTCGCCCATCGGCACCCAGGTGGACTCGCCGCTCCAGCGCACGTGGACGAGCTTGCTCTTGATCGGGAGCCGCTTGCGGATCGCGGCGCACGTCTTCGGCGCGAGCTCTTCCTCGAGCCGCGCCGTGAACGTGTACTTCCCCGCCTTGATGCGAAGCATCTGCATCGCGGGCGTACGATACGCCGCCGATGGCGAAGGCCTCGGTCTCCACGCACGTCCTCGACACGACGAAGGGCGCGCCCGCGGCGGGCGTCCGCGTCCGCCTCGAGACCCAGCGCGACGCACGGGTCGTCGGCGCGGCGACGACCGACGCGGACGGTCGCATCCGCGAGCTCGGCCGTGACCTGGAGCCCGGCGTCTACCGCATCGTGTTCGAGACGCGTGAGTACATGAAGGACGCGTTCTTCGCCCAGGTCACGCTGGACGTGACGCTCGCCGACGGGCACACGCATGTCCCCCTGCTCCTGTCGCGGTTCGGCGTCACGTCGTACCGGGGCAGCTGATGCTCTGGGACCTCATGAGCATCTTCGAGCGCAGCCCCGCACTCATGGCGAGGCTTCTCGAGCAGGTGCAGCCGCCCGACGCACCCGAGGAGATCGTCCGAAAGGCGCGCGACATCCTCTCGGCGATGCGCCAGGGCGAAATCATTGCGACGCTGAATGCGCACCCGCGGATCGGCGACGACGTGCGCGCGCTCTCGGAGCTCTCGGTGAAGGAGCAGGGCACCGACCGCGATCCGCAGGTCGTCGCCGAGCTCCAGCGGCTGAACGACGAGTACGAGCGCAAGTTCGGCTTCCGCTTCGTCGTGTTCGTGAACGGGCGCAGCAAGGAGCAGATCATCCCCGTCTTTCGCGATCGCATCACGCGCTCGCGCGAGTCCGAACTGCGCACGGGCATAGAGGAGTTCCTCGCGATCTCGCTCGACCGGCTGCGGAAGGCGAGCGCCGCGACACCGTGAGCATGGAGATCCGCTACGGGAAGACGCGGGTCGTGTTCTTCGAGACGCGGCCGCGACCCGACCCGCCCTTCGCGGCGTCGGTCGACATCGACGTCTTCGGCGAGCGGTTCAAGGCCTCGTACACCGAGGGCGACAACCGCGAGGTCGTCGCAACGGACACGATGAAGAACTTCGTCTACCGGACGGCCGCGGACTTCACCGGGCGCTCACTTGAGGCATACGTCGCGTTCCTCGGCAACCGCCTCCTCACGACCTATCCGCAGATGGAGCGCATCCGCGTGACCGTCCACGAGATCCCGCTCGACGAAGGCCACCAGGCCGAGGGCGGGAGCGACGTCGTGTTCCGGATGACCCGCTCCGACGCCTGCTGCGCGCAGGCCGACTTCGCGCGCGAAGGATCCGACCTCGCCGTCACGCACGCGCGGAGCGGGATCGAAGGGATGCGCCTCTTCAAGACGACCGGCAGCTCCTTCGCGGCGTTCGCGCGCGACGACTACACGACGCTCCCCGAGCTGCAGGACCGTCCGCTCACGATCCGCATGGATGCGTACTGGCAGTACGAGAACGCGCGCGATGCGGCGGAGGGGACCGGGCACATCGACCCACGGCTCATCCGCAACGTCATCGAACACACCTTCCACGACTTCAACAGCAGGTCGATCCAGGAGCTCGTGCACGAGATGGCTCGGCGGCTCCTCGAGCGCTTCTCGCAGCTGGCGGTCATCGAGTTCAGCGCGGAGAACCACACGCCGGACAAGGTCGCCGAGGGAACGGACGGCGCAAAGGTGTTCGCCGAGCCGCGACAGACGTTCGGCAAGATCGGGCTCGTCCTGCGTCGTTAGCGGCGCGCGGTCGAGCCCGGCTCGCGGCTAGACCCCGCCCAGACCGACGAGCGCACGCGCATGTTCGATCTCGCCGAGATGCCGTGAGGCGTGCTGGAAGAGGTACGCCTCGACCGCGTCGAGGAGGCGGATGGGACCGGATGGCACGAGTGCGAAGAGGAACGAGCCCTTCATCGCGTCGGGTCGATCGGTCATGACGACATCGTCGAAGCGCTCGAGCGGCGTGTTCGCGATCGCCGAGCCGGTCCGCGCGAACACCCCGGCCTGGTACTCGCGCCACGCTTTCCAGTCTTTGAACTCGATCTTCTCCGCGACGCTCATCGGCGTGCCGCGCTGCGGCATCTCGCCGGTGTAGCCGACGCGCGCGGCCCAGCCGCCGCTGTCCCAGAGCACCGGGCCTTTGTCGAGAAGCCTCGCGACGTTGCGGTCCTGGCCGCCGATGACGTGCGCGAGGCTGAAGGCGATGCTCAGCACGCCGTCGCGCTCCTTGTGGTTGACCTGCTCAAGGGTGAGGTCCTTCGTCGCCGCGTCGAGCAGCCCGTTCACTGCGGTCATGCGGGCGCCGAAGTGCTGGCGCCAGGACTCGGTCGCCGTCATCTTCTCGGGCACCAGGCGATGTTAGTCCGCGATGTCGGCGAGCCCCGCGGCGACCAGCATGGCAAGCCCTTCGACGATCTCGCCGCGCGTTCGCTTCGACTCGGCCACGAGCCGAGCGATGTCGTGCTCGCCGTCGAGACGACCGAGCACCCCGGCGACGTGCTCCGACACGACCGCGCGATGCGTCGCGTCGTGCACGAGCGCGCCGCCGAGGTTCGCATCGCTCACGGAGACCACGCCGCGGTTGGCCCTCACTCGCGCGTCATCCCCGAGCCGTGCGGCGATGCTACGAACGCGCTCCTGGTGGCGGATGATCTCCATCGCGACGTCGGCCATGCGGAGCTCGTACAGCCACGTCTCGCCCGCCGCGGCGTAGCGCTCGCCGCGCAGCCGCTGCACGAACTCGCCCGGGGGCGTGCGCGTCCCGTCGCCGAGGTTCTCGACCGCGCCGCGCCGCACGAGGTACAGGTCGTCGTCGTTCCCTTCGATGAGCTGGTCGGGCGCGAGCTCGCGCGGGCGCAACCGCGACGTGAGCACCGCGACGATCTCGGCCGGGAGGTCGCGGACCGGGCTCTTTCTCTTGAGGAACGCATCGGCGAGCAGCAGATCGGTCCGCTCGTGCATCGCGGTCGCGAAGAGCGGCTGCGCCGACATGAGCTTGCGCAACTCCTTGCCGGGGATGCGCAGCACGGTGCACGGCGTGTCCGCGACGACCGAGGCGCTGCGCTGCTGCTCGTTCACCACGGCCATCTCGCCGACCATCGCCGGCGCGCCGACGATCGCGAGCGTGCGGCCCTCGCCACGCGCTGTGATGCGCACCGAGCCGTCGATGACGACGAAGACGTCGTCGCTCTCGTCGCGCTCCTCGATGAGCGTCTCCTCCTGCTTCAGCGTGCGGGGCGTCGAGAGCGCCGTGAGCCGCTCCCGCGTCGCCTTGTCGAGGAGGAGGAATGGTCCGAACGAGAGCGCGTCAGGCATGTGGCAGCGCCTGACCGATGACGTCGCGGATCGATGAGAGGCCCTGCTCCTTCACGTAGGCGGCGAGGCCTTCGATCACCTTGATCGGCGCGGTCGGATCCGCGAACGTCGCCGTGCCCACTTGCACCGCGGACGCGCCGGCCATGAGGAACTCAAGGGCGTCGCGCGTGTCGGTGATGCCGCCCGCGCCGATGATCGGGATGGAGACCGCCTGCGCGACCTGATAGGTGATGTGCACGGCGATCGGTCGGATGGCCGGGCCGGAGAGGCCGCCGCTGCCGGTGCCGAGGACCGGGCGCTTCTTCGCGACGTCGATGCGCATGCCGAGCACCGTGTTGATCGCGGTGAGCCCGTCAGCGCCGGCCTGCTCGCACGCGCGCGCGACCGCGACGACGTCCGGCGCGTTCGGCGTGAGCTTCACGATGAGCGGCAGATCCGTGGCCTGGCGCGCCGCGCGGGTGATCTCGCCCGCGAGGTCGGGATCGCAGCCGAAGAGCATGCCGCCTTGCACGTTCGGACACGAGACGTTGAGCTCGAACGCGACGACGCCCTGCGTCTGCGCGAGCGCGTCGATGACGAAGACGTAGTCGTCGACGCTGTAGCCCGCGACGTTCACGATGACCGGCACGCGCAGCTTGGCCCACTTCGGCCCGTACGTGCGCGCGACCTCGACCGCGCCGGGATTCTCGAGCCCGATCGAGTTCAGGATCCCGGCGGGCGTCTCGGCGATGCGGTACTGCCGGTTCCCGGGCCGCGCGTTCGGCGTCGTCCCCTTGTTCACGAACGCGCCGAGGCGCGAGACGTCGATGAGCTCCGCGTACTCGACGCCCTGGCCGAACGTCCCCGACGCGGTCAGCACCGGATTCTTCAGGTGCAGGCCGCGCGCGGCATCCACCTCGAGATCCACGCCGTGCTCGGCACGCGTTTCGGCACGCGACGAGACGTAGCTCGCCTCAGTCACGCGATCGACATCGATGGTGATGGATGGTGCCTTGGTGTCCTCGTCGGGTTCGCCGGTCGCTGCCTCGACGATGCTCGCGCCATCGATCTCGGCGAGCTCGACGACGTCGCCCTCAGCCTCCTCCTCGCTCGCGCGATCGAGGCGCTCCTCGGGCGACTCGCGCTGGGTGCTGAAGCGCTCCGTGTTCCTCCGCGGCCGGCGCCACGGCATCAGCGCACCCCCACGGTCGCGGGCTCGCCCTGCTCGAAGAGCACGTCGCCGAGCGCGAAGACCGGACCCTCGCGGCACACGCGTGCGTTGCCGGGCTTCGTCACGATGACGCACGCGCGACACACGCCCATCGCGCAGCCCATGTGCTGCTCGACGGCGACCTGCGCATCGGCGAGGACCGCGCGCCCGGGCACGGTGGGACCGCGCACGGCGTCGTCGCGCATACGGCCGAGCGCGGCGAGCATCGCCCACGGCCCGCAGCCGAAGAGCTGATCGGCCCACGACAGCAGGCCCGGGAGCACGTCGGTGACGCGACCCTTCACGCCGAACGAGCCGTCGTCGGTCGTCGTGACGTACTCGACCGACGCCGGCAGGCGGTCCGATGGCCAGAGGTACGCGACGCCGCGGCCGCCGAAGACGAGCGTGACGTTGCGCCGCGTCGCCTCCTGCTCGGCGATGACGCGCATCGGCGCGATGCCCGTTCCACCCGCGACGAGCAGCAAGTTCTTCGTGTCGCGCCGCACGACGAACGCCGTGCCGAGCGGACCGAGGAGATCGAGCGTGTCGCCGGGGCGCCGCTCGGCGATCCACTCCCCGCCGGGCCCGAGCGGCTTCACGATGAGCTCGATCTCGCCGCCGCGGCGGTCGATGCGGCAGAACGAGTACGGACGGCGCAGGAGCGGATCCCACCCGACGCCGGGACGAACGTGCACGAACTGCCCCGCGCTCGCGCGCTCCGCGATGCCCGGCGCGTGCACGGCGACGAGCGCGCCGAGCTCACCGATCTGCGTGTTCGCGATTACGCGGCCTTCCTCGAGGATCACTCCGCGCGCCTCGGCGCGACGATCACCGCGGCACCCCCACCGCGAACGTGTAGCCGTCGGGGTCCTCGAGGATGCAGTCGCGCCAGCCGTGACCGGACCATTCCGTCGTCGGATGGAGCACGGTGAAGCCATGCTCGCGCGCGCGCCGCTCGGCGCCCTCGGGCGCGATCCCGAGGATGCGGATCTCCGCGCCGAATCCCCGTTTCCCCGCCTCGGCGAGGCGCGGCGCCCACGGCTGCGCGGCGTAGGTGTGGTCGGCGTGCAACGTGAGCTTGATGCCCTCGCGCTGGAGCGCCGCGAAATCCGGATCGTGGTGGATGTCGCGGAACCCGAGCACGTCGGTATAGAAGGGCAGGCTGCGCTCGATGTCGCGAACGAGCAGGTTCAGCGTCAGTCCAGAGAGCGTCAGGCCGTACTCCGCGCCGCTCACGGACCACTTCTGCGCGTCGGTGCGTTTCGCCGTCATTCGCGCATCACGCCCGCGACTCAGATCACCTCGCGCGTCGGGTCGCGCGCGGGGTCGTTCGCGGGCAGCGCATCGGCGGACCAGTCGGCGCACTTCCAGGACGGCACCGGTGTCGCCTTGCCCTTCTTCGGTACGAACCGCGAGCGCTGCACGAGCTGGTAGCGGTGGATGTAGCGCGGGCAGTTCGGGAACACCTCGCGCGCGCGAACCCGCACGATGAACTGCGCCTCCGGGTACTCGGCCATGAGCGGGTCGTTCGGGTCGATCGTCGCGTTCCCGTTGAGCCGCATGCGGTGCCCGCGCTCGAAGTCGATGAACAGCATGCCGACGGCCGGATTCACGAGCACGTTGCCCATCGAGAGGTACATGCCGTTGCCGTCGAAGTTCGGGAAAGCGACGGTGTGCTCGTCGACAACGCGCACGAAACCCGGCTCGCCGCCCTTGTACGAGCAGTTCGGGAGACCGGCGTCGTCCGCCGTCGCGAGGAAGAACATGTCGCGCGATTCGATGAAGGCCTTGTCGTGCGATGAGATCTCATCCGAGAGCAGGACCTCCTCGATGCGATCCGCGATGCGCCGCGTGTCGAAGCGCTCCTGAAGATCGCGATTGCCGTCGTGATAGATGGCCGACATGTCTTCCCCCTCTACTCGGCGGCCGTCGTGGCCGCTGGTGAACGGTACTCGGTGAGTGGCGCCACGTCGTACGCGACCGCCGACGCGCGCAGCGCGGTCACGACCGCGAGCGCCGTGTCGAGCGACGTGAGGCATGGGACGCGGGCCTCCACCGCGGCGCGGCGGATGAGGAAGCCGTCGCGGTCGACGGTCTTCCCGAGCGTCGGCGTGTTCACGACGGCCGCGCATCGCCCGGACCGGATGACGCCCAGGATCGCGTCGGTCCCCTCGGAGAGCTTCTCGATCTCGCGCACGTCGATCCCGAGCGACCGGATGAGCGCGGCCGTGCCGCGCGTCGCGACGAGGTCGTACCCGAGCCAGTGGAAGCCCTCGATGATCGGCACGACCTCCTCCTTGTCCTTGTCTGCCACGGTGATGAGGACGTCGCCGCTCGGCATCGGCGCGAGGCCCGCGGCGACAAGGCTCTTCCAGAGGGCCGGAGCGAAGCTCCGGTCGACGCCCATGACCTCGCCGGTGCTCTTCATCTCGGGGCCGAGGTACGTGTCGACGTCGAGGAGCTTCGCCATCGAGAAGACCGGGGCCTTGAGCGCGACGAGCGGCGTCTCGGGCCAGATCCCGTCCGTGCGCGCGTAACCCTCGGCCGCGAGCGTCGAGCCCATGGAGATCGCGACCGCAAGAGAGACGAGCGGCACGCCGGTGACCTTCGTGAGGAACGGCACGGTGCGCGAGCTGCGCGGGTTCACCTCGAGCACCCACACGCGTCCCTCTTCGACGATGAACTGGATGTTGAGAAGTCCTTTGACCGGCAGCGCCTTCGCGATCTGCGTCGTGAGCGCGACGATGACATCGCGCTCATTTGGCGCGAGGTTCTGCGCCGGGTACACCGCGTACGAGTCGCCGGAGTGCACGCCGGCACGCTCGATGTGCTCCATGATCCCGGCGACGAGCGTGTCGACGCCGTCGCTCACCGCGTCGACCTCCACCTCTTTCCCGCGCAGGTACTTGTCGACGAGCACGCGCCCGGTGCCAGCCTCGAGCGCGGAGTGGAAGTAGCGCTCGAGGTCTTCTTTCGCGTAGGCGATCTCCATCCC
>JBIOUD010000047.1:0-9903 GCA_044866725.1 Candidatus Limnocylindria bacterium | reverse complement strand
GCTCGGTCGTCATGGTCGCGGCGCCGACCGCGACCGGCTCGGGGATGACGGCGGCGTCGATCGGCCGCTGCTCGACTTCCGGCGGTGGCGGCGCGGCCATCGCGTATGCGGACTCGCCGGCGACGGCGGAGGCGATGAGCTCGCCCGAGAGATCGAGCGCCTCGCGCGTCTGCTGGCTCAGCGGCTCGCGCGTGATGAGCGTGCCCAGGAGGACGCCGACGGTCCGGCCCTGGAACACCAGACGCGAGATGAGCAGCCGTGGCGGGGCGCCGACCCACTCCGCCTGGAACGGGACGGGCCAGTCGAGCGCCACCGCGCGGTTCGACGGGAGCGTGTCGTCCGGCAGTTGCAGCGTGGTGAGGCGGCGATCGTGCAACCACGGCATGCGGCCGACGGACGAGACGACGCCATCGCTCCCGGGCGGCTGTCGCACGACGGCCGCGCCCATGAGGAACGGGATGCTGTTGAGGAGGATGCGAAGCGTGGCCTCGACCGGTGACGTCATCGGCGCACTCGTCACCTCGGCCTCCCCCGCTCGGTGCTGACTACCCTCACTTTTCTAATAGGCGAAAGCATGAGGCAGTGACCGCCGAACGGGGGAATCAATGCGCTGACGTTCCACCGTCGACGAGCAGGGTCTGCCCGGTGATGAACCCGGCCCCGGGCGAGGCGAAGAAGAGCACCGCCGCGGCGACCTCCTCAGGCGTCCCGAGGCGCCCCAGGGGCGTCCGTGCGATCTCTTCGTCGCGGAATCCCGGCACGGTGCGCAGGCGCTCGCGGGTCATGTCGGTCTCGATGAGGCTGGGGCCAACGGCGTTCACGGTGATCCCGTGCGGCGCGAGCTCGAGCGCGAGCGATCGCGTCACGTTCACCACGCCACCCTTCGCCGCGGAGTACGCGACGCGCTCGCGGCGTCCGACGGCCCCGTAGATCGACGCGATGTTCACGATCCGGCCGCCGCGCTTCGCCGCGATCATGCGCTGCGCCGCGGCCTGCGTGACGAAGACGAGTCCTTTGAGATCGGTGTCGACGACCGCGTCCCACGATGCGTCGTCGAGGGAGGCGAGGTCCTGCGGCACGTTCACGCCGGCGCTGTTCACGAGGATGTCCGGCCCGCCGAGCTCACGGTCGAGCCGCTCGAACGCGACGGCGATGGACCGCGCATGTCGCACATCGAGAAGCAGACCGAGCGATCGCCGGCCCTTCGCCCGGATCTCTCGGGCGATCGGCTCGGCGTCGTCGCCATTCCGCGATGTGACAGCGACGTCGGCGCCCGCGTCGGCCAGCGCCAGCGCGACGGCGCGGCCGATACCGCGCGCGCTCCCCGTAACGAGCGCTCGCCTTCCCTCCAGCTGAAAACCTGCGGCCATCGCGCTATGCGAGGATACGGGCGATGGCGATGTCGCCCGCCGAGGTGCGCGCTCCGTCACACGACTCCGAGACACGCGGACTCGCGGAACACCTCCTTACCCCCGAGGCCAAAGACTTCCTCACGCGTCTCCACCGTGAGGTCGACCCGCCGCGGCAGGGTCTCCTGGAGACCCGGCAGGAGCGCTGGCGGGAGCTCCGCGCCGGCGCGACGCTCTCGTTCCCGAGGGAGACGGTGGATTACCGCGCCGCGGACTGGAGGGTCGCGGAGGCGCCGCGAGACCTGCAGGTCCGCAAGGTCGAGATCACCGGACCGACCGACCGCAAGATGGTCATCAACGCGCTGAACTCAGGCGCGTCCGTCTACATGGCCGACTTCGAGGACGCGAACACGCCGACGTGGCGCAACCTCCTCGAGGGGCAGCACAACCTCACCCTCGCGATCGAGCGGAAGATCGACTTCACCAGCCCCGAGGGCAAGGCCTACAAGCTGAACGAGGACCTCGCGACGCTCGTCGTGCGTCCGCGCGGCTGGCACCTCGACGAGAAGCACTTCATCGTCGACGGATCGCCGATCGCCGGCGCGCTCTTCGACTTCGGGCTGTACTTCTTCCACAACGCGCGCCGCCTTCTCGACAAGGGCACCGGCCCGTACTTCTACCTCCCCAAGCTCGAGAGCTACCGCGAGGCGAAGCTGTGGAACGAGATCTTCAAGTGGTCGCAGGACACCCTCAAGATCCCGCGCGGATCGATCAAGGCGACCGTGCTCGTCGAAGTGATCACGCTCGCGTTCGAGATGGATGAGGTCCTCTACGAGCTGAAGGATCACTCCGGCGGACTGAACGCCGGCCGCTGGGACTACATGTTCTCGATGATCAAGAAGTTCGCCGGGCGACCCGAGTTCATCCTGCCCGACCGCGCGCAGGTCACGATGACCGTGCCCTTCATGCGCGCGTACACCGAGCTCCTCGTGAAGACGTGCCATCGCCGCGGCGCGTTCGCGCTCGGCGGCATGGCCGCGTTCATCCCCAACCGCCGCGACCCGAAGGTCACGGAGACGGCGCTCGCGAAGGTGCGCGACGACAAGCAGCGCGAGGCGACCGATGGCTTCGACGGCACATGGGTCGCGCATCCCGATCTCGTCGAGACGGCCATGACCGAGTTCGACCGCGTGCTCGGCGACCGCAAGAACCAGCTCACGCGGCAACGGCCCGACGTCCCGGCGGCGCCCGAGGGCCTGCTCGACGTGACGATCCCCGGGGCGACGATCACCGAGGCGGGCCTGCGCACGAACGTGAGCGTCGGCATCCAGTACATCGCCTCGTGGCTGCGCGGCACCGGCGCCGCGGCGATCAACAACCTCATGGAGGACGCCGCGACCGCGGAGATCTCCCGCTCGCAGGTCTGGCAGTGGGTCCATCACGGCGTGAAGCTCGCGGAGGGTCCGACCGTCACCGCGGAGCTCGTGCGGAGGATCCGCGACGAGGAGCTCGCGAAGATCAAGACCGCCGTCGGCGATGGATTTGCGAAGGGGCACTACGACGAAGCCGCGTCGCTCTTCGATCAGGTGGCGCTCTCGAGCGACTTCGTCGACTTCTTGACCGTGCCCGGGTATGCCCGACTGGACTAGCGTCGTCGGCTACGCGATCGCGGGCTCCTTCCTGGTCCTGCCGTTCGGCGCGCTCTGGCTCGTGATGCGGACACGCTGGTTCAAACGCGGCCGTCGCGTGCGCTGGGCGGGCGAGCGACTCGTGCACTGGCGTGATCCGATGAGCGAGCTCGGGCAGTTCGGCGAGGAGCCGCCGGACGCCGACCGAAGACGCCGCCGCTCATGAAACTCAGGACGGTCACGCAGGTCTCGCTCGATGGCGTGATGCAAGGACTGGGCGGCGCGGACGAGGACCGGAGCGGCGGATTCGAGCGGGGCGGATGGGCCGTGCCGCTCTTCCACGACGAGGCTTCGACGGAGTGACGGTCCAGGTCTACCGCCCGAGCGCGCCCGCAGTACGCGAACCCCGGCACCGCTAAGGCCTAACGGTCGATGCGCGCGACCAGCACCTTGTTGATGACGGCCGGATTCGCCTTGCCGCCCATCTTCTTCATGACCGGACCGACGAGCGCGCCGAGCGCGCGCTGGTTGCCGGCCTTGTAGTCCGCGACGGCTTTCGGGTTCTCGGCGAGCACGGCGTCGACGGCGGCGGCGATCGCGGACTCGTCGCTGACCTGCGCGAGACCCTTCGCCTGCACGACCGCCTCGGGCTCCTTGCCGGAAGCGATGACCTCGGCGAAGACATCCTTCGCCGAGGAGAACGAGAGCGCGCCGGTCTTCACGAGCTTCACGAGCGACCCGATGTGCTCCGGCCGGATCTTCGTCCGCGCGATCGACCCGCCATCGCTCTTCACGTATCGCAGGACCTCGCCGGTGACCCAGTTCGCCACGGCCTTCGGTTCGCCGCCCGCCGACCTCACGGCGTCCTCGTAGAAGTTCGCGAGGTCGCGGTCCGAGACGAGGACCCGCGCGTCGTACTCCGACAGCCCGTAGTCCTTCACGAAACGCGCGCGGCGCTGCGTCGGCAGCTCAGGGATGGCGCTCTTGAGCTTCGCGACGAGGTCACGCGAGATCTCGAAGCGCACGAGGTCCGGCTCCGGGAAATACCGGTAGTCCTGCACGTCCTCCTTCGAGCGTTGGAGGAACGTCTGCTTCCGCTCGGGACTCCAGCCGACGGTGATCTTTCCCTTCCGCGTGCGGATCTCACCGCCGTCCTGCCAGTCGCGCCAGAGCCGCTCGGCCTCGAACGGCACGGCCTCGCGGATCGCCTGGTATGAGTTGAGGTTCTTGATCTCGCTCTGCGGCGGCCACACGGTCTTCCCATCCTCGGTGAAGCGGATGGACACGTTCACGTCGAAGCGTCCGGCGCCTTCCTCGAGCCGCATCTCGCTGACGCCGGCGCCGACGATGACCTCGCGGAGCGCGGTCGCGTAGGCGACGGCCTCGTCGACCGAGCTCATGTCGGGCTCGCTCACGATCTCGAGGAGCGGGACGCCTGAGCGGTTGAAGTCGATGAGCGCGTACCCCTCGCCGTGCTTCGTGTTCGCGGTGTCCTCTTCAAGATGCGCGCGATGGATGCGCACGCGCTTCATCGCGTCGCCGACGGGGATCTCGATCCAGCCTTTTACGTTGAACGGCAGGTCGTACTGCGAGATCTGGTAGCCCTTCGGAAGATCTGGATACATGTAGTTCTTGCGGTCGAACTTCGTGTGCTCCGGCACCTCGCAGTTGAGCGCGAGCCCCGCGGTGATCGCGAGCTCGATGGCATGTCGGTTGGGCACCGGCAGCGCACCGGGGAGCCCGAGACACACCGGACACACGAGCGAGTTCGCCGGCGCGCCGAACCACTTCGCCGAGCACGCGCAGAACATCTTCGATCGCGTCCCGAGCTCGACGTGGCACTCGATCCCGATGACGATCTCGTACGGCGTCGTCATGGCGTCGCCTGCGGCTGCGGGATCCCCGTCGGGATCGGTCCGCCGGTCCGCTCCGCCGCTTCGATGACGCGGCTGAGATTCACGATGAGGCGCTCACCGCTCACCGACACAAGATATCGGTCGAGCCCGCGCGTGGACTGTCGTTGGCCGCCCGTCGGTTGGACCGCGTCTCCCGCGGCATTGAAGGCGTACGTCACGCCCGCGCAGGAGGCCTGGAAGCCCGGCGCGCCGATCGGCGCCACGTCGCACGGCGCATCGCCGACACGCGGCGACCACCGCGCGAGGAGCGCGTAGTACGTGCCGTTCGATCGCACGAGCCAGAAGGCGCGGTCGTCACTGACGAGCGGCGGACCATAGCGGCGCACCGCGAGGTTGCCGCCGGCGAGGTCGCTCGCGGCGAGCACGAGCCGATCACCGGGCGCGAGCGCCGGTGGGGTCGCGAGCTCGGGCGCGAGCGCGGCGAGCGCGACGATGATCACGAGTACGAGCGACGCGATGGCGAGGAGCGCGACGAGGACGTACTGCTTCCACACCGGCGTGGGGTCGAGCGACTCCGGACCGGCCCACTGCTCGACCGGCTGGTCCTCGTAGCGGGTCCCCATCGGCTAGATGCGCGCGATGAAGCGCTCGATGCGATCGCAGGCTTCGTCGATCTGCTCCATCGAGGACGCGTAGCACGCGCGCACGTGACCCTTGCCCCGCTCGCCGAACGCGTTCCCCGGCACGACGACGACCTTCTCCTCCTTGAGGAGCCGCTCGCAGAACTCGTCATCCGAGATCCCGGTCGAGGTGATGTTCGGGAAGCAGTAGAACGCGCCGCGCGGCTCGAAGCAGTGGAGGCCCATGTCGTTGAACCGCTTCCACATGAACTTCCGGCGCTCGTCGTACGCCTTCACCATGCGCTGGACTTCGGGCTCGCCATGCTGAAGCGCCTCGAGCGCGGCGTACTGCGCAGCAGTGGGGACGCACATCACGGTGTACTGATGGATCTTCATCATCTGCTCGACGATCTCGGCCGGCGCGCACGCATAGCCGACGCGCCACCCGGTCATCGCGTAGGACTTCGAGAAGCCGGTCAGGTAGATCGTCCGCTCCTTCATGCCGGGCAGACCGACGATGGAGTGGTGCTCCGTGCCGTACACGAGTCGGTCGTAGATCTCATCGGCGTACACGAGGAGGTCGTGCTCCACGGCGAGTTGCGCTATGCCAGCGACGTCGTTCTCGGTCAGCACAGCGCCAGTTGGGTTGTTCGGGAAGCCGAGCAGGATCGCGCGCGTACGTGGGGTGATCGCCCGCGCGACCGCTGCGGGCGTGAGGCGGAAGTCCTCGTCCTCCTCGGTCGGCACCGGGACCGGGACACCGCCCGCGAGGATGATGCCCGGCGTATACGCGACGTACGAGGGGTCGGCGACGATCACCTCGTCGCCGTCGTTCAGCGTGGCGCGCAGCGCGAGGTCGACGGCCTCCGAGACGCCGACCGTGACGATGACCTCGCGCTCAGGGTCGTAGCGGACGCCGCGAAGCTTCTCGGTGTGCGCGACGATCGCGTCGCGCAGCGGGCGGATGCCGTAGTTCGAGGTGTACTTCGTCTTCCCCTCTTTGATCGACCGGATCGCAGCCTCGCGGAACCCCTCGGGCGTGACGAAGTCCGGCTCGCCGACGCCGAGCGAGATCGCGCCCTGGACGCCGGCGATGAGGTCGAAGAAACGGCGGATGCCGCTCGCTGGGATCGCCGAGACGCGCTTGTTCGTGAGCGGACGAAGCGTCTTCATGCTGCCTCCGGCCTCGCCTGATGGAACGCCGTCGCGCGTTCGAACGCCGCGGCGACACGGAACATCGTCGCCTCTTGGAACGAGTTCGCCATGATCTGGAGTCCAATAGGCAATCCGTCTTGGGAGAACCCGCACGGTATAGAGATCCCCGGGAGTCCCGCGATGTTGCCGGGGAGCGTGAAGACGTCGTTGAGGTACATCGCGAGCGGGTCGTCGACCTTCTGGCCGATCTTGAACGCGACGGTCGGCGACGTCGGTGTCACGATCGCGTCGCACTTCGCGAACGCCGCGTCGAATTCCGCCTTGATGAGCGTGCGCACCTTCTGCGCCTTCACGTAGTACGCGTCGTAGTAGCCCGCCGACAGCGCGTAGGTGCCGATGATCATCCTGCGCTTCACCTCGGCGCCGAAGCCCTGGCCGCGCGTCCGGCGGTACGTGTCGAGGAGATCCTTCCCCTCGACGCGCCGTCCGAAGCGCACGCCGTCGTAGCGCGCGAGGTTCGAGGACGCCTCCGCGGGCTGGATGATGTAGTAGACCGCGAGGCCGTGGTCGGTGAGCGAAAGGCTCACGTCGACGAGCTCGGCGCCCTCCTTCTCATACCAGCGCAGCGCCTCGCGCACCGCGCGCTCGACGTCCTTCTCCATGCCGTCGATGAAGAACTCCTTCGGCACGCCGATGCGCAGCCCCTTCACGCCCCTACCGATGTCGCGACGAAGGTCGTCGACCGCGAGTGGCATCGTCGTCGCGTCGTTCGGGTCCTTGCCGAAGAGCGCCTGGCAGACGATCGCGCAGTCCTCGACGGTCTGGCCGAACGGGCCGACCTGATCGAGCGACGACGCGAACGCGACGACGCCGAAGCGCGACACGCGGCCGTACGTCGGCTTCATCGCGGCGACGCCCGAGAGCGCGCCCGGCTGGCGGATCGAGCCTCCGGTATCGGTACCGAGGCCGAACATCGCCTGGCCCGCCGCGACCGCGACCGCGGAGCCGCCGGAGCTTCCGCCCGGCACGCGCGTGACGTCCCAGGGGTTCCGCACCGGACCGAAGGCGGAGTTCTCGTTCGACGAGCCCATCGCGAACTCGTCGAGGTTCGTCTTCCCGAGCATCACCGCGCCGGCAGCATCGAGACGCTCGACGACCGTCGCCGAGTACGGCGGCTTGTAGCCCTCGAGGATCTTCGACGCCGCGGTCGTCGGGATGCCCTTCGTTCCGATGATGTCCTTGCAGGCCCAGGGGATGCCGAGGAGCGGTGACGCGTCGCCCTTCGCGAGCCGCTCGTCCGCCTGGCGCGCCTGCGCGCGCGCGTGCGCGTCGGCGACGTGCAGCCACGCGTTGAACGTGTCACGGTGCGCCGCGGTCAGCGCGATCTCGGTGAGCTCGGCGGAGGTCGTCGCGCGCTTTCGCAGCAGCGCTCCGGCGTCGGCGATGGAGGCCGGGAGCTCGCTCATCGCGCCTCGAGGACCTCCTGGACGCGGAAGAACTCCCCGTCGCGGCCACCCTTCGGCGCGTTCGCGAGCGCCTCCTCGTTCGTGAGCCCGGGACGCGGCTCGTCCTCGCGCTCGACGTTGTGGATCGGCAGCGCCGACGCGGTCGGCGGCACGGTGGAGGTATCGACCTCCTTCAGGCGATCGACGGCGTCGAGCACGACCGAGATCTGTCCCGTGAAGCGCTCGATCTCCGCGTCGCTGAGCGCGATCCGCGCGAGATCGGCGGCGTGAACCACGGTCTGGCGATCGATGGGCATGCGTCGAGTCTAGGCGCGGTCGTCGCTAGTTGATCCCTCCAACGGCCAGGGCCTGGAGCGACATGACGAACACGACGCCAATGAGTGGCTGGTCGGGGAAGCCGCCGAGGTCTACACCGCAGGCGACGCCGATGGTCATCGCGGCGCCTGATAGGGCCACCGCCTGCAGTGGCATCACCCCGGTCGCCGTCGGTGGCTGGTACAACCCCTGCGATTGATTCGACGCGATGGCGCCGTCTTGCGTGATAACGCACTGCACGAGCAACACGCCAGGCGAAGCCGGCGACGTTCCCACCTGCACGACGCCGCT
This sequence comes from Candidatus Limnocylindria bacterium, assembly GCA_044866725.1. Taxonomy (GTDB): domain Bacteria; phylum Chloroflexota; class Limnocylindria; order P2-11E; family P2-11E; genus CF-39. The sequence continues at coordinate 1,223 of JBIOUD010000047.1, read as the reverse complement.
CACGGCGTAGGTGCCGGCCGGCACGGTCAACTCGATGAACGTTCTCCGTGCGAACCCGCCAAAGCCAACAGGGAGCTCCACGGTGTTTTCGACCACGTATAGATGGCTCGCATCACCGACGCCCGTCGGGCCCGCGGGGCCGGTCGCACCTGTCGCGCCGGTCGCACCTGTCGCGCCGGTCGCACCGGTGGTGCCGCTCGGGCCAGTTGCACCGGTGGCACCCGTTGGGCCCTGCGGTCCGGTGTCGCCGCGCGGACCGGGGGCACCGAGGTCGCTCCAGCTCAAACGCGTCTCCGATGGAACACACGGCGCGCTAGCGGTCTCGATACGGAGATTGCCATGCACGGTGTGGTAACAGGCTGTGATGACGCCACCGCTCGCCAGCGCGAGCGTGACGCCAGATGACCCGAGGATGAATGCGACGATCGCCGTAGCGGCGCTGCGCACCGCGCGAAGATGCATGATTGCCTCCCCCGTCCCACCGAGCGACGACAGCCGGCGCGATAGTAAGTCCACGTCGACGAGACACGGTGTCGGTTAGGTCGCTTGCAGCCTCACGATGCGGCCATCGGGGTCACGCACGGTCATGAGCTTCGTACCCCAATGCGTCGCCGCGAGGGCGTCGACCACCTGCACCGGCGACCTCGGCGCGAAGCCCTCGGCCTCGAGGTCGAAGTACACGTCGACCACCGGCGTCTTCGACTTCGGCACCTCGTTCAGCCAGATGTACGCACCGCCGCCGGCCGCGACGAGCTTGCCCGACGTGCCGTGATCCTCCGCGAGCGTCCAGCCCAGCTCCTGCCAGAACTTCGCGCACTTCCCCCAATTGTGCGTCTCGACGAGCAGGTGGTGGATCCCTGTGACGGCCATCGCTATCTCCCCTTCTTGCGCTTCGCGGCCGCGAGATACTCGCGGAGCGCTTCGTCGACGAGGGCGGACAGGCTCATCTCCCGGTCGATCGCGAGGTGCTTCACGTCGCGGATGAGCTCGGCCGGGAGGTAGACGTTGAACTGTCTGACCTCATCGTCTGGCATAGGATGCTAGTAACCTAACATCGCCGTCAAGGTGCCGGTCGCTCGTCACACTAGAGACGTGAGCGACATCGGCATTCTTCCCCGTGACTCCGTTGCGCGGCGGTTGAACCGCGAGTCGTTCATCTTGCTCGGCGGCACGGCGGCGCTGCTGCTCCAGATCGCGCACCCGCTCGTAGCCTCAGGCGTTGC
>JBIOUD010000046.1:0-12983 GCA_044866725.1 Candidatus Limnocylindria bacterium | reverse complement strand
GTGGGCGTCACGATGGTCACGGTGAGCATTGTCACCGCAGTGTTCCAGCTGCATGACGCGTTCGCACCGCACGTGTGGCTCGCCGTGCTGCCGTCCGGGTCCTGGAGGCTAATGGAGCCGAAGACCGCCCCGGACATCGGCTCGCTGAATGCGATCGAGTACGCATCGCCGATGTCGCCGAAGTCCGTCGTCCCGATGTTGTTCACGACGCGCGTGTCAGTAAGTGTCGGCGCCGTGAAGTCCCCCGGTGGTGTGGTGAAGGTGAAGATCGTGGGGTTGGCCAAGTCGTTGCCGACGATGTCCTGAATGTCGTTCGCTTCGGGCGTGATGGTCGCGACGTAGGTGCGCTCGGCTGGCAAGGGCGAGCTCAGCGAGACCGAGAACGACGTGTCCGCAGTGGTCTGCGTCGTTCCGCAGGCGTTCGAGCCCGCACCGACAACGATGGGGTCAGCCGTGGACGAGTTGTTGTCTGTGAGGGTGAAGTCAGACGAATCGAAGCTAAGCGAGAAGAAGCAGTACACCGGCTCGGAGAACGTGAACGTGAGCGACGTGCCACCGACCGCACCGGCGGCCGAGATGATCGTCGGGCGCGTTGTTTCCGGTGCCGTGGCAGTCGTGCTGCGTGTCTGCGGAGCCATTGGTGGATTACCAGCCGAGTCTTGAAGGCCGAACGCGCCGAAGAAGGTGAGTGTCGTCGTCACGAGCGCGCCGTTCGGCGACGCGCTGACGAGGACGATCGCAGCGGTCGTCACGCCGTTGTCCGCACTTGTGTTGCAGAACGGGAACCCGTCGCTCACGTCCTGAACGTCCGTGCCGTTCACGGAGATTTCCCAAACACTCGGGTCCCAGAACGACGTGCGGCAGACGGGCCTGCTGAAAGTGGCGAACACAAGGTTGCTCGATGCGCTGATCGACGTGAACGTCGCGCGCGCGTTCGGATCCGGCGCGACGTCGCAGAAGATCGAGACAGAGCCGTCGCCGTTGTAGACCACTCGAGTCGTGCCGGCATCCGACGCGCCGCATGGCAGACCATTCAGCGAGCTCAGCGTTTCGACGCCCGGACCGGCGGGCCCGGTGGCGCCCGTCGCTCCCGATGAGCCTGCTGGACCCTGCGCGCCGGTCGCGCCCGCAGGTCCCGGTGCCCCGGCGGCACCAGCCGGCCCCTGCGCCCCGGTCGCGCCGACCGGACCCTGCGCGCCGGTTGCGCCGGCAGGCCCGGTCGCGCCGGCAGGCCCAGTCGCGCCGGTCGCGCCGGCACCTCCAGCGCCTCCGCCTGAGTCCCAGCGCACAGGTACCTCGTTCTTGGCGCACTGTGATTCAGACTCAACGAGTCGGAGCGCGCCGTTCGACGCTTGATAGCAGGCGTGGAAGACACCGTCGGCATCAGGGATTCGACCGGCCGAAAGCGCCAAGCCTCCGCCGATCAGTCCGAAAGAGGCGATCGCGAGAGCCAGCAGACGAAAAGAACGCCGCCCAATTAAGAACCGCATACTCCCCTCCTTGTCGCTGACGGTATCCCGCTTGTCCACCAGACAGACAAGGAAGCGGCACGCCAGACGCGAGACGCAGGCTTCCGCGAAACTGGGCTCACCTTCACATCACAAAAGGACGTGCCTTGAGCTCTAACCCCACCCGCTTCGTGATCATCGGCAACGGCGCGGCCGGTACGTACTGCGCCGAGCAGCTGCGCAAGGACGACGCGGCCGCCGAGATCGTGATGATCGACGACGAGAAGTACACGCTCTACAACCGCGTCTCGCTGCCGCGGTATCTGAAAGGCGTACTCCTCGAGCAGCGCGTCTACGTCCGTGACCAGGAGTGGCACGACAAGAACCGGATCGACCTCCGCCTCGAGACGAAGGTGACGCACGTGAACTTCGAGGAGAAGACCGTCGCGATGGATCCGGGTGGCGAGATCAAATACGACCGGCTCCTCATCGCCACCGGCGGTCGCCCGAACCCGCTGAAGGTGCCCGGCGCGGACGCTGCGAAGTACCTCTTCAACTTCCAGTACTTCGACGAGACGAAGGCGATGGTCGCGCGTATCCCCGACTCGAAGGTCGCCGTCGTGATGGGTGGGTCGTTCATCGGCTACGAGCTCACCGAGGCGTTCGCGTTCCGCAAGCTCGAGACGCACTGGATCCAGCGTGGACCGTGGTTCCTGCGGCGCTCGCTCGACGAGCCGGGCGGCAAGGTCGTCTCGCTCCTCGCGCAGGACGCCGGCGTCCACCTTCACTACGAGGAGTCGATCGAACGTCTCGAGCAGCAGAACGGGCAGCTCAAGGTCTACGGCTCGAAGGGCTTCAGCGCGACGGCAGACATGGTGGCGGTCGGCCTCGGCCTGACGATGAACATCGACATCTTCAAGGGCACCGCGCTCGAGACGAAGGTCGGCGTCCTCACGAACGAGGTCCTCGAGACGAACATCCCCGACGTGTGGGCCGCGGGGGACGTGGCCGAGTTCTACGACGTGATGTCGCAGCGTCACCACCGCATGGGCACGTGGGACAACTCGATCAACCACGGACGCCACGTTGCGAAGAACATGCTCGGCGCGAAACAGCCATACGTGGAGGTGCCGACGTACGCGTCGGGCATGTTCAATTCGAACATCTCCGTCATGGGTGTCACGACGGAGGAGGAGCCGGAGGCGGAATCGCTCTTCGAGGTCGAGTACGAGCCCCGCAATTACAAGCGGCTGTTCTTCCTGAAGGACAAGCTCGTGGGCGCGATCCTCGTCGGGAAGATGCGGGGTCGCAAGAAGGTCCTCGAGCTCATCGCCACGCGCGCGCCGATCGACGACCGGAAGAGGGTCTTCGAGATGCTCGCCATGCCCGAGGTTCCGGCCCGACCCGCGGCGACACCCGAGGGCTGACCGCCGCCCCATGGCGCCGCAGCGCGTGTCGTTCAGTGTGCCGACCGGTGAGATAGAAGGAGTGCTACATCTTCCAGACACGACGGCGATCGGCGGATGCGCCGTGCTGCACGGTTACGGCGGGGACCCCGAACAGCCGCACATCCTCGCGACGTGCGCGGCGCTCGCGGAGAGCGGCGTGGCAGCGCTGCGCTTCGCGTACCGCGATCACCAGCCACCGCGCATGACGCTCGACTCCGCGCTCGCCGACGCCGCCGGCGCGATCCGTCTGCTGAAGGCGCACCCGTCGGTCCCCGAGCGCCTCGGCGTCGTCGGCTTCTCGTTCGGTGGGACCGTCGCCGCGATCGCGGCAGGGCGCGATTCGCGCATCCGTTGCGCGGTGCTCGCGGCGGCCCCAGCCTCGATCCCCACGCAGGCCGACGAGAAGTGGAAGCCCGTCGCGGAGCTGTCGCGCACCCGCGCTCGCGTGCTCCTCATCTGGGGTTCGCGCGACCGCGAGGTGTCGATCGATCATGCTGAGCGCTACCGCCCGGTGCTGACGCAGGCGCGCGTCACGAACACGCTCGTCACGATCGAGGGCGGCGACCACGACTTCGAGCCGGCGGCCGCGCGCGAGCGCATGACGACGGCCGTCGCCGAGTGGGTACGCGATAGCCTGGCCCCACGTGCTACCCGGGGTTAGCGCGCTCGCGCCCGGCCTGCTCGCCGCGATCGGCGTCGCCGTGGTCGCGCGCGTGTCCGCGCAGCTCCTCCCCAGCGTGATCAGCGAGGTGCTCGTCGCGGTGCTCGTCGGCATCCTCATCGCCAACAGCGGCGTCCTGCCCCGCTCGACCGCGCCGGGGCTGCGCTTCACGGTGCAGCGCGTCCTGAGGCTCGGGATCATCCTGCTCGGCGCGCGGCTCTCGCTCGGCGACGTCGCACAGATCGGCGCGGGCGCACTCGTTCTGGTGGTGGTCATGATGACCGTCGCGTTCGCGGCGGCGATGATCGCGGGCCGCGCGATGAGACTGCCGCCGCGCCTGGCGATCCTCATCGGCGTCGGCACCGCGGTCTGCGGGAACTCAGCCATCGTCGCGACCGCCCCGGTCATCAACGCCGAGGAGCGCGAAGTGTCGTTCGCCGTCGCCACGATCACGCTCTTCGGCACGCTTGCGGTGTTCGCGTACCCGCTCATCGGTCACCTTCTCGGGATGGCGAGCACGCACTTCGGCCTGTGGGCCGGCGTCGCCGTGAATGACACGAGCCAGGTCGTCGCGGCGGGCAGCGCGTACGACGCCCTCGCGCGCGACGTCGCGACCGTCGTGAAGCTCGTGCGCAACACGCTGATGGCGCCGCTCATCCTCCTCATCGCCTGGTGGTGGGGCCGCTCGCACGCACCTGCAAAGGAAGAGGCGGTCCGGGCCGGCGCGCTTCGCGCGTTCCCGCTCTTCGTCCTCGGATTCCTGGCGATGGCGCTGCTCCGCACGACGGGCGTCATCGACCGCGGCCTGGCCGCACCGATCGACGAGGTCGCGCGCGCCTGCATTCTCGTCGCGCTCGCCGGCGTCGGCCTCTCGACGCGCCTAGCCGAGCTGCGTTCGATCGGCCCGCGTCCGTTCTACGTGGGCTTCGGCACGGCGGTGGCGATGGCGGTCCTCAGCCTTGTAGCGGTCGAGACAGTCTGGTCGGGTGCGGTGCGGTAGCGTCGAAGCGTGTTCGAGCGCCTCTCAGGAGAGGACTTCGCGTACCTCACGACGACCGGACGCAAGAGCGGAAAACCGCACCGCATCGAGATCTGGTTCGCGATCGAGGGCGGGCGCATGTTCATGCTCTCGGGCGGCGGCGACCGCGCCGACTGGCTCCGCAACATCCGGAGGAACGGCGACGTGCGCGTCCAGGTCGGCAGCCAGAGCACGCAAGCTCGCGCGCGTGTCGCACGCGCCGGCGCTGAGGATCAGCGGGCGCGCGAGCTCCTCGACGGCAAATACATGGGCTGGAAGCAAGGAAAGCGGCTTTCGTCCTGGGCGCGCGGATCGACGCCGGTCGTCATCGACCTGCCCAGATAGCGCCGCGCGACACCCACTGCACTTGCTCCGCAGCGAAATCAGCGCCGACCAAAAATGGCTTCGCTTGCTCGGTGGCACGTGTCCTGCGTGATGGATGGCCATCACGCGTGAAAGGAGGACCAAGTGGACCTCAACACCATCGTCATGTGGATCGTCTTCGGTGCCGTCGTCGGCATCATCGCGCGTTTCCTCGTGCCTGGCCCGGACCCGATGGGCTGGGTCACCACCATCGTTCTTGGCATCGTCGGCTCGTTCGTCGGAGGCTATCTCGCACAGCTCTTGTTCCAGGGCAGCGCAGCCCTTCCGCCCCCGACCGCTGGCTGGATCGGCTCCATCGTCGGAGCCATCGTGGTGCTCTTGATCTGGCGTTACACACAGGGTCGACGCGTTCCTGTCCCTTGACCCTCGGGTAGACCAGTAGACCTGTGGCCCGGCGGGCAACGACCCGCCGGGCCGCTGCGATCACGGGACGAGGGCCGCCCAAGGCACCAGCGCTTCGCTCGTGAACGCCAGGAACGGAACTCGCACGCCGTGCCGCTCGAGCAGCCACCGGTACGCGCCGTGATCGGCAGCATCCAGGTAGATCGCACCGTACAAGCGGTTGGCGTACCAGCGCCCATCCTCACCGCGCGCGAGCGCGATCAGTGCGTGCTTCCCCACTGGGTCGAAGTCGATCGTGCCGCACGCGCCGCTACCGCCCGCATAGAAGACGGTGTCGCGTCCAGTGCGGGGATCCTTCAAGACCGCGACACTCGCGCGATCGACGTAGCGCACCTGTGCGTAGCGCTCACCGCGATAGGTCCAAGCGACGTCGAGCGTGACGGTGGCTTCGCGGAAGTCGCCCATGCTGACCGCGCCTATCTCGACCGCGCGAATCTTGCCGCGGACCAAGAGCTGCGTCGCCACAGCCGTATCAAAGTCTGGACCCGCGCTACATGCGGCGGCGGGCGACGCACGCACGAGCGACCCGCCGATCACGAGAGCGATGAGGAGCGACAGGCGCGCGATCACCTGTAGATCGTCGCCCGTTGGCTCTGTTTCGGCGTCCGCATCGGCGCGCCTAACTGCTACGTGTCGCCTAAGCGCTCAGCGGCCGTGGGGCCAGTACACCTCGCTGCGGACCTTCTCGTGCGGCGTCTTGTCGGGGTCGTCGACGTAGACCTCCCACGGTCCGACGCCGGGCTTCTTCCCCTTTTCGCGGAGCCACTCATCGAGCCGCCCGTACTCCTCCGACAGGGTCTCGTACGACCCGATGTGGACGGTCTTCGCGGCCTCGCCTCCGGGTAGTGTCGTGACCTTCGCGCCTTCTGGCGCTTTGACCTTCCCGGTGAACGGGATCCCGGCCTCGGTGTCGAACGCTTCGCGGTCCTCGTTGTAGAAGCGCGCGAACGGCGCACCGGCCGGGTTCGCGCCCTGGCCGACGATCTCGGTGAAGAGCGTCGGGAAGACCTCGGCGAACCACTGTCCCAGTCCGGACTGCGGCACGGTCTTACGGAACGTGACGACCTGCTGCTCTTCGAGTTTCACGAGCTCGATCGGTTCACTCATGCGCGCGAGCCTACTGCCATCAGCCGACGGCGGGAAAGTCTCCGTGCGCGCGCAGGTACGCGACGACGCCGCCCGCATCGAGGATGTCGCGCGCGAACGGCGCGAGCGGACGCAGCGCGACGTCGCCGTTTGCGGTGCGGACGACGCCATCAGCCATGTCGAGCGTGACGTCGTCACCGTCGCGGACGCGCGTCACCGCGTCGGGCGACTCGAGCACCGGGATCCCGAGATTCACGCAGTTGCGGAAGAAGATCCGCGCGAAGCTCTTCGCAACGATGCCGCCCACGCCAAGCTTCGCGAGAGCAGCGACCGCGTACTCGCGCGACGAGCCACAGCCGAAGTTCTCACCGCCGACCAGGATGTCGCCGGGGCGAACGTCCTTCGCGAAGCCGGGACGCGCGTCGCAGAACGCGTACGTATGGAACTTGTCCTGACCGACCATGAATGGCGCGTAGCGGCCCGGGACGATCTGGTCGGTGTCGAGGTCGTCGCCGAAGACCCATGCACGGGCCATCAGTCGTCCACCTCGGCCTGCGGCATCCAGCGCGCCGGCGCCGCAGCCATGAGCAGCGGCTCGAGACGATCCCCTGAACGTGACGACGCAGCGCCGCGGTCGGCGCGCTCCGCGCGGCGGCGCGCGACGAGCGCGGCGAAGTCGGCGTCGCTCGCCTCGAGGTAGTCCCGGGGGTCGTCGATGACCCCGGTGAGCGCGGCGACCGCCGCGACGAGCGGCGAGCCGAGGTAGATGGAAGCCTGAGGCGAGCCCATCCGTCCTTTGTAGTTGCGGTTGGCCGTCGAGAGACACACTTCGTCTCCTGCGAGCACGCCGCCGGTGCGGCCGAGGCACGGGCCGCAGCCCGACGAGCCGATGACCGCGCCGGCCGCGGAGAGGACCTGCATCGTCCCGTCCTGCATCGCGAGGTCGAACTGCCGGCGCGAGGACGGGACCACCTCGAGCCGCACGCGCGGATCGATGCGCCGCCCGCGCAGGACCGCCGCGGCCTGCTGCATGTCCACGAGTCGCCCGTTCGTGCACGAGCCGAGGAAGACGATGTCCACAGGCGTACCGACAGCGGCGGAGACGTCGACGACCTGGTCGACGCGCGGCGGGACGGCGATCTGCGGCTCCAGCGAAGTCAGATCGATGACGACCTCGCGCATGTACACGGCCTGGCTGCTTGGCCAGAGCCAGTCGGGTGCCTCCGGTGTACCGACGACGATGCCTGCCTTCGCGCCCATCTCCGTCGTCATGCCCGCGAGCGTGATGCGGTCACCCTGCGGCAGCGCGCCGACTCCGTGGAACTCCACGCACGCGTAGCGCGCGCCGTCGGTCCCGATCTCGCGGACGACGCGCATGATCGCGTCCTTCATCGTGATGCCTTTGCGGAGTCGGCCGGTGAACGTGACCTTGATCGACTCTGGCACGCGCAGCCAGGTGCGGCCGAGCGCGAGCGCGACCGCGATATCGGTCGCGCCCATCCCCGCGCCGAACGCGCCGACCGCGCCGTAGGAGTTGCTGTGCGAGTCGCTCCCGACGATCACGGTGCCCGGCTCGCAGTAGCCCTCTTCGACCATGATCTGGTGGCACACGCCCTCGCCCGCGTCGTAGAACGTCGGGATCCCCTGGGCGCGCACCCACTCGCGCAGCACGCGGTGCGAGTCCGCAACGACGGGCGTCGGCGCGGGCGCGGCGTGATCGACGAACACGCAGACCTTTGAGGTGTCCCACACACGCTCGCGGCCGAGATCCCGCAGCCCAGCCATGACCGCGTCGATGACCGAGTCGTGGACCATGACACGCGATACCGGGACGATGACCAGATCGCCGGCGCGCACTTCGCGCCCCGAAGAGCGCGAGAGGATCTTCTCGGCGATGGTCAGAGCGCGGCCGGCGGCGGTCGCATGCTCGGTCACGCGACCACCCACTCCTTCAGGACGGCGTCCAGCTGGTCCATCGACAACGGCCCCGCGTCGGCCATCGTCTTGATGCGCTGCGTGATCTGCCGGAGCTCGGCCTTCCCGATGGACAGCCCCAGCTCCTCGGCGCGACGTCCGACCGCGTTGTAGCCGGTGAGTCGGTGGGCGATGTTCATCGTGCGCTCGAGTCCGAAGTCCGCGGGATCCAGGATCTCGTACGAGTTCGGATTGATGTAGATCGCCTTCGTGTGCATCCCGGCCTTGTGGTGGAACGCGTATTTGCCGGTCACGAAGTTGTTGTACGGGATCTCGATGCCGACCATCGCCGCGATCATCTCGTCGAGGTCCTTGAGCTTCCTCAGATCGTACTTGCGGCTGATCGCGGCGCGGTCGTCGGCATACATGCGCGCGACGAACCCGCCGAGCGGCGTGATGCCGTTTCGCTCGCCGATGCCAAGGACGCTCGTGTCGATGTGCGTCGCGCCGCCCTCGAGGATCGAGTACGAGTTCGCGATCGCGCAGCCAGCATCGTTGTGTCCATGGAACTCGATGTCGCACGACACCGCTCGCCGAAGGTCGACCGCGAGCTGGTAGCACTGGCGCGGTGTCGCGATGCCGACCGTGTCCGCGACGCCGACGCGGTCCACGCCGAAGGAATCCACGGCCTTGTAGACCTTCAGGAGGTCGCCCTCGGTGGATCGGAACGAGTCCTCGCTCGAGAAGCGGACCTCCTTCCCGTGGTCCTTGATGAAGGTGATGACTTCCCTCGCCTCGCGGATGATGTCGTCGACGCTCTTCCCGTGCGAGAACTCGCGCAGGTACGACGACGTGCCGAAGAGGATGTCGATGCCGGCGACGCCGGTCTCGACGGCGACCGACGCGTCGTCCATGTGGCAGCGCACGTGCGTGAGGACCTTCGCGCGCAGCCCGAGTCCGGCGATCGTGCGGAGATCGGCCAGCGACTGCGGCGATGCCACCGGTGACGTGAGCTCGATGTACTCGACGCCGAAGTCGTCCAGCGCCTTCGCGATCTGGACCTTCTGCTCGGTGGTGTAGTGGGCGTTCGAGAACTGCTCGCCCTCGCGGAGCGTGGAGTCGATGATCGCGAAACGCTCGACCGGCATGCGCAAATCCCTCCCAGGACACGCGATGCCGACGCGGCCGGGCCCTTCGAGAACGAAGAAGCCCGGCGGCGCCTGCGCGCATACCGAGCCTCAAAAGAAGCTTGGTCGCACGGTAGCGCTCCGCAACGGGGTCACCCCCGATGCGACAACTTGTGCCCTTCCGGTACACAAGCCAGCCTTTGAGCCTCGGCGGCTCTCTGGCTTCGGCGGCCGCCCCCTCCCGTCGCTTCAGCGGAAGCTCGATCCTCCGCGACGGTACGTGGCGCCCGCGCCTCTTGCCGGCAACGCGATATGTAGTTGTTCGCGACATCCTAGCCCAAACCCATGGGGCCGACCACCACGGACACCGGCCTGCTGCCGCCCTCGCCAGTGGTAGCCCGAACGGGGCATGGGCGGCGCCTGCCTGCGCCCATAGCGTCCAGGCGCTGGAGGCGATGTACCGCTTGGGATGGATGTTCGTTCCGTGAAGCAGGGCGACGCCGAGGTGGTCGCAGCAGTGGCTCGCCCGATAGAGCTTCAGGGAGGCGCTAGCGGGACAGATGCGGCACTCGTTCTGGCTGCGAAGGCCGGCGACGCCAGCGCGTTCGGCGAGCTGTACGAGCGGTATCGCGACGCGATCTACCGCTTCTGCCTCGCGCGCACGGGCACGTCACACGACGCCGAAGACCTCGCGTCGGACGTTTTCGTGAAGGCGCTGAACTCGATCGACCGCTACCAGGACCGCGGGCTGCCGTTCGCCGCATTCCTCTACCGCATCGCGCGCAACGCCGCGATCGACCGATCGCGCACCCTGAAGCAGCCGCTGTCCGTCGACGGACTTCTCGTCGAGCCCTCCTCGAAGCAGAACGTCGAGCACGAGGCGACCCTGGCGGTCGAGAAGTCGATCCTCCTCGCAGCGCTCTCGAAGCTGAAGTCCGAGCACCGTGACGTCATCACGATGCGTTTCATCGAGGGCTACGCCGCGGCCGAGGTCGCGCAGCTGCTCGGGAAGACCGAAGGCGCGATCCGCACGTTGCAGCACCGCGCGCTCGAGCGTCTCCGCAAGGAATTCGACAGCGCGCAGCGGGCCGCCGCACGACCGGTGAAGCGATGAACGACGAACGCCTGACCGCCATGCTCGGCTCCCTCCGCCACGAGCGGATGGACCGGATCGCCGACGACAAGATCCGCGCGCGCCTCGAGAACGCCTGGTCCGCGCGCGCGGAGCGCCGCTCGCTGTCGTTCCATCTCCGCCGCTGGGCACCCGTGCTCGCGACGCTCGTCCTCTTCCTCGGCCTCGGTACGACGACGATGAACGCGGCCGGCGACAGCCCGCTCTACGGCATGCGGATCGCGATCGAGAACGCGTCCATCGCGTTCCACGTCGATCCCGCGGAGCGGAGCGACTTCGTGATGTCGCTCCTCGATCAGCGCCAGGCCGAGGCGGCCCGACTCGAGGCGATAGGCAACGCCGCGGCCGCCAGCCGGGCGCGTCAGATCGAAAAGGACACGCTCGCGATGCTCCCGCAGACGCCCGAGGTGCAGCCGGCGCCTGCACCAGCGCCAACAAACACGCCATCGCCGACGCCGTCTCCGACTGTGGCCCCGACCGCCGCGCCTACCGTCGCGGTGGCACCGACCGCGCCGCCTGGAGCCACGACGACGCGCACGGCCACGCCGCGTCCGCCGACACCGACGCCGACGAGGACGCCGAGCCCGACGGTGCGCACGCCGACGCCACCGCCGACTCCGACCGGCCCGTCGTTCCTGGCGCTCGCGAAGGGCACCGTAAAGAACAGCGATGGGTCTCCCGCGGGAAGCGTGTGCATCCGGCTCGACACCACCAGCTCGCCGGGTTGCGTGATGACGTCGTCTCCGGACGGCACATACACGTTCTCGTTCTCGGCGCGCGTGAACCAGAGCGTCACGTTCTACTTCACGCGGCAGGACGGGACTATCCTCTGGAAGGCCCAGACGACGGTCTTGGTGAAAACCGCGACAGTGAACGTCCCGACCGTCAAGCTCGCGAAGTAGAGCAGTAACCACCTCGACACCACCGCTTGGGTGATGTCCTCGTTCTGAGTGAACGAGATGCTTAGCGAGATGGTGGGTGCGCTGAAGCCGATCCTGGCGACGATGCTCATCGGGAGCGCCGCGGTCGCCGTTGTCGCACCCGCGTTCGACATGGCCTCCTCGCAGCGGGCTGCTGAGTCCCGCGCGGCGCATGGTCCGGACGCGACACCACAGCCGGACGAGGACGACCCGAACGCCGAGGAGCCGATGCCGGACTTCAAGGTGCTCCTTTCTGAATGCCTCGACAGCCGCGATCCCGACAGCGACGCCTGCGCCGCTGCCGCGCTCGAGAGCGGGATGACCTACGAGGACTTCCGCGCGAAGATCGTCGCGAAGCTGGAGCCAGAGATGGCGAAGGCGGAGCAGAAGGACGAGCCGAAGGAAGAGCCAAAGCAGGAGCCCAAGGAAGAGCCACAGCCGGAGCCGGTGAAGAAGCCCGAGCCCGTGGTCGTGAAGAAGACTGAACCCACGAAGAGCACGGCCGACGACTTCGGCACGTGGTTCGAGAAGTGCCTGCAGTCGCGCGACATCAACAGCGATGCCTGCTTCCGCGCTGAGGAGCTCTCGGGCCTCTCGTTCGGTGACTTCGAGGCGAAGTTCAACGCGAAGCTCGCCGCACGGGATGGCAACGACTTCGGGACGTGGTTCGAAAAGTGCCTCCAGTCGCGCGATGTCTTCAGCGACTCGTGCGCCAAGGCGCAGGAGCTCATCGGCTACAACGACGCCGACTTCCAGGCGAAGTTCGATCGCTACCTCGCCGAGCGCGACCGGACGACGAAGGTCACCCCGAAGCCGACCGCGAAGACCTACCTGACGACCTCGGTGATGGATGAGTGCGGCAAGACGCACCTTCGGTCCAGCGACGCGTGCATCAAGGCCCTCGCCCTCTCGGGCATGAAGCCGGACGACTTCTGGGCCAAGATGACCGCCAAGTACGGCACCTTCAACTAGTCCTCACACTCCCCCTCCTCGCGACCAGAACGGCGCGCACCCAAGGGCGCGCCGTTCACCTTTTCAGCGCAAGAACGCCGAAGCGCCACGCCGCGCGGGTTCTACCGTTGACTTGACGTGAAGCCCGGCGCGCGCCTGGCGTCCCTCCTCCTCGCGGCGATCGCCTGCGCCCCGACCCAGCCTGCGGTCGCTCTTCCTGCGCCCACGGAGGCACAGACGGTCGTCGCAGCCACGCCGTCGCCGGCCGACACCCCCCAGGCGACGCCGGAGCCGACACCCGCACCGACGCCGACTCCGGTCGCTCCTCCGGTGTGCGCGGACGCCGTCGACTCCGCATTCACCCTGATCTGCCTCCCGCGGGCGCGGCTCATCGTCGACCAGGCGATCGGCGACACCGAGGTCCGCGCGATCCTCGTGCAGGTCCAGGACGATCTGGTCGCCGTGCAGAACGAGTTCGAGTGGAACCTCCGC
>JBIOUD010000045.1:0-3831 GCA_044866725.1 Candidatus Limnocylindria bacterium | reverse complement strand
CCTGCAGCAACTGCGGGAACGAGGCGCGAGTCCCGTTCCAGCCACGTGGCGACAAGCCCGTGTACTGCAGCTCCTGCTTCGAGCAGGTCCGGCCATCCGCTTCACGTCGCTACGCGTAACACGCGTTAGCCAGAAGTGACAACGAAAGCCCCTACGAAAGTGGGGGCTTTCGTATTACCCCCCGTCATTGGCACGTCAACTGCCTGCTCGTCCGTGGGGCGCGCAAGCGCCGGGAAGAGGAGCTTCCAGCAGATGTGCAAAGAATTCGTCGTCCGCGTCGAGCTGGTCGAATCGCCGGGACCCGACGACATGCGTGTGTCGCCGCGGATGGCGAGGCTGCTCGAACGAGCCGCCGAGATCGGCCGCAAGCACACCGGTAGGCCACTCGTCGGAACGGAGACCGTGCTCCGCGCCATCGCGGAGGAGCCAGAGGGGATCGCCGGAAAGGTCCTCGACGAGCTCGGCGTGCGCGCGAAGACACGCCGGCGCCTGGATGAGCTGCTCAAGGATCCGAAGTACTCGCTGACGGGCACGTCTCGAACGGCGCAGTAGTCGATCAGTCTCCGCTCACGCGCGTCGTCGGTAGCCGATAGCTGATGCGCTCCTGCGTGCCGAAGGTCTCGCGCATCGCACGCTCGACGCGCGCCGCGTCCTCGTAATAACGCAGCGCCAGACGGCGGATGTCGTCCTGTGCCGTCGCCTGGTCGGTGATCGTCCGCACGCGGCCGTCGATGCGGACGTAGCTGTAGCCATCCTCTGAGCACACGAGAAGCGACACGCGCGAGTCGCGCTTCAGGTTCCGGTCTTTCACGCGACCGGCACGCGTGTTGAAGACGATCTCGTCTCCGTCGAGCAGGTACCACATGACCGTGAGGTGCGGCGATCCCGACGGGTTGATCGTGCTCAGCACCGCGAAACGCTTCGCCTCGAGGAACGTCCGCTGCGCAGCCGTGAGCGACATCAGCGGAACAGGTCCTTTTCCGCCGGTCGCACGTACTCACGCGCCGTCTCAGATGGATCGCGCACGACGAGCCCGCGCACGACGGCGACCGGGCAGCGGTCCAGCTTGCCCATCACGAGCTCTGCCGCGGCCGCGACCTCATCGGCGACCGCGATCTCGGTGACCCGCAGCTCGTAGCCCTCGGGATCGAACTGCCCCACGTAGCGCTTCAGCGCCGGAAGGCCGGCGATGCCGATCGCGACGTTCATGTGTCCCTCGCGCCACGCCCGGCCGAACGTGTCGGTGACGATGACCGCCACGGTCGCTCCGGCGCGCTCTTTGATCGCATCGCGCAGACGCGTCGCGGACGCATCCGGATCGAGCGGCAGGAGGATGACCGTGTCGGGAGCGCCGGCGTTCGAGCGATCCACGCCGGCGTTCGCGCACACGAAGCCGTGCCGCGTCTCGCTGATGAGCACACCGTGCGCCCAGCGCACGACCTTCACCGATTCCTGCAGGACGACCTCGAGCTGGCGCGGGTCCTTCCCCGACTCTTCCGCCATGGAGATCGCGCGCGGGCCAGGCTGCACATCGGCTAGGCGGACGATCCGACCTTCGGCCTTCGAGACGATCTTCTGCGCGACCGCGACGACGTCTCCATCGCGCAGCCCGACACCCGCGGCGCGCGCCGCGTCGACGATGAGACCGGCGAGATCGTCGCCCGGTCTGATCTCCGGCAGGCCGTGAACGGGCGCGATCGAAAGACTCCCTACCATCGCGTTCATGTTGACACTCGGCTGGAAAGCGTCCGCGGAGCAGTTCGGGCCGCAGGAGCTCCTGCGCTACGGCGTCCTCGCCGAAGAGCTCGGATTCGAGAGCGCCATCGTGAGCGACCACTTCCATCCCTGGCGCGACACCGGCGGGCACGCGCCCTTCTCATTCGCCTGGCTCGGTGCACTTGGCGCGAGCACGAAGCGCATCCGCATGGGCACGAGCGTCGTCACACCGACGTTCCGCTACCACCCGGCGATCGTCGCGCAGGCCTCGGCCACGCTCGCCTTGCTGTTCCCGGAGCGTTTCTTCCTCGGCATCGGGACCGGCGAGTCGATGAACGAGACGCCGGTCACCGCGGGCGAGTGGCCCGAGCCCGGCGAGCGGCTCCGCCGCCTTCGCGAATCGGTGCGTCTCATGAAGCGCCTCTGGACCGAGGACTACGTCACGTTCGACGGGAAGTACTACAAGACACGCGAGGCGAAGATCTTCGACAAGCCCCAGAGGGGTGTGCCGCTCTACATCGCCGGCGCGGGGCCGCAGATCGCGGAGTACGCGGGCAAAGAGTCCGACGGCTTCATCTGCACGTCCGGGAAGGGCGCGGAGCTGTATCGCGACACGCTGCTGCCGCAGGTGTCGAAGGGCGCGCGCGACGCGGGCCGCGACCCCGCGTCGGTCGAGCTCATGATCGAGATGAAGGTCTCGTACGACTCCGATCGCGAGCGCGCGATGGAGGACACGAAGGAGTGGGCCGCGCTCGCGCTCCCCGCGGAGGACAAGGCGGGCGTGGAAGATCCACGCGAGATGGAGCGGCGCTCGAAGGCCGGCGCGGACAAAGCGCATACGCGCTTCATCGTCTCGACGGATCCCGACGAGCACGTCGCGAAGATCCGGCAGTATGTCGAGTGGGGCTTCACGCACCTCGTCTTCCATTTCCCCGGCGCGGATCAGGAGCGCGCGATGCGCCTCTACGCGCGCGACATCCTCCCGCGACTGCGTCGGTGAAGGACCTCGACCCCGCGTCGCGCGCGCTCCTCGAGTCCGCGCGCGTCGCGCACCTCGCGACCGCCGACCAGTACGCGCGGCCACACGCGGTCCCGATCGTGTTCGTCATCCGCGAGGACCGCCTGTACTTCCCGCTCGATCGCAAGCCGAAGCGCGAGGACGACTGGCACATGCTCCGCCGTGTGCGGAACATCGAGACGAACGGGCGCGTCGCGATCGTCGTCGACCGGTACGACGAGGACTGGACGAAGCTTGCCTGGGTGCTGCTCGAGGGCGTCGCGACGATCGTCGAGACGGGCGATGAGCGCAACTCCGTCGCCGCGCAGCTGACCGACAAGTACGAGCAGTACCGCGGCGACAAGCTCGCCGGCTGCCCCGTGGTGCGCGTCGTGGTCGAGCGCGCGGTCCAGTGGAGTGGCGGCGAGCCTCGCTAATCCGCGAACAGGTGGCGGAGGAACTGGTCGCGATCGTCGAGGAATGAGCGCGTGAGCTCGTAGTTCTCGGTCTCGCGGTACTCGGTCTTCACGATGCCGGCGTCTGAGAGTGCGTAGATCGTCGCGCCGGGATAGCCGAGCAGGACCGGCGAGTGCGTGGAAATGACGAACTGCGAGCCTTGCGCGACGAGCTCGTACATCCGCCTCATGAGCGCGAGCTGACCGCGCAGCGACAGCGCTGCTTCAGGCTCGTCGAGGACGAAGAACGAGTCCGCGCCGAAACGGTTCCCGATGAGCGCGAGGAACGACTCGCCATGTGACTGTGCGTGGAGCGACTTGCCCCCGTACGGCACGAGGGCACCGCCTCCTCCCTGCTCCCGCGTCATCTGCTCGAGGCGAGTCGCGACGTTGAAGAAGCTCTCGGCGCGAAGGAAGTAGCCGTCACGGATGCGCCGAGTGCCTTTCACAAGACGTGCGTACCGGTGCAGCGGTGACTGCGAGTCGTGCGTCGACATGCGGAGGAAGCGGCTTCCGCCCTCCGGGTTGAGCTTCGCGGCGATGGCGATCGCTTCGATGAGCGTCGACTTCCCGCTCCCGTTCTCTCCGACGAAGAACGTCACCGTGGGATCGAGCGCGAGCTCCTCGAGGTCGCGTAGCGCGGGGATCGAGAACGGGTATGCG
>JBIOUD010000044.1:0-3478 GCA_044866725.1 Candidatus Limnocylindria bacterium | reverse complement strand
CGAACACGAAGAGCGAGAACCACGTGAAGAAACGATGGAAGCCGTGGTCGTGCTCCATGTAGCCGTTCGCGAAGATGAAGATGAGCGTGCCGACGACCGTGACGACGAGGAGCATCACGCTCGACAGTGGGTCGATGAGCGCGGCGACGTCCACCTCGAAGTCGCCCACGCCGATCCAGCGGTAAAGCGTGACCGTCGTCGCGTGGGCACCCCCGAGGATCTCGAGGAAGATCCCGACCGCGACGACCGCGGACGCGGCGACCGCCGCGACGGCGATCCAGCCGGTCGCGTGCCGGAGCCAGCGTCGCCCGAAGAGCCCGTTCACGAGGAACGCGACGAGCGGGAAGGCGGGGATGAGCCAGGCGTTCTGGATCACGCCCTATCCCTTCATCGCGTGGACCTCGTCCACGTCCACGGTCGGGCGGTTGCGGTACGCGGCGAGCACGATCGCGAGACCGACGGCGACCTCGGCCGCCGCGATGACGAAGACGAAGATCACGAAGACGCTGCCGCGCTCATCCGAGAGTCCCGCGCGCCGCGAGAACGCGACGAACGCGAGGTTCGTCGCGTTGAGCATGAGCTCCACGCACATGAGGATGACGACGGCGTTGCGCCGGATGAGCACACCGGTCACACCGAGGAAGAAGAGCACGGCCGAGACGGCGATGAAGGCGCCGAGCGGGATGGCCACCGCTACTCGTCCTCTTCGCGCTTCACGAGCACGATGGCGCCGATCATCGCGGCGAGGAGCAGGACGGACGCGATCTCGAACGGGAACGCGAAGTCCCGGAACACGCTCGTCGCGAGCGGCGTGAGGTCGGACCCGAGCGCGCCGGCGCTGCCGCTGTCCTTGAAGCTGAACAGGCCCACCACGAAGACGAAGATCGCGAGCGGCACGACGAAGAGCGCGGCCCACGGCGTCTGGTCCTGGAAGAAGAGGCGGTAATCGCGGTCGCCCTGCGGGGTGAACATGACTCCGTACAGGATCAGGACCGTGATCGCGCCGACGTAGATCAGGACCTGGAAGGCGGCGATCGTCTCAGCCCCGAGCAGGATGAACATCCCCGCGTTGCACAGGAACGCGAACGCCATGAGCAGCGCCGCGCCGGTGATGCGGTTGAGGAAGACCACGCCAGCGGCCGCACCGATGATGCCGACCGTGAGCAGCGCGAAGAGCGCCTGCTCGACGAACCCGAACGTCATGCGGCCGCCCGCGCCGCGAGCCGGGCGCGGAGCGAGCGGAGGCGCCGCTTCTGGAGGAACGGGATCGACAGCGCGAAGGCGCCAAGGAGGAGCCAGTTCGCGATGGCCACCGGCACGACCGTCCCGGGGAACGCGAGCAGGAGCGTGCCGGTCACGAGCAGGTTCAGCAGCGTCAGCGGGATGAGCATCTTCCAGCAGAACGACATGAGCTGGTCGATGCGAAAGCGCGGCAGCGTCGCGCGCACCCACATGAAGACGAGCACGAAGAAGTAGGTCTTCAGCGTGAACCAAAGGACGCCGAGCGCCGGGCCGACGAGCGGGTGGATATCGACGAACGGGCCGTGCCATCCGCCGAAGAAGAGCGCGGTGATGATCGAACAGACGACGGTGACCTCGCCGTACTCGGCGACGAAGAAGAGGCCCCAGCGCATCCCGGAGTACTCGGTGAGGAAGCCCGCGACGAGCTCGGACTCGGCCTCCGGCAGGTCGAACGGCACACGGTTCGTCTCGGCGAGGCCGGCGATGAAGTACGTCGCGAACGCGAGCGGCACGATGAGGAAGTTGATGAAGATGCCGGTCTGGCTCTCGACGATCTGCGTCATCGACAGCGAGCCGACGAGCAGCACGACCGTCACGAGCGACAGGATCTGCGGCACCTCATACGAGATGAGCTGGCCGGCCGAGCGAAGGCCGCCGATGAGCGAGTACTTGTTGTTCGACGCCCACCCGGCGAGGACGATGCCGAGGACGGTCATCGAGCCGAGCGTCGTCAGGTAGAGGAGCCCGATGTTGAGATCGGCGCCGATGACGCCGGGCGCGAACGGGATCACGACGTACGACGCGAGCATCGGCGCGAAGACGATGGCCGGCGCCGCGAGGAAGAACCAGTGATCGGTCAGCTTCGCGCGGATGTCCTCTTTGCCGAGGAGCTTGATCGCGTCGGCGAACGTCTGAAGGAGACCGTACGGACCCGTGTGCATCGGGCCGGTGCGGTCCTGGATGATCGCCTGGATCTTTCGCTCGAGGTAGATCTGCGCGAGCGCGCCGTTGAAGACGAGGCCGGCCGCGAGCGCGATCGCGATGACGAGCCGGAGGATCGCCCAGAGCGCTGGGTCGATGCCGAATGGTCCCAGGGGCAGGGGCCCCTGTTCAGCGAGCGTAGCGAGCGTGGGCATCAACCGCCCCGCGCGTCGCTACGCGGCGGGAGGAATGACTTCCGCAGCGGATGGCCGGGGAAGGATTCCTCGAGAAAGATGCGTCGCAGATCGGGATGGCCGTCGAACTCGATGCCGAACATGTCGTACGTCTCGCGCTCGGCCCAGTTCGCTCCCTCCCACACCGGTACGAGCGAAGGAACGTGCGGATCGAGCTGCGTGCACGTCGTTCGCAGCATCACGAAGAGATGCGTCGCGGTGCCGCGCACGAAGGTCACGCTGCGCAGCTCGTCACCGGTGTCGACACCGGCGTTCACCGAGTAGAGGTCGCACTTCGTCGGCGCCTCGTCGCGGATGATCGTCGCGACCTCGACGAGACGATCGCGATCGACGTCGACGACGAGCATGTCGTGGAGGACGGACACCGTCGCGAGACCTACCAAGCGCTTCTCGACGGCCGCCCGAGCGTCCACGAGATTGGCTTTTGGCGCGCTCAGTACCAATTCAGTGCCTTTTTCTTCCACGCGTAGAAGAGTCCGACGACGAGGATCGCGATGAAGATGACCATCTCGACGAGCCCGTACCACCCGAGATCCCTGAAGAGCACGGCCCACGGGAAGAGGAAGATCACTTCGACGTCGAACACCACGAAGAGCAGGGCGAAGATGTAGAAGTGGGTCGGGTACCGGCCCCAAGCCTGGCCGACCGGCTCCTCTCCCGACTCGTAGGTACGCAGTTTTTCGCGGGTCGGCTTGAACGGCGCGAGCAGGTGCGAGAGCACCATCATGACCGTCACGATGCCCGCCCCGACCACGAAAAAGGCGAAGACGTACACATAGGAGAGGTTGTAGTCGGGCACCGCCGTTAGCGTAGGGAGGCCCGCCGACCCGAGCAAACGCGCGGGAAATCACCGTCGCAGGGGACGCGCGTTGGCGGTCCGTGACCCGAATGTCAGGGTTGACACGTCGCTGTTGGCATCGGTACGGTGGGCGCCGTTCTAGAACGCGGGTACGGATTCCGTACAACCTTGGGCGATCTGAGGAGGAGCGGGGAACTTTGACGACGGCGCACAGCCGATATCCGCACGCCACGCCGTCGCCACGACTCGTCGCAGGTCGCCT
>JBIOUD010000043.1:0-12843 GCA_044866725.1 Candidatus Limnocylindria bacterium | reverse complement strand
GCGAGGTTGATCGAGGCGGGCGCGTTCCCGCCGTCGCACGTCGCGCTCGTGAGGTCCCAACCCGCTGGGGTCGTCTCGCTGACGGTGTACGCGCCGGGCTGGAGCCATCCGGAGTCGTTGGTCTCGCCATTCATGAGGCTGAAGCCGGCGTAGCCGGTGCCGCTCGTGTTGAAGGCGAATGACGTGGTCGAGTCGGTCTGCGGGATCGTCGCCTTGCGGACGAGGATCTTGCCGCGCTGCGTGTTGACGAACGTGCAGTTCACGGTCTGACCCGCGCCGAGGTTGATCTGCGTCGGCGTGTTGCCGCCGTCGCACGTCGCGCTCGTCAGGTCCCAGCCCGCGGGCACGTTCTCAGCGACGCTGTACGCCCCGGGCACGAGTGCGCCGGAGTCGTTCGACTGCGCGTCGCTCAGTGAGAAGCCGCCATAGCCACTGCCGGTCGTGCTGAAGCTGAAGCTCGCAGCTGAACCGGCGGGGATGGTGCGCTTGGTCACGATGATGTGGCCGCGCTGCCGGTTGGTGAACAGACACGTGACCGTCTGGCCCGGCGAGAGGTTGATCGACGCTGGCGTGTTGCCGCCGTCGCAGGTCGCGCTCGTGAGGTCCCAGCCCGCGGGGACGGTCTCGCTGACGCTGTACTGGCCGGGCACCAGGTAACCGGAGTCATTCGTTTGGCCGTTCGTCAGCGAGAAGCTCGCGTACGCGCCGCCCAACGTGTTGAAGCCGAAGCTCGTGGTCGTGTCGGACGCCGGGTCGGTGAGCTTGCGCACGAGGATCTTGCCTCGCGCGGTGTTCGTGATGCTGCAGGAGAAGAGACGCCCGAGGTCGGCTGGGTAGCTCACCGTGAAGGAGCACTCCGCCGACGCGCTGGTCTGGTCCCAGCCAGCTTGCGCCGTCTCCGTGATGGTGTAGCTGCCCTCCTGGAGGTCGAGCGGGAAGGTCACGAAGCCGGCGCCGGTCGTCGTCGCAGAGACCGGGCCGCCCGGACCGCTGAGGGTGAGCAGCCATCCGGCCTCAGAGCCGGCCGGGTTGGTGATCTTCTGCGCGCGCGCGTTCGCGGGGGCGAAGCTGTTCGCGATGACGACCGCCGCCGCGCAGTTCGGAAGGTCGATCGAGACGGTCTGCGGTGGAGCGGCGAGCCAGCCCGCTGCGGGCTGCTCGGTCACCGTGTACGTGCCAGGAGCGAGGCCGCCGATCGTGAGCGACTTCGAGGTTTCGCCAGCACCGAAGCTGATGCTGACGGTGCTTGCGTAACCGCCTGGACCGGCAACATCGAACGCGAACGTCTGCGTCTCACCGGTCTGGAGGATCGCCGGGATCGTCTTGTTGATCGTCAGGCTCACCTGAGCCGACGACTGGATACCGACATTGAGAGACGCCGAGGCGCTGAATCCGTCGGAGCCGGTGAGCTGCGCGCTGTCGCTCAGCGTCCCGGTCGTGATCCGACGCTCGTCGAGGTAGATCGTCTTGTCGAACGTGACCGAGCCGCTCGCGCTCTGCGAGCCGGAGGCCCAGCCGACTGGTCCGGTCGTCGGCGTACCGGCGACGTAGCCGCCGGTGAACGCGCCGACGCTCGGCGCCGCGACCGAGAACGAGAGGCCGGTACCGGTGATCGACTCGCTGTCGGTGATCGTGGCCGTCGCGTTGGTCTCGGTGACCTGCACGCTCGCCGTCGCGCTGGCGGTCGTGTTGCCCGGCACCGGAACGCCCGTCGTCGCGTCAACGTATGTGGCCGTGGCGATGTCGTTGATGTCGGTCGTCCCGGCGGGCAGCGTCGTGGTGTGCGTGAACATGAGGAAGTTCGCAGTGTTCGCCGGCACGTCCTCAGTGATGGGGCCGGCCGTGTCGAGCACGGTCGTGCCCGATCGGATCGCGTCGCTCACCGTCGTCGTGATCGTGCGGTGCGCGGGGTTCGTCGCGTAGATGTTCGTCGTGACCGTGATCTCGGTCGGGATCGCCGGCGACTTCGTCCAGCTGATCGTGATCTGGACCGTCGTGCTGAGCGTCGCGCCTGGCGCGCAGGTGTTGCCGAAGTCGAGGGAGGCCGGAGAGGGCGACTTCGTGAGGTTCCAGGTGTGATCCGCGCCCTGCGTCGCGGTCATGTCCTTGTCGAGCTCCTGGGGCTCGATCTCGTTCACCGGGATCGAGACGTCCTTGCTCCCGATGCCCGAGGAGCCGAAGTTCTGGTTCAGGAGGTTGGAATGGAGCGAGGCGCCGGGGAAGAGATGAGAGCCGAGCGCGAGGCGCTCGACGTAGTCGATGACGCAGGTCGAGTTCTTCGCCTGCGTGACCGTGAGCACGCGGTAGATGGACTCATCCATGCCACCGACGCCCGGGATGAGCACACCCTGCCCGGTGAAGGACAACGCGCAGCTCGGGTCGGACTTCGATGCGTTCAGAGATGGAGTGCCGATCACGTCGTAGCCGGGCGAACCGGCCTTCAAGTTGTCCGCCGTGATCGCGAACGAATACGTCTGTACTGCCGGTGCCGAGTTACCCGCGTCGGTCGTGACGCGGTGTGGGACGAGATCGAGCTCGTTCCACTCCTTGCCGAGATTGCCGGTCGTGTACTCCGCGTCAGGGCAGAGCAGGCTCGCGGGCAGGATCTCTCCTGCGCCGATCTTGCAGCCCTCGAGCGTGAACGAGACCTGGCTCGGATCCGCGGCTGCGAGCGGCCCGGAGGCCGGAGCACCGACCGCGGGCGAGACCATCGCGAGCGCGAGCGCCAATGGAAGGAGCGCGTAGCCAAGGCGACGCAAAGAAGTCATCCCATCCCCCAATAAATGCGTTGACCACGATGAGGCCGTCCGCGCTTGCGGCGGTCCTCATGTGTTTTGTATGGGACAGGCGGTCAAGCGAGAACGTGCGGCTATCAGGTGGTGCGCGCGTGTATGGACCGATCGGTCCGCATTTAGTCAGCGCAGGAACATCGGTACATGCCCGCCATACGAAGCGCGCGTGGGCGAACACCGCGATACTGCTGACGAGGGTTGCGCGACCGTTCGGTCCAACGAATGGTCGGCGGCAAGGGTGGGTACCACGACCAGCGATCCACTAACAGGCGCTCTCTACATATTCGATCCGATCGGCGACGTGTTCGCGCGCCTGCGGCGCGCAGGACTCGGCCTGCCGCTCCTTCGTGCGCATCACGAAGACGTCCCGCCGGCGAGTGCTCGTCTCGCGATCGTCACCATGCCGCACATCCCCTGGGAACGGATCGCAGCACTCGCATCGCGGCTGCCGACGCTGGTCGTCGCGCCGCGCCAGAGCGAGGACGACGCGCAGCGCGCGCTCGCGAGTGGCGCGGTCGGCTATCTCGCCGCGGAGCTCCGGCCCACCTCGTTCCGCCGCGCGGTGCGTGCCGCGATCGACGGCGACCTCGTCTTCCCTCGACAGACGCTCGTCGCACGCATTCGTGGCCGTTCGTCGGGTGAGATCGCGGATCCGTGGTCGAAGCTCACGCGCCGGCAACGTGAGGTGCTCGCGTTGATCGCGCAGGGCGCGACCGACAAGGAGATCGGTGCCCGGCTCGGGATCAAGCCGGCGACAGCGCAGAAACATGCCGCAAGCCTCGTGAAGCGACTCGGTGTGCCGAATCGCTCTGCCGCCGCGGCGATCGCGTACCGCCGCGAGCGATAGCCGTGGCAGCTCGTCCACGCGTATGCGTGATGGATCCCGAGCGAACGGCGCCGCTGTACAGCTTCGAGCGCTGCCATGTCGACGTGCGCGCCGTGCTTCCGCGATTCGTGGAGCTGACCCCGGAGTCCATCTCGCAGTTCGACCTCGTGATCGTGAGCTGCGATGAGCGTGTCCTTTTGAGCAGCGTCTTCGCCGCGAGCGTCCGTCGGATGGCAAGGGTGCGACCGTTGATCGCGCTTGTGCCGAAAGGCGCGGAGCGCGTGGAGATCGAGGCCGCGCAAGTCGGTTTCAGGGGTCTGATCTCGTCCGCCATCCCGCCGGCGGCGATCGATCGCGCCGTCGCCGCGGTCTTGCGAGGTGAGCTCGCGTTCTCACGTCAGGCGCTCTCCGTGCTCGCGAGCCCGGCCGTCGCCGACCGAAGCCACGCCGCCGCCCTCCTGACCGCGCGGCAGCGCCAGGTCGTCGCGCTCATCGCACAGGGTGCGACAGACGAGCAGATCGGGCGCGCGCTCGGCATCAGCACGTCGACCGCTCACAAGCATGTGCTCGGTGCGCTTCGGCGTGTGAAGGCGAAGACGCGTGGTCAGCTCATCGCGGCCGTCGGACTGGCCTCCGGTTGAGTCCCGCGGACCGATAATTCCGTTCCTGCCATGGCGCAGGAAACTGCTGCACTCGACGACGGACGCGCAGCTTTCGCCGAGGGTCGTTTCGGCGAGGCCTTCGCGCGGCTCTCCGCGGCAGATCGAGAACACGCCGTCGATCGGGACGACCTGGAGCGGCTCGCGATCGCTGCCTTCGTCACCGGACACAGCGACGAAGGGAGCGAGGTGCTGGCCCGCGGCTACCACGAGGCGTTGGATCGGAAGGACCGACCGGGAGCCATGCGCTGCGCCCTTTGGTCCGGGTGGGGCTACGTCGAGACGGGCGAGTACGCCCGCGCAGATGGTTGGTTCCTGCGCGCGAAAGCGGTCCTCGACGAGGGCATCGCTGAGTGCGTCGAGCAGGGATATCTCCTGCTCGCGCTCGGCTACAAGACCGCGGACCGTGGCCGCGGCGACATCGCGATGGCAGACGAGCTCTTCGATCGGGCCATCCGCGTCGGTCAGCACTTCGACGACCGGACGCTCATCACCGCCGCGCGTCAGGCACGTTCGATGTCCCGTGTGTCCCTGGGACGCGTCGCCGATGCCGTTGCGCTCCTCGACGAGGCGCTCGTCGCCGTGACGACGGGTGAGGTCTCGCCCCTGTTCGTCGGCAACATCTACTGCGGTTCGATCGAAACGTGCAAGGAGATCTTCGACCTGCGCCGCGCGCACGAGTGGACCGCGGCCCTCACGCGATGGTGCGAGTCGGATCCAGATCTTGTCCCTCGTCGCGGCGCATGTCTCGTCTATCGGGCGGAGATCATGCGGCTGCACGGTCACTGGCCCGACGCGATGGATGAGCTTGCGCGAGCGCGCGCGGCGATCGGCGACAGCCCCGCGCTCGGCGCCGCGCGCTATCAGGAGGCCGAGCTCCATCGCCTGCGTGGCGATTACGCGCGCGCCGACGCTGCGTACCGGGCGGCGAGCGTCGCGGGACACGATCCGCTGCCGGGCCACGCGCTCCTGCTGCTCGCGCAGGGCGACATTGCCGCCGCCAGTGCCGCGATCCGGCGTGCGCTCGACGAGGAGCGCTACCCGCTGCTCCGTGCGCGCCTCCTTCCGGCGTGCGTCGAGATCCAGCTCGCGGGCAACGATCTCTCTGCCGCCACTGTGGCGGCGGAGGAGCTTGTCGCGGTCGCGTCTGCCAATCGATCGGATTACCTCGACGCGCTCGCGGCGTACGCCCGCGCATCCGTCGCGCTCGCGAGCGGTGATGCCGAAGTCGCCGCGACGCTGCGCGCGGCGTGGGCCGCATATCGCGATCTCGACGCACCGTATGAAGCGGCGCGGACCCGCGAGCTCCTCGGCATGGCCTACGTGGAGAAAGGCGACACGGCATCGGCGGAGATGGAGTTTGACGCGGCCCTCTCGGCGTTCGAGCAGCTTCTGGCGGCGCCCGACGCGGAACGCGTGCGCCGGCGGTCGAGCTCTCGGACGGCGAGCCTCAACGGTCTCACCCCACGAGAGCTCGAGATCCTGACGCTCGTCGCGACAGGACGGACGAATCGCGCGATCGCGAACGATCTCGTCATCAGCGAGAAAACTGTCGCGCGGCATCTGTCCAACATCTTCGACAAGCTCGGCGTGTCGTCGCGTTCTGCCGTCACGGCATTCGCGTACGAACACGGCCTCGCGAAGCGGACTACATAGAACTACCCACTCGCGCCCCTCGCGGAATGGGTGTTCCGACCGATGCGCGCGGAGCCGTCGGAGCGCGATGGTTGGCGCACCAAGGAGGGCGAAGATGGACACGAAAATCGAGCGCTACGAGACGGTCATCATCGGCGGAGGACAGGCGGGTCTGGCGACCGGCTATCACCTCGCGAAGGCCGGTCGCCGATTCATCATCTTGGAGGCGAACGCGCGGATCGGCGACTCATGGCGGAAGCGCTGGGATTCGCTGCGGCTGTTCACGCCCGCGGAGCTGAACGCACTACCCGGCTTGAGGTTTCCGGCACGGAACTGGACGTTCCCCAGCAAGGACGACATGGCCGACTTCCTGGCGGCGTACGCGACGAAGTTCCAGCTGCCGGTGCGCACAGGCACCCGCGTTCTGCGCCTGTCGAAGCCAAGCGACCACTTCATCATCGAGACCGAAGGCGCGACGTATGAAGCCGAATCGGTCGTCGTCGCGAGCGGCGCGTACCAGCAGAGGCGCATCCCTGATTTCGCGCTCGACCTCGACCCCCGGATCATGCAGCTCCATTCGTCGGAGTACCGCAATCCGGCGATGCTGCGGCCGGGCGCCGTCCTCGTCGTCGGGGCCGGCAACTCCGGCTGCGAGATCGCGCTGGATGTCGCGGGAACGCACAAGACATTTCTCGCGGGTCGCTACTTCCGCAGCCCCGGCGGACCATCGCGGCATCCGATCGCGAATCTCATCGCGATGCCGATCCTGCGCCACGTGCTCACCATCGACACGCCGATCGGGCGCAGAGTCAAGCGCGGCACGCTGGGGCACGGCTCCACACCGGTCGAGCGCGTGACCCGCAAGATGCTGGCGGGCGCGGGTGTCGAGCAGGTCGGACGCGTCGAGGCCGTTCGGGACGGCCGTCCCATGCTCGCCGACGGCACGACGCCTGATGTCACCAACGTGATCTGGTGCACAGGCTTCGCGGCCGGTCTCGACTGGATCGACCTTCCAATACACGACGAGGACGGCCAGGCGCGCGAAGTTCGAGGGGTGTCGCCAGACGTGCCCGGTCTGTATTTCGTCGGCCGGCCATTCCAGTACGCGCTGATCTCCGAGTCCGTCGGCGGCTCGGCCCGGGACTCGGGTTACATCGCGAAGCAGGTCATCCGACATGCGACGGCGCGCGCGACCAAGGTCACAGTGAGTCCAGCGGGTGCCTGACGTCGCCTGCGAGAATGCCGCGCGTGATCACGCGATCGCGCGCGGCATTCGCATTCATCTTCATCACTGTTCTGTTGGACATGATCTCGTTCGGGATCATCATCCCGGTCTTCCCGCAGCTCATCCTGCAGCTCCAGGGCGGGGACATGGCCGGCGCGGCCGCGACCTTCGGGATCTTCGGCACGGCGTTCGCGCTCATGCAGTTCCTCTTCGCGCCGGTGCAGGGCGCGCTCGCCGACCGCTTCGGGCGCAGGCCCGTGATCCTGCTCTCGAATCTCGGCCTCGGCCTCGACTACGTCGTCATGGCGCTCGCGCCCGCGATCCCGGTCCTCTTCATCGGACGACTTGTCTCGGGCGTGACGTCGGCGTCGTTCAGCATCTCGGGTGCGTACGTCGCGGACGTGACGCCGCCGGAGAAGCGCGCGGAGCGCTTCGGCCTCCTCGGCGTCGCGTTCGGCATCGGCTTCATCGTCGGACCGGCCATCGGCGGGCTGCTCGGTGCGATCGACATCCGCGCGCCGTTCTGGGCCGCCGCGGTGCTCTCGGTGGCGAACTTCCTGTATGGGTTCTTCATCCTTCCGGAGTCGCTGCCGAAGGAGATGCGGGGTCCGTTCCGCCTGCACGCCGCGAATCCGGTCGGCGCGATGAAGTTTCTCGCGTCGCGGCCCGTCCTCACGGCGCTCGGGCTCATCGGCCTCTTCTCGTTCCTCGGCCACGACGCGGTCCCGAACACGTTCGTCCTCTATTCGACGCACCGCTTCGACTTCGACGCGAGCGCCATCGGCATCTCGCTCGCGATCGTCGGCGCTGCCACGCTCATCGTGCAGGGCCTGCTCGTCGGGAGGGCCGTGGCGCGGTTCGGTGAGTATCGGACGCTGATGATCGGGCTCGGCGTCGGGATCGTCGCCGAGCTGCTGCTCGGGCTCGCGCCCACGGTCGCGCTGTTCCTGCTCGCGCTGCCGATCTTCGCGCTCTTCGGGCTCACCGGCGGGCCGTTCCAGGCGATCGCCTCGCGCGAGGTCGGCCCGAGCGAGCAAGGCCAGCTGCAGGGAGCGCTCGCGTCACTGCGGTCGATCGTGACGCTCGTCACGCCCGGCCTCTACACGGGCGTCTTCGCGATCTTCGTGGGACCGCTCGCGTCGCTCGGTCTGCCCGGCGCGCCGTTCATCCTGAGCGCGATCCTGCTGGCCCTCTCGATGGTGCTGCTGGTGCGCTCGGCTACAACGCTCCGATCGCCAGCAGCAGCCCGTCCTTCTTGATCGCGGGGCTCGTGACGATGAACAGGACGACGCCGCTCACCGGCGCCTTTGCCGTCGCGAGCGGCTCGCCGACGAGATCGCTGAGCTCGCCGACGACGTCGCCCTTCGCGACGCGCTGATCGACCTTCACGCGGCAGCGGAAGATGCCCTCGACCGGCGCGCGGAGCCAGTCGAAGCTCGCGACGACCGTGGGCGGCTCGACGGGGTCGGGCACGCCTCCGATCGAGCCGATCGCTCGCAGGATGTTGCCGACACCGCGCACGTGACGCGCGATGTCCTCCTCGCGCGGAAGACCGTTCCCGCCTGACTCCGCGAGCATCGCCGCGACCCCGTTCAGGGCCGCGACGGCGTAGAGCGAGCCCGGGCGCTCACCGGTCGGCGCGCTCTTCACCGCCCACTTCGCCCCGTACGCATCGACCATCTTCTTGATCTCCGCGTCGCGCGCCGCGTCGCCCGTCTCGCGGTAGATCACGAACGGCACGAGGTCCTCGATGAGATCGCCGGCGTGGAGATCGATCGAGTGATCGAACTGCGTGATGACCTCGGTGAGGAGGTGATGTGCGAAGCGCTGTCCCCATGTCCCGCTCGCATCACCGGGGAACAGGCGGTTGAGGTTGTCGTTGTCCTCTGGGTTCACGTAGATGCTCCGCTCGTAAAAGCCGGGCACGTTCAGCAACGGGAGGAACAGGAGCGTGCCGCGGACGTCGCCGGGCTCGATCATGCGGCCGAGGCGGATTGCCGCGAGCGTCCCGGTGTATTCCGCGGCGTGGATCCCCGCGGTCACGAGGACCTTCGGACCCGGCGTACGGCCCACGATCGCGATGTACGGCCACTTGTACTTCGCGAGTCCCTCGTCCGACGCGAACGTGAACAGACCGGACGAGCGCTGGCCAGGGCTCGGCATCGAGATCGGACTCGCGGGCATGTGTGCAGGTACGGTAGCCCCTCGCTACTAGCCCCTCGGCAGCACCGTCACCTTGAAGCTGTTCGAGCCCTTGTTGCCCTTCGCATCTTCGGCTGTGCAGGTGACCGTGTATGTCCCCGCATCACCTGGCATCGTCTGCCAGGTCCACGTGCCGCTCGCCCCACCCGGATCGAAGCTGCCCGGTGGGCTGCACAGGAGCGACACGATCGGATCGCCGTCTGGATCCGAGGCGGAGATGCGTTGCGTGAGCAGATCGCCCTCGACACCGGAAACACCACGGCCGACATCGACGACTGGCGGCAGATTTGGCGTGGGCGTCGGTGCCGGAGTCGGAGTCGCGGTAGCGGTGGGCGATGCCGTGGGACTCGCGGAGGCGGTCGCCGATGTCGTTGGCGACGCCGATGGCGAGCCCGATGCCGATGATGTCGGCGACGGGGTCGGCTGCGGACTCGGCGTCGGAGCGGATGTTGGAGACGGCGTCAGTTGCGCCGTGGCCGAGGGCGTAGGCACCGGCGTGAACGTCGGCGGGAGCGTGAACGTCACGGGCGTCCGCGTCGGCGCTGGCGGCGCGGTTGGCGCCGGCGTCGGCGCTGGCGGTGCGGTAGGCGGCAACGTCGGAGCGGTCGTGGGCGTCGGAGCCGGGGTCGCACTCGGAGACGGCGAGACGTCGGGCGAGCTCGACGGTGACGCCGAGGCGTCAGCGGTCGGTGACGGCGATGCGACCGGAGGGGTCGGCGGGAAGGTCTCGCTCGCGGACGCCGAGGGGGAAGGCGACGGCGAGTCAGCGCCGGGCTCGGTCGGCGCCTGCAGGAAGCAGCTGCTCCCGACGATCGCGAATGCGAAGGACAGCGCCGCGAACCTCAGCATCGAGGCGACGCTAAGCGTCCTCCGCGGCGCCGTCTGTTGTCGGAGTGGTCCTGGGCGCGCGAACGTGAGGAGTTACACGATGCCCAGGATGCGCCGCGCGACGAAACGCAACGAGGGCTTCACAGCGTCCGCAACCTCGGTGGACGCGCGCTCGAGCAGGCGGATCGCGCGCGGTGTGGCAAGGTCGTCCTCGAGCGCGGCGAGGACCGCACGGGTCGTCGCGTCGCGGCCGAGCACGATCGGACCGCGCCCGAGCGCGCGTGCGAGCGCGCCGGCACGCGCGCGCGCATCGCTGAGACGTGACTCGTCGTGATCGAACGCGCGTCGGTAGTGAAGATCGAAGAGATAGAGCCGCAGCGCCTGCGGTGTCGTCGTCTTCAGCGCGTCGCGCACGAAGATCATGTTCCCGAGCGACTTCGACATCTTCTCCGCGCCGAGTCTCACGGGCGCGGCGTGGACCCAGTGACGCACGAATGTGCCGCCGTGTGCGGACTCGCTCTGCGCGGTCTCGCACTCGTGGTGCGGGTACGTGAGATCGGTGCCGCCGCCGTGGATGTCGATGGGCAGGCCGAGATAACGCTCGGCCATCGCCGAACACTCGAGGTGCCAGCCCGGTCTTCCCGGTCCGTACCTGCTCGGCCACGTGGGGCCGCTCGGCACCGCACGCCACAGCGCGAAGTCGAGCGGCGCGCGCCGCTTCGGTGCGTCGAGCGCGGCGTCGTCCTGCGCCGCGATTATCGCGCGCATCTTCGCCGCGGAGAAGTGGCTGATCTCGCCGAAGCGCGGGAAGCTCGAGGCGTCGAAGTACAGGCCGCCGCCCGTCGCGCGGTATGCGTGCCCGCGACCCTCGAGGCGCGCGGCGATCCGCAGCATCCCCGGGATCTCGCGTGTCGCGTGCGGCATCACGTCTGGCTTACGCCAGCCGAGCGCCCGCATGTCCTGGAGGAACCTGCGCTCCTCGCGTCGTCCGAGCTCACGCCAGTCGACGCCGTCCCGATCTGCGCGCAGCAGGATCGACTCATCGATGTCCGTGACGTTCTGCGCGTAGCGCACCGAGACGCCGCGCGCCTCCAGGAGCCGCGCGATAAGGTCGAACACGAGGAACGTGCGCGCGTGCCCGAGGTGCGTCGTGTCGTACGGGGTCACGCCGCAGACGTAGATGGTCGCCCGCCCCGCACGCGGTCGGAACGGCACGACGCGCCGTCGACGCGTGTCGTAGAGGGTGAGCACCGCGCGTGACGATATCCTCGCCTCGGATGGCGCGCTTGCCGGACATCGACGTCACGCTCGCGGTCGTCGAGCGCATCGCCGCCACACCGACCGCTCCGTATCACGAACATCGCGTCATGCGACGCATCGCGGCGGAGCTCACGTCGCTCGGCGTCGCGAGCGATCTCGACGAATACGGCCAGCTCCACGCCAGGGTGACGCGCGGCAGCGCGGCGCGACCGATGGCGCTGCTCGCGCACACCGATCACCCGGCATTCGACGTGGTCCGCGCCGACGGGACGTCAGGGCGCGCGCGCATCCTCGGCGGCTTCTACGAACGCATGCTGCGCCGCGACGTGCGGGTGTTGGTATGTGATGACACGGACGCCGCCCCCTTCTCTGCGTATCTCGATGGCTACACGCAGTCCGTCGACCTCGCGCACAACTCGCTGGGGACGTGCCGCATCAACGCGGAACGCCCGCTCGCGGTCGGCCAGTGGGCGGTGCTCGATCTGCCGGGCTTCGAGGTCCACGGCGACGAGCTGCACCTGCGCGCCGCCGACGACCTCGCGCTCGTCGCGGTCGTCGTGCTCACGCTCGGCGCGCTGCGCGACGATCCGCGTCCGCACGACGTGCACGCGGTGTTCACGCGCGCTGAGGAGACGGGGCTGTACGGCGCGCGGCTCGTCGCGGAGGACGGGCTGCTGCCGCGCGAGACGGTCGTCGTGTCGCTCGAGGCGAGCCGCGCGCTGGCGACGGCCGTCCCTGGGTCGGGCCCGGTCATCCGGCCAGGCGATCTCTACAACACGTTCTCCAACGACGGCGAGCGCTACCTGCGTGTCGCGCGCGAGCGGCTCAGCGAGGCGCGTATCCCGACCCAGCGCGCCCTCCTCACCGGCGGCACCTGCGAGTCGTCGGCCTTCGTGCGCATGGGCTGGACGACGACCGCGATCGCGCTGCCGAACGTGAACTACCACAACATGACCGAGGAGCACGATCGCTTCGTCCCGGAGGTCGTCCGGCTCTCGGATCTGCGCGCCGCGGTCGCGCTGCTCGCGGAGGCGGCGGTCGCGGCCGGATCGGACGAGGACGAATCGTGGTGGCCGGACGTGAAAACGGTGACACCGGACATCCGAGCGCTCATGCGCCGCCCGAAATAGGTCGCCCGCCCGCTACCACTTTTTTCGCGCGATTTCTTGATGAAGTTGTGTCTTGACTTGGTGATCGACAGCGGGTGTACAACATGGAGGTTCCGCGGAACGGAGCAGACGAAACCAACGCACCCAGGAGGTTGCATGGTCCGGCTGCATAAACTGTTCGGAGTCTTCGAGGTCGATTGACGACGCCCCCGGCGGAAGGGGGCGTGACCGTGGGGACGGTCGGCGGATCGATCGTGGACCGACGATCGCGCATAGCTCGCGATCGCCACACCGAGGCCGGAAGTGA
>JBIOUD010000042.1:0-6654 GCA_044866725.1 Candidatus Limnocylindria bacterium | reverse complement strand
GTACGCGGCGAGCGCGATGTCCCGCTCGCCGATGCGCAGACGCAGCGTGCCGGCACGTGGCAGGTGCTGGATCTGTCCCGTGCTCGTCTGGATGTCCTCGTACTCGCTCGTCGTCGGGCGTTCGAGCGTCGCCTCGGCGTGGAAGGCCGGGTCGGGATCGAAGTAGTGCAGGCCCGAGAACGCGGAGCGTTGCGCCTCGGTGAGCGGCGAGTCGCCACTCCGCGCGAAGAACTCGTCCTTCATGCGGCGAAGCTCGTCCAGGTCCACGTCAGCGGAACGCCGGACGAGGCCTCAGCATTCCCGCGGTGAGCCCGCGCCGCACGCTCGCGATCCTCGCTGGAGCCATGGTGCTGTCGATGTCGACGTGGTTCTCGGCGTCGGCCGTCCTGGCCCAGCTGCGCGTGCAGTGGACGCTCGGCAGCGGGGAAGCGGCGCTCC
Source organism: Candidatus Limnocylindria bacterium (assembly GCA_044866725.1). GTDB lineage: Bacteria > Chloroflexota > Limnocylindria > P2-11E > P2-11E > CF-39. The sequence goes on along the minus strand of JBIOUD010000042.1, from coordinate 6,216 downwards.
TCACGATCGCGGTGCAGCTCGGCTTCGTGACCGGCGCGCTCGTCTCGGCGATCACGAACCTGCCCGACCGCGTCGATCCGCGCCGCGTCTTCTTCGGGTCCTGCCTGGGCGCCGCCGCCGCGAACGCCCTCGTCGCCGCGAGCGATGGTCCGGCCACGGCACTACCGCTCCGCTTCCTCACCGGCTTCTTCGTCGCGGGCATCTACCCGCCCTCCCTGAAGATCATGGCGAGCCACTTCCAGCGCGGGCGGGGCGTCGCGCTCGGTCTGATGATCGGCGGACTCACGCTCGGCTCCGCGACGCCGCATCTCGTGAACGGCCTCGGGGGGCTCGACTGGCGCCTCGTCATCGCAGTGACGTCGGCGCTCACCGTCGTCGGTGGCGCGATCGTGCTCCTCTTCGTGCCGGACGGGCCGTATCCGTTCCCGCGTGGATCGTTCGAGCCGCGCTACATGTTCCGCGCGTTCCGCGATCCCGCGGTCCGTCTCGCGAACCTCGGCTACTTCGGGCACATGTGGGAGCTCTACGCGATGTGGTCGTGGTTCGGAGTGTTCTTCGCCGAGAGCCTGCGTGTCGCCGGCGTGATCGATGCGCGGCTCGCGGCCATCGGGACGTTCGCCGTCGTCGGCGCAGGCGCGATCGGGTGTTACGCCGGCGGCGTGCTGGGCGATCGCTGGGGACGGACGCGCACGACGGCGCTGGCGATGGCCGTGTCTGGGTCCTGCGCCGCGCTCGCGGGCGTCGCGTTCGGCCGGGCGCCGGCGCTCGTCCTCGCGCTCGGGGTGGTGTGGGGGATCGCCGTGGTCGCCGACTCGGCGCAGTTCTCGACGATGGTGACGGAGCTCGCGGATCAGGCGTACGTCGGGACCGCGCTCACCCTCCAGCTCGCCATCGGCTTTCTGCTCACCGTCGCGACGATCTGGATCATCCCACTCGCGCGCGACGCGTTCGGATGGCAGTGGGCGTTCCTCCTGCTCGCGCCCGGGCCCGCGCTCGGCGTGCTCGCGATGCTGCGGCTGAGGGGCCGGCCCGAAGCCTCGCGCATCGCGGGCGGACGAGGCTGACCGGACCGCGGCTTCGGCGCGGGGTGTTCGGCTAGTCCCCGGGATCGCGCAGGAGCACGACGAGCTCGCCCTCCGCGACGCGCAGGCCGTGGTCGTTCGTGATGGTCGCGCCGAGCGTCACGATCGGCTTGTCCTCGCGCACGCGCGTCACCTCGAGCGACGCGACGATCGTGTCCCCGGGCCGGACCGGCTTGAGGAAGCGCACACGCTGCTCGAGGAAGACGCTGCCGGGCCCGGGGAGGTCCATGCCCAGCACGGCGGAGAGCAGCGACGCGGTCACAGCCCCATGCGCGATGTGGCCCTCGAAGCCGAGGCGTCGCGCGAAGGCGTCGTCGAAGTGGACGGGGTTGCGGTCACCGGATAGACGCGCGAACGCCTCGATGTGCTCATCGGTGACGCGCATCGTTCGCTCGGCGCGGTCCCCGATCTTCGGCGGGCGCACGCCCGAGAGCCTAATCGGCGGCGGTGCTGTCCGAGGACCGGAGGTCGTCGAAAGCGGCGATCGCGTTCGCGATGACCTGCCCGTTCACGTCTGGCGAGAGCGAGTAGCGGACCACGTTGCCGCTCCGCCGTCCGACGACCGCCCCGAGATCGCGCAGGACTCGGAGGTGCTGGCTGGTCGCCGAGCGGCTCCGACCGATGACGACGGCGAGATCGCCCGCGGCGAGCGTCTCGCTCGAGGAGAGCGCTTGGATGATCTTCACGCGCGTGCGGTCGCAGAGCGCCTCCATGAGCTCGGTCATGCGCCGCTCCTCCCGCGGAGAGGGCATCTGCGCGGCAGCGGACGCGACCGCCTCAGGATCGAGCGGCTGTTGTTCCGACAGGTTCGCTTCCATATGCCAGCCTCCGGCCCAACTTCGGGCCGAAGACGACGGATGCATTTCGCGGACCAAACGGTTCAATGACGGCATACCTTGCGACGTCGCGCCGCGCGACGCACCCTGAATTCCGTGACACGGATCCTCGTCATCGACGACGATGTGAGCAACACGGAGCTCATGCGCGTGGTGCTCGAGGACGCGTCGTTCATCGTCGTCACGGCGCACACGGCGCACGACCTGCCGAGTGAGCGCTTTGATTGCGTGGTCACCGATCTCGTGACGGTCGGGGCCTACGCGTTCGAGGACGCGCGCGATTGGGTCCTATCGCTCCGCGACCGCTACCCCTCCGTACCGATGATCATCGCGACCGCGCACCCGGAGGCACGGGAAGACGCGGAGCGCCTCGGCGCGCGGGTCATCGTGAAGCCGTTCGAGATCGAGACGCTGGCTCAGGCGGTCCGCGAGGTCACATCCTGAAGATGCCGTAGCGCGGTTCGTCGATCGGTGCGTGGCGCGCCGCCGCGATGCCGAGCGCGAGCACGGTGCGCGTGTCGAGCGGGTCGATGATGCCGTCGTCCCAGAGCCGCGCCGTCGAGTAGTACGGCGAGCCCTGCGTCTCGTACTGCTCGCGGATCTTCTGGCGGAACTGCTCGCGCGCCGACTCGCTCTCGAACGTGCCCACCATCGAGAGCACCGTCGCCGCCTGCTCGCCGCCCATCACGCTGATGCGCGCGTTCGGCCACATCCAGAGCTGCCGCGGCTGGTACGCGCGGCCGTTCATGCCGTAGTTTCCCGCACCGAAGCTTCCTCCGATGATGACCGTGAACTTCGGGACGACGCTGCACGCGACGGCGGTCACCATCTTCGCGCCGTCCTTGGCGATGCCGCCGGTCTCGTACTCCTTGCCGACCATGAACCCCGAGATGTTCTGCAGGAAGACGAGCGGGATGCCGCGCTGGTTGCAGAGCTGGACGAAATGCGCGGCCTTGAGCGCGGACTCGCTGAAGAGCACGCCGTTGTTCGCGACGATGCCGACGCGGAACCCCTCGATGCGCGCGAACCCGCACACGATCGTCGTGCCGTAGAGCGCCTTGAACTCGTGGAAGCGCGAGCCGTCGACGAGGCGGGCGATGACCTCGTGCACGTCGTACTGCGTGCGCAGGTCCTTCGGCACGATCGCGTAGAGCTCCTGCGGGTCGAGCGCCGGCGGCTCGGGCGCCGCCCGTTCCTCACCCCAAAACATGGGTCTGTCCAGAGCGCGAACTATTTCGCGCACGATCTCGATGGCGTGCTGATCGTTCTGCGCGAGGTGGTCCGCGACGCCGGACACGCGCGTGTGCACGTCGGCGCCGCCGAGCTCCTCGGCGGTGACATCCGCGCCGGTGGCCGCCTTCACGAGCGGCGGCCCGCCGATGAAGATCGTGCCCTGTCCCTTCACGATCACCGTCTCGTCGCTCATCGCCGGCACGTACGCGCCGCCGGCGGTGCACGAGCCCATCACCGACGCGATCTGCGGCACGTTGATCGCCGAGAGGCGCGCCTGGTTGTAGAAGATGCGGCCGAAGTGCTCGCGGTCGGGGAAGACCTCGTCCTGCCGCGGGAGGAAAGCGCCGCCGGAGTCGACGAGGTAGATGCACGGCAGGCGGTTCTCGTACGCGACCTCCTGCGCGCGCAGGTGCTTCTTCACCGTGAGCGGGTAGTACGAGCCGCCCTTCACCGTCGCGTCGTTCGCGACGATCACGCACTCGGTGCCGGAGATCCGGCCGACCCCGGTGATCATGCCCGCGGCGGGCGCCTCGTCGTCGTACATGCCCGACGCCGCGAGCGGCGAGAGCTCGAGAAAAGCCGTACCCGGATCGAGGAGCCGCTCGACGCGTTCGCGCGGCAGGAGCTTGCCGGCGGCCATGTGCCGTTGCCGCGATCGCTCGGGACCGCCGAGTCTCGCCTTCGCGAGACGGTCGCGAAGATCGGCGACGAGCGCGTTCATGTTCTCGCGATTCGCGTGCGCCGTTGCGCTCGCGACATCGAACGAGGTCCGCAGGGCCGGCACGTTCGCGATGCTAGGCCGACGCGCGGGAGAATGCTCCGATGGAAGCCGAGGTCCGCGCGGCGATCGAGAAGAGCTCGCTCGCCGCGCTCCCAGCGCCGACGCTCGAGCGGCTCCTCGAAGGGGCCGTCCTGGAGTCCGTCCGCGCGGGAACGACGACGTATCGCGCGGGCGCCGAGCCGCGGACGTCGCTCATCGTCAGCGGAGTGTTCCGCTCGTACTTCGTCGGACCGGATGGGCGCCAGGTGACCATCCGCTACGCGCGCGAGGGTGACCTTCTCGGCGTCGTCGCGGCGCATGGTGGGCCGGCACCGTTGCACGTGCAGGCGCTCACCGACGCGCAGCGCCTGCGGATGGAGCTCGAGATCCTTCGCGATATCACGCAGCACGATCCCGCCGTCGCCTGGGCCGTCATACGCGAGCTGACCCACACCGTCTACGCGCTGTGGCACGAGCTCGCCGCGACCGCGTTCGCGAGCGTGCCGCAGAAGGTCGCGCGCCATCTCCTCGAGATCGCGGCGCGCGAACAGGAGGAGGACGGGGGAGTACTCACGGCGCACGTGAGCCAGCAAGAGCTTGCGGATCTCGCCGGGTCCGTGCGCGAAGTGGTCGCGCGAGCGCTGCGCGAGCTGCGGGACGAAGGTGTCGTACGCGTCAGTCGGTCCGGGATCGAGGTCGTCGATCCCGTTCTGCTATCGGCCCGCGCGTGGCCTCGTGACTTAGGTCACTGACGCTCGCTCGCTCACGCCGGACACTGGTGACCCGTGCTCGACGCGATGCGCATTCGCGACTTCCGATACCTGTGGGCCGGCCTCACCGTCTCGAACATCGGTGGCTGGATGCAGATCTTCGCGCTCGGTCTGCTCGTCGTGCAGATCGCCGAGCGTGATGGCGTCCCCGGGCTCGCCCCGCTGTACCTCGGCCTCGTCGGCCTCGCTCGCGCGCTGCCCGGCGTCCCATGCACGCTCATCGCCGGCGCGGTCGCGGATCGCGTCGACCGCCGCAAGATCATCTTCGTCGCGCAGACGATCATGGCCGTCTCGGCCGGATGCCTCGCCGTCCTGACGTACCTCGGGCTCGCGAATCTGCCCGCGGTGCTCGTCGCCGCCACCGTGCAGTCGGCCGCGTTCGCGTTCGACAACCCGGCGCGGCAGTCGATGGTGCCGCGCATCGTCCCGATGGCCGTGTACCCCTCGGCGATCGGTCTGCAGTCCGCCGCGTTCAACGGCGCGTCGATCATCGGGCCGCTCCTCGCTGGCGTTCTGTACGCGCCGATAGGCATCGCGGGTCTCCTCGCCGCGAACGCCCTCTCATTCACGGCGATCATCTTCGCGATCCTCATGCTCCCGGCGGTGCCGCCCGCGCAACGCGCGTCGCACGGGCTCCTGCGCTCCGTCGTCGAAGGCGGGCGCTACGTCTCCTCGCATCCCACGCTCGGCTGGATGCTCACGATCGCCGGGACCGGCTTCGTCGCCGCCGGGCCGACGAGCGCGCTGCTCCCCGCGCTCGCGGGCGAGTCGCTCTGGAATGGCATGAGCTGGCTCTCGCTGCTCCTGACCGCGATGGGCGCGGGCGCGCTCTGCGCGGCGTTCGTGACGATGAACACCGGCAAGTTCCGCGGCCTCGGTCGCGTGTACGTGATCGCGGCGGTCGGCAACGGCCTCGCGCTCGTCCTGTTCGCGATGTCAGCGCAGCCGGTGCTCGCACTGTTCTTCGCGTTCTTCACCGGACTCGCCGGCACGCTCATGGCGGGGATGGGGAACAACATGATCCAGGCGACGGTCGAGGACACGTATCGCGGACGAGTCATGAGCCTGTGGGGATTGCTCTTCATCGGGCTCATGCCGATCGGGCAGCTGGCGCTCGGAGCACTTGGCTCGCTTCTCGGGATCCGCGAAGCGCTGGTGATCGGCGGCGTCATCACGGTGACCGCCGGCCTCTACGCGTGGGCGCGCGTGCCGGTCCTGCGCGACTGGCGTTCTCGCTCGCGCAAGGTCACGCCGCAGGTCCCGACGGTCGCGGTCGGACAGCCGACCTTCCGTTAGAATCGGGTCGTCAACTGACCCGGTAGCTCAGTGGATAGAGCACTTGCCTACGAAGCAAGGGGTCGTGGGTTCGAGTCCCTCCCGGGTCGCAAGCCTCCCGCTAATCCCACTCTCTGGAACCGGCGTCGTTCGCGGCTGTACTGCGTGTATGAGCCGCACGGCCCGGCGTCTCTTCGTGCTCGTCGCGATCCTTGGCATCGTCTCATGCGATGGACCGGCCACGACTCCCGCGACGTCGC
>JBIOUD010000041.1:0-9050 GCA_044866725.1 Candidatus Limnocylindria bacterium | reverse complement strand
AGCTCCTCTACCAGAAGGGCCAGGCGACCGCGCAGGACCTCGCTGACTCGCTCTGCCTTCCCCTTGCGAAGATCCTCCAGCCCGTCCTCGACTTCCTGAAGACCGAGCACCTCGTCGAGGTCAAGGGCGGCTCCGGCGTCGCCGCCGCCACGTACAACTACGTCCTCGCCGAAAAGGGTCAGCTCCGCGCGCGCGAGGCGCTCTCGCGCAACGGCTACGTCGGCCCGGCGCCGGTCACGCTGCAGGCGTACGTCGGACGCGTGCGCGCGCAGTCGCTCGGCGACATGCAGATCTCGATGGACCAGCTCCGCAAGGCGCTGGGCCACCTCGTCCTCCCCGAGTACACGCTTCGCCAGCTCGGCCCGGCGATCAACAGCGGCCGTTCGATCTTCCTCTTCGGCCCTCCGGGCACCGGTAAGTCGTCGATCGCGAACGCGCTTTCCGGCCTCATGCAGGGCGGGATGGTGCTCCCGTACGCGATCCTCGTCGGCCAGCAGGTCATTCGCGTCTACGACGTCTCGCGTCACCACGCGCTCGTCGCGCTCGACGCGCGCTTCGACCGCCGCTGGGTCCCCGTATCGCGTCCGTTCGTCGAGGTCGGTGGAGAGCTCACCCTCGAGGACCTCGACTTCGTCGTCGACGACGCGACGAAAGTCCACGAGGCGCCGTTCCAGATGAAAGCCTCGGGCGGCATCCTGCTCATCGACGACTTCGGTCGCCAGCGCGTGAAGCCGGACGACCTCCTGAACCGCTGGATCGTCCCGCTCGACCGCGACGTCGACTTCCTCACGCTCAACGACGGTCGCAAGATCGAAGTGCCGTTCGACGTGCTCCTCGTGTTCTCGACGAACCGCACGCCGTCGTCGCTCGTCGACGAGGCGTTCCTCCGCCGCATCCAGTACAAGATCGAAGTCAAGCCGCCGACGGACGCGGAGTTCGCGGAGATCCTCCGCCGGGTGTGCGAGAAGCAGAGCCTGCAGTTCTACCCGAAGGCCGCCGAGTGGATCGCGGCGTACGCGCGCGAGCGCAACATCGCGCTCCGCTCGTGCCAGCCGCGTGACCTCATGCAGCACCTCGCCGCGGCCGCGCGATTCCTCCAGAAGAACCCGGAGCTGTCGCCGGAGCTCGTGCAGCTCGCCTGCGAAACGTACTTCGTAGCGCTGTAATCGCGCAGCCTCGCTGCGCTCGTGCTGCGGGCGTGTGGCGCTTCGGCCACGCCGCAGTAGCTGTTAGGCGGCTTCGTCGAGCGCGAGGTCACTCGGGCTCATGAGGTCGCTTAGGCGACGCGCGCCCGCGAGCAACGCTGCGGCAGTCGCGACATCTTCGTGTCCGATGACGCCCTTTGCCTCGCGGTCGACCCAGATCGCGAGGAACGAGTGCTCGCAAGAGCCGCAGGTGATCTCGACGAGTCGCGTCTCCTCGTAGTGGCGGACCTCGCGCACGAGCGCTCTCGCGAGCGTCGCGCGGCAGGTCGAGCATGTCGCGTCTTTCAGCGGATTGGTCATGTGGGTTCCTTAAGCAGGACCCTTGCCAGATCAAGCCACACGGCGTGCGCCCCCGTCATGGTGGCGACGGTCTAAAGCTTCGCGGTCCTCACCCGGTCGACATCGGGGAAGGCGCTGATGCGTGCGCGCACCTCGTCGGGGACCGGGTCGTCGAGCGTGAGGATCATGAGGGCCTCGCCGCGTGGGTGCAGCCGCCCGACCTGCATCGACGAGATGTTGACGTCGTGCTCCCCGAGGAGCGTTCCGACACGCCCGACGAGGCCGGGCTTGTCCTGGTGCTTCGTGAGCAGGAGATGTCCGTCCACCTGCACGTCCACCCAGAACCCGTCGATGAAGACGATGCGCGGCTCGCCCTGGACGAGCGTGCCGCCGACCTCGGTGTGTCCGACGCGCACCGTAAGCAGCGCGCGGTAGCGCTGCGCCTCGGTCTCGCGATCCTCGCTGATGTCGAGCCCGCGGGCGCGCGCGATCGCGAGTGCATTGACCAAATTCACGCGCTGCTCGCTGAACGTCTCGAGCAGTCCCTTCACGACGGCGGCACGCAGCGGCTCGGGGTCGATCTCGAGGAGCTGACCCGCGTAGTGCAGCTCGATGCCGCCAGGTCGCTCGTCGAGGAGCTGCGCGGCGAGCGACCCCAGCCGCTCCGCGAGACGCACCCACGCACTGCCGCCGGCCTCGTCCGCGGGCGGGCGTGGCGCGTTCACCGCGTAGCGCGCGGGTTTGCCGTCGAGGATGTCGAGGATCTGCTTCACCACGTCGACCGCGACGTTCACCTGCGCCTCGCTGGTCGATCCTGCGATGTGCGGCGTGAGCACGGTTCGCGGCGCACCGCGGAGTGGGGAATCAGCCGCGAGCGGCTCCGGCGCGAAGACGTCGAGCGCCGCGCCGGCGATCGTCCCGGCCAGCAGCGCGTCGGTCAGCGCCTGCGCGTCGATGACCTCGCCGCGCGACGCGTTCACGAGGACCGCGTTCGGCTTCATCTGCGCGAGCGTCGTCGCGTTGATCATGCCGCGCGTCTTGTCCGTGAGCGGCGTGTGCAGGCTGATGACGTCGGCCCGCGCGAAGAGCTCGTCGAGCTCGACGAGCTGCGCACCCGCGGCACGCGCGCTCGCCTCGGTCGCGAACGGGTCGTGCGCGACGATCTTCATCTCGAACGCCGCCGCGCGTCGCGCCACTTCGGAACCGACGCGGCCGATGCCGATGAGGCCCAGCGTCTTTCCGCGCAGCTCCTTGCCCATGAGCTTCGACCGCTTCCACTCGCCGGCACGCACGCTCCGGTCCGCCTCGGGGATGTTCCGCATGAGCGAGAGCGCAAGCGCGATGGTGTGCTCGGCGGCAGCGACGATGTTCCCGAGCGGCGCGTTCACGACGTAGACGCCACGTTCGGTCGCCGCCGGCACGTCGATGTTGTCGACGCCGACGCCTGCGCGGCCGACCGCCGCGAGTCGCGGCGCCTTGTCCATGAGCGACGCGGTGACCTTCGTCTCGCTGCGCACGATGAGCGCGTCGACGTCGGAGAGCAGTGGCGCGAGCTCCGCTTCCTTCAGGCCCTGCGACACGCGGACGTCGCATCGCTCGCGGAGCAGCACGAGGCCGTCCTCCGCGAGTGGGTCCGCGACGTGAACGACGGGCAGGCTCCGCCGCGTGGCTACGTCCGCGAGGTCCGCGTTAGCGACGGCTCCCAACGGGCTCGGTCCTCGTAGTCGTCCGCGTACCGGTCCGTGCCGGTTGCGTGCTCGCTTCGGCGTACGAGCGCAGTGCCGCCGCGATCGCCTGGCCCGACTCGACGGGCTGGTTGAAGTCGCGGAGCGCGAGCTCGAGCGCGGAGAAGAACGCGACCATGTCGGTCATCGTCACGAAGCCCATGTGGCCGACGCGAACGAGCTGGCCATCGAGCTTGCCCTGGCCACCGGCGACGATCGTGTCGTAGTCGTCCCGGAGCACGCGGATGAGGTTGCGCGCGTCGACGCGCGTGGGCGGACGGAACGCCGTGACCGCCGGTGAGGCATGGGCCTCATCGGCGAAGAGCGACAGGTTCACGGCCTGGATCCCGCGGCGGGTCGCGCGCGCGAGGTCCTTGTGCCGCTTGATGATCGCGTCGAGCCCTTCCTCGGCCATGAGGCGGAGCGCCTCCTGGAGGGCGATGACGACGCCGACCGCCGGAGTCGCCGGGGTCGCGCCCTTCTCGAGCGCGGTCTTGTACTGCATGAGATCGAAGTAGGCCTTCGGCAGGTTCGAGCGCTCATACGCCTTCCACGCGCGCTCGCTCATCGTGACCATCGAGACGCCTGGAGGTGCGCCCCAGGCCTTCTGTGAGGCGGTCACCGAGACGTCGATGCCCCACTCGTCGATCTCCAGCTCGCACGCGCCTGCGCCCGACACGCTGTCGACGATGAGCAGCTTGTCGGCGTCGCGAACGACCGCGGCGATCTCCTTGAGGGGGTTGAGAACGCCTGTCGAGGTCTCGTTGTGCTGAAGGAGGACCGCCTTCGCGCCGTCCCGGCCCTTCTCCTTCGCGAGCTCCTCACGCACGAGATCGGGCTCGACCGCGCGGCCGAGCGGCACGTCGACGCGGCGTACATCCACGCCGTACGCCTTGCAGATCGAGTAGAAGCGCTCGCCGAACGCGCCGTTCACGAAGAGCAGGGCCTTGTCGCCGCTGGAGAGCGTGTTCGCGACAGCGGCTTCCATGGCGCCGGAGCCCGACGCCGTGAGCAGGAGGACGTCGCCCTGGGTCCGCAGGAAGTCCTGCAGGGCGCGCGTGAGCGCGGCCAAAAGGGCGGCGAACTCGGGTCCGCGGTGGTTGATCATCGGCCGCGCCGACGCGGCGAGGACGGCCTGTGGGACGAACGTGGGCCCAGGAATACGCAGGTTCTGGGGGCGATACACGGGCGATTTCTCCTCCGCGGGTTGCTCAACGCATGATGCCAGCGTGAAGCTGGCCCCGTCCATCCTGAACGCCGATTTCGCGCATCTTGGTGAGGCGGTGAAGGCCGTCGAGAAGGCCGGCGCCGACTGGGTGCACGTCGACGTGATGGACGGCCACTTCGTGCCGAATCTCACATTCGGGCCGAAGATGGTCGCCGACCTCCACAAGGCGACCGGCCTACCGCTCGACGTCCATCTGATGATCGAGCGCCCCGACGACTGGGTGGACCGCTATATCGAGGCCGGCGCCGCGTACGTGGTCGTCCACGTCGAGGCGGCCGAGGACGTCCGCCGCACCCTGGCGCGCATCCGCCGGCGCGGCGCCAAAGCTGGCCTCACGCTGAACCCCGAGACGCCCGTCGAGAAGGTCCTCCCGTTCCTCGACGAGCTCGACCTCCTCCTCGTCATGAGCGTCCGGCCCGGGTTCGGGGGCCAGAAGTTCATCGAGAGCTCTCTCGACAAGCTCCGCGTCGTGCGGAAAGCGCTCGATGAGCGGAAGCTCGCCGCCGAGCTCGAGGTCGACGGGGGCGTGAAGCTCGAGAACGCGCGACGCGTCGTCGAGGCCGGCGCGACGGTGGTCGTCGCGGGGTCCGCGATCTTCGAAGCGCCCGAGGGGGTCGCGGCGGCGGTCGCGAAGTTCCGTGAGGCGCTCGGCCGCTAATCCTCGGCGTCGCCTCGGCCGAGCTCCTTCAGGCGCGCGTCGCTGATGCCGAAGTGATGTGCGATCTCGTGGACGACGGTGTCGCGGACGATCTTCGCCTGACGCTTCGGTGACGCGGACATCCGCTCGATCGGCCCACGGAAGATGCTGATGCGGTCGGGGAGGAGCGGCTCGGAGTACCCGCGACCGGTGAGCGGCACGCCCTCGTACAGCCCGAGGAGCTCGCTCCCGTCCTTGGGACGCTGCTCGTCGCTCGGCTCGTCATCGACTATGACCTGGATGTTGCGCATTCGCTCGGCGAACTCGCGCGGCAATTCGTCGAGCGCGCGCGCGACGAGACGCGCGAAGCGCGCGCGCTTCAGATCGGACACGGTGCGTGCGCCCGAGACACGCGCCCACGCTAACCTGCGGTGCGATGCGCCGTCCTGACGCGGGTGTCCTCGCGGTCTTCTTCATGGTCGCGATCATCGGCGGCTCCAACTTCGTGGCCGTCCGATTCAGCAATCGCGAGCTTCCGCCGTTCTGGGGCGCCGGGGCACGATTCGCGGTCGCCGGCCTTTTGCTCCTGGCCTTCTCGCTCTGGCGGCGGATCCCGCTGCCGCTCGGCGCGCCGCTCGCCGGCGTGGCCGTGTTCGGGCTCGTGAACTTCGGACTCTTCTACGCGTTCGCGTACTGGGCGCTCGTCGACGTGCCCGCGGCCGTCGCGGCGACGTTCACGTCGCTGGCGCCGCTCGTCACGTTCTTTCTCGCGACCGCCCTGCGGATGGAACGCTTCCACTGGGCAGGACTCGTGGGTGGCATCGTCGCCGCCGCCGGCGTCGCGATCGTCTTCGCCGATCAGCTCCGCCTCAACGTGCCGATCGCCGCTCTTGTCGCACTCGTCCTGATGCTGGCGTGCATCGCGGTCGCGGGAGTCCTGCTCAAGCGTCTGCCGCGCACGCACCCTATCGGCACGAACGCGATCGCCATGCTGCCAGGGGCGGCGCTTCTGCTCGTGCTGTCGCTGGTCGCGGGCGAGCGATGGATGTTGCCGACGCGTGGCGAGACGATCGCCGCGTTCGTGTACCTCGTGACTGTCGGCGGCATCCTCCTCTTCGCCGGCATCGTCTACGTGATCAGCCGTTGGACCGTTTCGGCGTCCTCGTACGTCACGGTGCTGTTCCCGCTCGTCACCGTTGTCCTCGGAGCGCTCCTCGCGGGCGAGATGGTCACCGGGCAATTCTTCGCCGGGACGGCGCTCGTCATGGTGGGCACCTACCTCGGCGCGTTCATCCGCCCTGCCCCGAGCCAGGTGCAGGCCGCGAACCCCTGAGGTCGGTCAAGCGGCGGACGCCTCCGCGACAACGCGCTGCTGCAGCTTCTTGAGCGCCCGCGCGCGGACCCGGCAGACGCCGGACTCCGAGAGCGACACGCGAACACCGATCTCCTTCAGCGTCATGCCCCTGGCGTACGCGAGGACCACCACCTTCCGTTCCATGGGCGTCAGCTCGGCGAGGGCCTTGGCCACGCGCGGCCAGCGCGGATCGACCCGCGGGTGCGCGATCGTGGTCGCGGCGACATCACCGTCGCCGAGCTCGGCGAGCCGGTCGAGCGAGACCTCGACGTACGGCTGCGGGAGATCCTCGCTGATCTTCTGCTGCTCGCGAAAGGCGCGTCGCTCGGTACGGGTGAGAGGATCGCGCTCGCGCAGCGCGTCCAGGACCTGCCCGCGCACGCGACGCGCGGCATATGCGCCGAAGGGCGCGCCGAGGTCTCCGCGGTAGCGCCGCGCGGCCTGAACTAGACCAAAGACGCCCCATGCCACGAGGTCCTCGCGATCGGCGCCGCGACAGCGCGGATCGAGCGAGCGTGATGCGACAGCGCGCGCGAACCCAATGTGCGAGACGATGCGCTGCTCGATCGTCGTGTCGTCGTCGCGTGCGTGCCTGCTCACTTCGGCTCCAACGCGGCGGCCCATTGACGAACCGCCCTACGCTCGTGGCGATGCAGGAGAGCGACTACGTTGCGCGCAACGATCTCGGGGACGTCGTCGCCGAAGTTGATCTTCGTGACTGCCGTCTGAGATATCGGCGCCAGCGCGGGACCGGCGATGTGTGGTGCGTCGTGAGCGGGCCGCGGGCGGTGATCGCTAATGAGGTCATCCAAGCTGACGTCTTGGCGCAGGTCCGTGCACACCGCGACCCGGCCGATCCACCGAGGCTGCGCGCACGCGGGGATCGGCTTGAGTGGTATGCGATGTTCGGAGATGGCACCCCGTTTGGCGGTGGTGGTGGATGGCTCCCGTCCGCCCGACGGCCGTCGTTCTTGGAGCGTGCGCAGCTGTGGCTGTCCGGACGCCGTGGCCGCGTCGTCACGTTCACGCGCGACACCGACTGACCACATCCGCGAGTTTTCGCGGTGGTTACTTCCAGACGGGCTCGACTGGACTAGACCAAAGACGCCCCATGCGATGAGGTCCTCGCGATCGGCGCCCCGGCATCGAGGGTCGAGCGATCTCGAGGCGACCGCCCGCGCGAATCCGAGGTGCGAGATGATGCGCTCGTCCGTCGCCGATGGACCGCTGGTGCTCAGGCTGTCGCGGCGCGGAGCGGTCATAGACTCTGCGACTCATGGCGAAAGCGTCGACGAAGGAACGCTGCTTGGCCGACATGCGCGCCAGCTTCGCCGAGGTGATGGCGGTCCTCGCCACCATCCCGCGCGAGAGACTGACCGAGGTGGGCGTGACCGAGGCGTGGTCGGTCCGGGACGTGCTGGCCCACGAGTCGGGCTACGAGCGCTGGGTCGCGGCGGCGATCTTCGGTGACCTCGAGGGCCGTACGCCGACCACGCGGGAGTACTACGGCCGCGACGACGCGCCCAACGAGGCCGATGACGAGAGCGATGACACCGTGAACGCCTGGGTCGTGGCGCACGCGCGCACGCGCCCAGTCGACGACGTCCTGACGGAGTTCCGGTGGGCGCACGACCGCTTGGCGGAGGCCGTCGAGGCGTGCGCGGAGACCGACCTCGAGGATCCGGATCGCTTGCCGTTCACGAAGGGAAAGACCCTGCTCGCGATCCTTCCCGGGCAGTGTTGGGGCCACCACCGCCAGCACCTGCCGCAGATCGAGGAATTCGCGCGAAAGACCGCGCGGGGCGCATAACTCGACGTCGCCGTGCGACATGCCGAGCCGCCTTTCTCCCTCGCGCGGCGCAACGTAGGCACCGCGGCAACTCGTGTCAACCGTGGCACGACCGACTTATCCACCATCATGGCGGCTGGTCCAGACGTGAGAGATGAGGCCTCGCAGTGAACGTGACCGAGCCTTCGGTATTGGCCGAATCGTTCTTCGTCCGCTACGCCTACCCCGACTGGCTGCGGGCGCACTCGCGGCTCGTCGGTGCGATCGGCGCCGCGCTCGCGCGCGCTCGGACCGAGGCAGGGGACCGGGTCGACGTCGACGCGGTCACGCTCGCCGCGTACCTCCACGACATCGGGCGGAGCCCGCTCCTCAAGGGCGATCCGCGCGAGCACAACGAGCTGTCCGCGCTCGTCCTCGCCGCCGAGGGACTCCCGAAGTGCGTCGAGGCCGCGCGGCGCCACGCCATCTACACCGTGCTCGATCCCGCGACCGCGCCGCGGACACTCGACGAGAAGCTCGTGTACATCGCCGACCGCCGCGGCGGGATGGCCATCGAGTCGCTCGAGGGGCGCGCGAAGGCCACCGCGGCCAGGCACCCGCGCTTCACCGGGGAGATCGCCCGCGCCGTCCCGATCGCGCTGGAGATCGAGCGTGAGGTGTTCGCCGGTCTGCGGTACACGCCCGCGCAGCTCGCAGACCACGTGCGGGTCCCCTCATGACCGACGCGGTCCGCCTGCAGAAGCGGGTCGACGATCTCGCGCGCATCGGCGGCAGCGGCACCTCGGTGACGCGGCTCGGGCTCAGCGACCTCGAGCGTCGGGGCCACGATCTCGT
>JBIOUD010000040.1:0-20226 GCA_044866725.1 Candidatus Limnocylindria bacterium | reverse complement strand
TCGCCTCGCCGTGCGTCATCGCGATCGCCGCGATGAGCGACCCGACCTCCATGTGATCGCTCGCGATGACCAGGTCCGCGCCGTGCAGACGATCGACGCCCTCGATCGAGAGCGTGTTCGTGCCGATCCCCTCGATGCGCGCTCCCATCGCGACGAGCCCCTGCGAGAGTCGCTGCACGTGCGGCTCGCTGGCCGCGTTGTGGATCGTCGTATCCCCCCTCGCGAGGACCGCGGCCATGATCGCGTTCTCGGTCGCCGTCACCGATGCCTCGTCGAGGAAGACGTCGGCACCGCGCAGCCCGTCCGTCTTGAGCACGTAGCCCTCGCGTCCGGGATCGAGCGACGCGCCGAGCTCGGAGAGCGCGAGGAAGTGCGTGTCGTTGCGACGGCGACCGATCACGTCGCCACCCGGGAGGCCGAGCGACGCCCGCTTGCGGCGTGCGAGGAGCGGCGCGGCGAAGAGCAGCGAGGTGCGGATCTCGCGGGCGAGCGCGGCCGGGATGACGTCGGTCTTGATGCCGCGCCCTTCGATGCGCACGGTGCGCGCATCCACGTCGGTCACCTGCGCGCCGAGCGCGGCCGCGATCTCGAGCATCCCCTTCACATCGCGGATCCGCGGGATGTTCCGGAGCGTGACCGGCTCGTCGGACAGGAGCGCGGCGGCGATGAGCGGAAGTGCCTCGTTCTTGTTGCCGGCTGGACGGATCGATCCACGCAGCGGTGTGCCGCCCTCGACGATGAATCGCGCCATCCGCGGCCTAGCCTAGCGGGGCGAGGCGCTCGGGCGCGGAGAGCCGGATGGCCGTCGCGACCGCGAGCGCCGTGAACGCGGGCACGACCGCCGTGAGCGACTCCTCGCCGCGCACGAAGCCGACCGCATAGAGCGTCCAGGGCAGCACGCACGCGAGCAGCAGTGCCGCGCCCAGGAGCGACGTGGCGCGTGCGCGCTGCGGGATCGTGGCCGCGCGCGCGAAGAGAAAGCCCCAGCCGACCGCCAGAACGAGATGGTCATAGCTCCACGCGTACGGGGTCACCAGGAGCGAGAGCGGGAGCGAGAGGACGAAGACGGAGACCGGGTCGAGGCGGTCTCGCGTGAGCAGCGCGATGATCGCGACGACCGCGACGATGATCGCCACGCCCCAGGCCATGTCTCCGAAGAGGTGATTCGCAAGACCCCAGGCGGTCGGCATGTCGCCCGCGACGCGCAGCCGGCGCCCTCCGACCTCCCGCAGCCACTCGGTCGGCCATGCCGGCACGAACACGAGCGGCAGCGCGGCCATCGCGGCGGCCGTCGCGAGCGAGATCGCGACGAGGCGCCACCGTCGATCGATGGCGGCGTGCAGGACGACGGCCGGGATCGCCACTGCGACGATCTGCGGCTTCAGCGCGATGAGCAGCAGCGTCGCACCTCCCCAGGCGCGTCGGCGCGCGAGCGCCCAGACGGTCGCGCCGGCCAGTCCCAGGAGGAACCCGGAGATCTGGCCGGCAAGCGCGAAGATCCAGAACGGCTGCGATGTGACGACCGCGACCGCGAAGAGCGCCGCGTAACGCCGCGTCCTCGCGAGCGCGCGCCACGTGAGCGCGACGCCGATGACGACCGCGGCGATCGAGAGCGCCAGCCACGCAGTCGCGGCGAGCTCGATCGGCAGGACGCCGAGCGGGAGCAGCGCGACCGCGGTCCAGAGCGGATAGCCATAGCGGCCGGGACACGGCGGCAGGTCGACGCCTCCGTAGACCGACGGCAGCGGCGTCGACACGACCACCCGCCACTGCGCCTCGTCATACGGATCCTGGCCGGATGCGATGAACCGCGCGCCCTGGTAGAGGCAGTAGAAGTCGCCGGTCTGGTACCAGTGCGCCCGCCACGCCCCGAACGCCCCGGCGACGGCCACGAGCACGATCGCGACGACGATCGCGCCGCGGCCCACTATCCGACCCAGTAGTGGAGCGCGAACATGCCCGAGAAGAGCAGCGCCAGCGCCAGGCTCAGCGCCGTCCAGCTGACGCGTGCGATCCGTGAGCCGAGGAGCGCGGCCATCGCGATGAACGCGGGATACACCGACAGCTCGTATCGCAGCGATGAGGTGAGCGACCCAGCGACCGTGATGAGGATCATCATGAGTGAGGCGTACATCGCGAGACCGCGATCGGTGATGCGCCAGCACAATACGGCGAGTGCGACGAACAACGCGAAGGCGCCGGCGACGATCCACGGGAACCCGTAGACCGATGGGTCGAAGAGGTCGGTCACGGACTGGAGCGGCCCGCGCGGCGTGAAGCCCGCGGTGTAGCCGTGGATGACGGCCAGCGGGTCGCCGGTCAGCGAATACCAGTACGCGAGCCACGCGAGGAACGCGGCGGGCGCGAGGAGCAGGCTGAGGGCCGAGGCGGGACGAAGTGATGCCCGCGCTCGCCACATCTCGAAGGCCATCGGGATCATCGCGAGCCCGCCGAACGGTCGCGTCAGCGCCGCCAGCGCCGCGAGCGCGCCGGCGACCCACCAGCGCGAGCGCCGGGCGGCAAGCGCGCTCGCGATCGCGAGCGCGATGAAGAGCGAGTCCGCGTAGACGGCCGAGAGGAACACGGTCGTTGGGAACGTCAGGAGGGTGCCCGCGGCCGCGACGGGGAGGACGTTCCGCGCGGGCGCCGCGCGCATCAAGAGCAGCGCGGCGGCGAGGCAGGCGACGTTGGAGATGAGGACGCCGGCGACGATGAGCGCCTCGACGGTGCCTCCACCGAGGACGGCGAGGACGCGCATGAGCGCGGGATACACGGGGAAGTACGCCGCGTACGTCCGATTCAGGCTCTCATAGCCGCTGCGCGAGATATCGACATACGCGGCACCGTCCCAGTTCGCAAGCGCGCTCAGGAACGGCACATCCGATACGTCGCGACAGATCGCGCACTCGGCGCGTGGCAGGAACGCGAGCGCGACCGCGATCGTCGCCGCGAGCACGATGCGCGTGACGACGAAGATGAGGACGACCGACCGGGTCGACTGACCGCTCATCACGATCGCCCACGGACGAAGTCGGCGAGCATGAAGCCAACGAGCTCGCGGACGGCGAGGGTCGCGGCGGCCAGAGTCACACCCTTCGCGACGCCGGCGATGCGCGGCCGGTGCTCGACCGGGACCTCGCGGACCGGCCGGCGCCGGCGGCAGAGCGTGATGAGGATCTCGGCCTCGAAGAAGTTGCTCCTGCTCCGCACGTTCACCGAGCGCAGGTCGTCACGGCGGTAGAGCTTCACGCTGTCGATGTCCTTCACCGGCAGCCGGTAGATCGTGCGCAGGCCCCACGAGTAGAGCTCGGCGATGAGCACCCGGGTGAAGGGGTCGCGGCGCGGCACACGTCCGCCAACGACGAGCGCCTGGCCCTCGCGCGCGTTCCACATCGTCTCCAGCGCGGTCACCGGCACCTGTCCGTCCGCGGGTGTGAAGTACACCCACTCACCGCGCGCTTCCGCGTAGAGCCGCTTCATCGTCGCCGGGATGCCGGCGTTCGCTTCGTTGCGCAGGACGCGGATGGCCAGGAAATCCGCGGCCGCGCCGGCGATCGCCGCGGGCGTCCCATCGGTGCTGCCGTCGTCGCACACGATCACCTCGACCTCGCCGGCGATCCGCTGCCCGACGTCGGCGTGAGCGCGAAGCACGCCGGCGACGGTGGATTCCTCGTTGTACGCGGGCACGAC
Source organism: Candidatus Limnocylindria bacterium (assembly GCA_044866725.1). GTDB lineage: Bacteria > Chloroflexota > Limnocylindria > P2-11E > P2-11E > CF-39. The sequence continues at coordinate 16,536 of JBIOUD010000040.1, read as the reverse complement.
GACGCTCAGCTTCACGGGACGTACACGCAGAAGTAGCTGCCCTCGAAGACGAGCGCCGATCGGCTCAGGAGCTCTGATGCGAACGCCGGCATCGCGGCGGCCGCGCGTGCGCACGAGACGGGGTCTGTGCCGACGCCGACCGCGGAGCCGAACTGCCGCTGAACGATGAGCACCGGCCTGGCCGCGTCGAACTCCCGTCGGAGCCTCTCGTCATTGCCGAAGTACTCCTGCGGCTCAAGCCAGTCCACTGAGACCGGATTGTGCGTTCGCGTCAGGAAGTGCGCGAGCGGGAACGACGTGAGCACCACGAAGTCGCGGCGTTGCTCGAGCGCGAAGCGCGTCGACGCGTCGCGCAGCTCGCGATGTCTGGCCGCGTTCTCCACGTTCGTGTACAGGTGCCCGAACCGCGGGTAGATCTCGTACAGGTCGGCGGTGAGCTCGGCGCGCGGTGAGTCGCGATACGGCAGCTCGAGATTCAAGAGGAGCGAGACGGTAACGACGAACGCGAGCGCCGCGCCGGCGACCGCATTCGCGAAGCGCGCCGGTCGCGCGGGGAGCGCGAGCGCGAGGATCGGCCCGATCATCCCGCACGCCAGGATCGGCGATCGGTACGCGAAGCTGAGCGACGCGCACCAGGCCGCGAGCAGCACGACCGGATACGCGACCAGCGGCACGATCGCCGTGCCGCCACGCGCCACGCGGATCGCGTCCGCGAGCGCGAGCATCGCGCACGCGTAGAAGATCACGAAGCCGCTCTGGTATGTCTCGGCAGGCAGCAGAACCGCCGCCGCGAGCAGAACGCCGAACGGGATGAGCGAGCTCAGCCAGGCGACCGACGCGCGGTCGCGCCAGAAGTACGCGGCGGCGACCCCGAGGAGCGGCAGCGCGAATCCGGGCGCGAGCGCGACGAGGTACGGCTCGAGGCCGACCACGACGAGGTCGCCGGTCCACGGGTTCGTCGCGGTGGGCCGCATCTGCGTGGGCTGCGCGATCTGGAAGAGGAAGTCGTCGAGCGCTCCCGTCGCCACGAGATACGCGACGACGGCGGACATGAGGAGCGCGGGCGGCACGAGCGCGACGAGCATCCGACGGCGGTCGCCTTCGCGAATGCCGGTCACGACCGCGTACAGCGCGGCGAGGATGAGGAGCGGCGCGAAGCTCTGCTTCGCGAACACCGCGAGCGTGAGCGCGGTGACGGAAAGGGCGAGCCAGCGCGCGGACCGGCCATCGCGCCACATGAGGAACGCGGCGGACCCGAGGGCGGCGAGGAAGACGCCGTCCACGGTCGGCCAGGGCATCGGCGGGAAGTTGTGCAGCGCGATGAGCAGCGAGCCGCCCACGATCGTGGTCGTCATCACGTTCGGGCGCAGTCCACGCGTGACCGCCCAGGCCGTCATGACGAGCGCCGACGCCGCCATCTCGACGTAGAAGGCGAGCCGCCCGGCCTGGATCTGCCAGCCATCGGGCAGAAGCAGCCACGCGGCATGCGCGTACAGCGTGAGCGGCGTGCGTTCGAAGACGAAGTCGCGGTACGGGACTTCGCCGTTCAGGACCCGATAGGAGTAGGCGAAGATGAAGCCGTCGTCGGTGGGGTGAAAGCCGTGATCGCGCATCAAGACGAACAACGCCCCCGCGATGAGGCCGAGGAGCGCCGCGAACGTCAGGCTCGCGCGCGCCGCGCTCACGTGCGCGTGAATACGAGGATCATCTCCGACCCCGCGACGTAGTCGGTGCGCTCGTGCTTGTAACCCAGCGCGACGACGCGCTCGCGCAGTTCGGTGTGCGTGTACTGCGTGACGTGCTCATCGGCGTAGCCGCCTGGCGCGAGGAACCGGTACGCCGCTTCGAGCGCGCGCCACGAGAAGCGGGCGTAGTCCGGCGTGCCGAGCACGAGAGTGCCGCCGGGTCGGTTCACGCGCGCGAGCTCGCGCAGCGGGAGGTCGCGCTCGGCCACGTGCTCGATGACCTCCGAGCAGACCACCGTCTCGAAGCTGGCGTCCGCGAACGGGAGCGCGAAGATCGAGCCCTGGACGAGCGGGACGCCGTAACGGCTCATGTAGCGAAGCTTCGGGAGCGAGATGTCCATGCCGACCGCACCTGGAAGGTCGCGCAGGATCCGGCTCGAGCCGCAGCCGACGTCGAGCACCGGCCCGGTGCCGCGAACGGCGCGCGTCACGAGCTCGTGGCGGCGGCGCTGCCAGTAGCGCTGCAAGGGCACGACGCTGTCGAACGCGCGCTCGTCGTAGTCGGCAGACGCGATCGAGTTCCGCAGCTTCCACAGGCGCGCGAACGTGCGCAGGTACGCGACGCCGAGCCGCGCGACGCGCGCCTTCGACCGGCCGGCGTTGCGCGGCGCGTAATTCAACGGGACCTCAGCGATGCGCCAACCCGCGCTGTGCGCGCGCACGAGGATCTCCGGAAGGATGTCGAAGTCGCGGCCGACCGCGTCGAGCTGCTGCACCGCATGCCGCGGATAGATGCGGAACCCGCTCGAGAGGTCGCGCGCCGGCAGCGACAGACCTCGCGAGAACACCGCGTTGAGCAGCTTGCTGAGGATGATCCGCGTGCGACTCGTCCGTGCCGTCCCGCCGGCGATGTAGCGGGACGCGATCCCGATCGTGAGCGGATCGCGCGCCTCCCAGAGACGCGCGACGACGATCGGATCGTGCGAGAGGTCAGCGTCCATCGTGACGACGTAGTCCCCGCGCGCGGCCGCGAGACCGCGCCGCAGCGCTTCTCCGTAACCCTTCGGCACCTGCAGGACGCGCGCTCCCGCGCGCTCCGCGACCTCGCCGGTGCCGTCGCTGGAACCGGCGTCGAGGACGAGGATCTCGCCGCGCACGCCGAGACCCTCAAGCGTGCGGCTGAGCGCGGGGACGAGCAGAGCGATGTTCTCGCGTTCGTCCAGCGTCGGGACGACGATCGAGAGCTGTGGCTCCAGCGGCACCGCCGCGAATCATCGCAGCGCCGACGTAGTGTTTGCACGGACGAGATGGCGCACCCCGGTGATTGATAGCCAACTGCTTGCCCTGCTGGCCTGTCCCGTGGATCGGGGTTCGATCCGCATGGACGGTGAGCGCCTCACGTGCTCGCGGTGCTCAAGGCGCTACGAGATCCGCGACGGCATCCCCGTCATGCTCGCGGACGAGGCCGAGACCCCGCAGCCGGAACCGCCCGCCTAGTACCCCACTGCGACGGCGGGCTTGAGCGCGTCGACGCCTCCGAGGAGCTCGTTCGACGAGTCCTCGACCTGGATGGCCTGCGGCCGTGCGAACCACGCGGACATGAGCGTCTCTTCCTTCACCTGCACGTCGTGGCCCTGTTCGGCGAGCGCCGCGCGCGCGCTCGCGTCGACGCGAGAGTCGACGAGGAGTCCCTCGCCCTCGTCGTGCACGCGCGGCCTGTTGACCGCGTCCTGCGGTCCGTCGCCGAAGTCGACGACGTTCGAGATCGTCTGCGTGACTGCGCTCATGATCTTGCGGCCGCCCGGAGCGCCCACTGCGAGGAACGGCCGACCGTTCTTTTCGAGCAGCGTGGGCGAGCCCGCCCACAGGACCTTCTTGCCGCCGGCGATCGAGTTCGGATGACCGGGCACGGGATCGAACCAGGTCATCGTATCGAGCAGCACGACGCCGGTCCCCTTCGCAACGAAGCCTGAGCCGAAGCCCTGACCGAGCGTCTGCGTGAGCGCGACCATCGTGCGGTCCGAGTCGATCGCGTTCAGGTGCGTGGTGTGGTCGGCAAGCTGCGCGAAGCGATGGAGGAACGCGCCGCGCAGCGCCTCGGCCACGAGGTGGAGATGATCGGCGCTCCCACGCGGGTTCGACGCGAGCGGGAACGCGTCCAGGATCGCGAGGGCGCGCGCGACGGTCGGACCTCCCGAGAGACCCGGCAACGTCATCACGCGGTGACCGCGATACATCGTCTCGAGCGGCGGGCACTCGAGCGGCTCGTACCCGCGGAGGTCCTCGGTCGCAAGGATGCCGCCGCTGGCGCGGACGCCGGCGACGAGCGCTTCGCCGAGCTCTCCGTCGTACAGGACGCGCGGGCCGTCTTTCGCGATCGCCTCGAGCGCGTGCGCGAGGTCCGTCTGCACGAGCTTGTCCGAGGGCTCGGTCCCCATGGGCGGGCGGAGCGGCGCCCCGGACGGGCGGAAGAAGATCCGCTTCGCGTCGCCGGCCTTGCCGAGGCGCTCGTGGTACATCGCGAGCGACAGGCTCACGTACCAGTCCACCTCGAAGCCCTCGCGCGCGAGGCGGATCGCCGGCTCCATGACGCGCGCGCGAGGAAGCTTGCCGTAGCGCTCGAGCGCGAGGCAGAGGGCCGCAGGCTGACCCGGCACTCCGACGGAGAGAGGACCTTCGATGTTCGCGTTGTCCTTCACGGCGGGCCAGAGGTACATCCCGGCGCGGGCGCCGCCTCCCAGCAGCTCGAACATGTCCGCGCGCGCCGCCCGCGGAGCCCGCGTCCCCGCGTCGATGGACGTCGTCGTGCCGTCTGCTCGCCTGATGACGAGACCGGCGATGCCCCCGATGCCGCTGGTGAATGGTTCGACGACGCCCATGACGAACGCCGCGCCGACGGCTGCGTCCACGGCGTTTCCACCGTCGCGCATGAGCTCCACACCGGCCTCCGCGGCGAGCCGGTGCTCGGCGGTGACCATGCCGTGCCGCGCGCGCGGCTCCGTCTTGGTGTGCAGCCACGCGCTGCGCACGACATCCATGCCGGGCGAGGATAATCGGGCGCGCCGTGGGACCACGCGATCTTCTCCGCTTCAAGACCGTCGGCGATGTCGCGCTCTCGCCCGAGGGCGATCGTGTCGCCTTCACTGTCGTCCGCATCGACGAGGAAGCCGACGAATACCGCTCGAGCGTGTACGTTTCGGACACGAGCGGCTCGTCGAGACCGACCGAGCTGACCGCCGGAGAGAAGAAGAAGGCCTCGGCCGCGCGCTGGTCGCCCGATGGCAAGTGGATCGCCTTCCTCTCGGATCGCGAACGTGACAAGCCGCAGCTGTACGTCATGCCTTCGAAGGGCGGCGACGCCCGGCGCATCACGGACCTCCCGCTCGGCGCGATGCCGGCGTCATGGTCGCCCGACGGTTCGCGACTCCTCTTCGCGGCGCGCGTCCCGAACAGCGCGCCGCCGGCGGATCCCGATGCGAAGAAGCGCTGGGAGCAGCGACCGCGCCACGTGACGAAGGCGCAGTACAAGGCCGATGGCCAGGGCTACCTCTTCGATTCGCGCATGCACCTCTTCATCGCGGACGTGAAGAGCGGCGCGACGAAGCAGCTCACGGACGGCGACGGCGAGGATCGCGCCGAGGCCTGGTCGCCCGACGGCACGCGCATCGCGTGGTCGCGCACCCGTGGCGGCATCTCCGAATACAACTGGTCCGACATCCACGTGGCGAACGCCGACGGCAGTGGCGCGCGCCAGGTCACGAACGAGGCCGGGCGCGCGACCTCACCCTCGTGGTCGCCGGACGGCCGCGCGATCGCGTTCTACGCGTATGACGAGCAGACGCCGTGGATCGGTGACCCGATGGTGCGGCCGTGGGTCGTCGCCGTGTCCGGTGGGCCGTCCCGTCCGGTCTCGAAGGAGTACGACCAGGGCATCGCGCTCCTTCCCCCGCCCGCGGTCACACCGGGGCCGGCGTGGTCGCTCGACGGCGCCACCGTCGCCGCGATCTACGCGATCCGCGGACAGGCGCACGTCGTCCGCGTGCGCGTCGCGGATGCGGGCACCGAGACGATCGTCGGTGGCGAGCGGCAGGTGACGTACATGTCCGCGCTGCCCGGAAAGTGCATCGCGTTCGTCGCAGCGGACCCCCGCGACCCGGCCGAGGTGTACGTCGCGGACTGGGACGGCGGGAACGAGCGGCGCATCACGCAGCTGAACGACGCGGTCGTGTCGGAGCTCGACGCGATCGTCCCGAAGCGGCGCATGTTCGACACGCCGAACGGCAAGATCGAAGGTTGGGTCATCACGCCAAAGGACCCGCACGGTCCGTCGCCGCTGCTGGTCGACGTACATGGTGGACCTGCAGGGTTCGCCGGCGATGCGTTCGCGCTCGCCTACTTCTTCAAGTACGTCCTCGCATCGGCCGGCTGGGCCGTGCTGTCACTCAATCCGACGGGCTCGGGCTCGTACGGTCGCGAACACGCGCATGGCATCCGCGGCCGATGGGGCGAGCACGATCTCCCGGAGCAGCTCGCCGCGATCGACGCGCTCATCGCGGATGGCACAGCCGATCCAGAGCGCCTCGCGATCGCGGGCTACTCGTACGGCGGATTCATGACGTCGTGGACGATCGGCCACAGCGATCGCTTCAAGGCCGCGGTCGTTGGAGCGCCGGTCGTCGATCAAGAGTCGTTCCACGGCACGTCGGACATCGGTCTGTGGTTCGCGCCGTGGGAGCTGGGCGCCGAGTACCCGCGCGATCGGGAGACGCTTCGGCGCTACTCGCCGCTCACCTACGTCGACCGCATCACCACGCCGACGCTCATCCTCCATGGCGAAGCTGACGACCGCTGCCCCATCGGCCAGGGCGAGCAGCTCTTCGGAGCGCTCATCGCCTGCGGGAAGGTGAAGACAGAGTTCGTCCGTTACCCCGGCGGTTCGCACCTCTTCATCGTCACAGGGCGACCGAGCCACCGCGTGGACTTCACGCAGCGCGTGATCGACTGGGTCTGCGCGAACACGAACGCCAACCCCTGACACCCCGCTGCCACGGTCGCCCCGCGAGGCGACCCGTAGACTGAACAGTTCCATGAGGACGCTCGGGCTCTATCTCGCGCTGCTCTTCGCCGCATGCACGCCGGTCACGACGACACCAGCGCGCGACGAGCTCGCCGGCCTGTACAAGGTCGGCGGCGGCGATGCCTCGATCGACATCGTGAAGGCACTCACCGAAGCGTTCGCGGCCAAGCACCCGGGGGTGAAGTTCGACATCGACACGTCTCTCGGCTCCGACCCTGCCCCGAAGCTCGCGAGCGACGGCACGCTCGACATCGGCATGGCCAGCCGCGAGCTGTCCGCCGACGAACTGAAGCTGGTGAACACGACGATCATCGGCGCGGCGGGGACCGCGATGGCGGTGCATGACCAGAACCCGGTGCGCACGCTGACGTCATCGCAGATCAATGCGATCTTCTCCGGAAAGACGACGGACTGGTCGGCGGTCGGCGGTGACAGGACGACGATCGTGCCGCTCATCCGCGAGAAGGGCTCGAGCGCGCGCACGACGTTCGAGAACGTGATCTTCGGCGGGAAGCCGACGTACTCGACCGGTGTGCTCGAGATCTCCGGCGGCGATCAGATGCGTCAGTCGGTCGGCAGCCAGAAGGCGGCCATCGGGATGATCGGCGTCACCGGGAACGACCCCGAGGTCCCAGGCGTGCGCGTCGTGAGCCTCGACGGCGTCGCCCCGACGAGGACTGCGCTGCGCGACGGCACGTACAAGATGCGCCGTCCGCTGTTCCTCCTCACGTCGAAGGCCCAGACGCTGAAGCCAGCGGTCACCGAGTTCATCGCCTTCATCGGCAGCCCCGACGGTCAGAAGATCCTCGACCGCTTCTAGCCCCGTACCCTTGTGCGGGTGCCATACCGCGCTATCGGGTTCGATCTCCTCACCGCACTGCTGAACACCTGGGCCCTGTGGTCAGACGTCGCGGGTGACGATGCGACCGGCATGCGCTGGCACGCCGCGTCGCAGGATCTGCTGCGTGGCCGCGACTACACACCGTTCCCCGACATCGTGCGCGCGGCTGCGCGCACCGTCGGCGTGAGGCAGCAACAGGCCGAGGAGCTCCTCTCGCGATGGGGCGAGTCCGAGCCGTGGCCCGACGTCCCCGCGGCGCTCGAGCGTCTCGCGGGCCGGACGACGTTCATCGTGACGAACTGCTCGAAGGAGCTGGGCCTGCGCGCGGCGCGCCGCGCGGGCCACTTCGATCTCGTCGTCACCGCGGAGGAGGCCGGGGCGTACAAGCCGGACCCGCGCCCGTACCGCGCTGCGCTCGACGCGCTCGCGCTCGACGCCCGGGACGTCCTCTTCGTCGCGGGATCTGCGCACGATGTGGGGGGTGCGACGCGCGTGGGCATGGACGTGTACTGGGCGAACCGCGGCGGCGTCGCCGCACCGACGGACGCGACCGCGCTCCGCGTCGAGCCGGACCTGCGCGGTCTACGCGACACGCTGGAGGCGAGAGATCCCGTTCGGTAAGGACGCCCTCGTGCTCCGCGACGACGGCACGCCGTCGGATCCGCGCTCGGACCTCGAGTGGCTCGACTGGGTCGCCGCGGGCGACACGCGCAACTGGTGCCGCAACGACCTGCTCGCCGACTGGCTCGCGGAATACGGCGAGCGTGCCGGCTTCACGCCGGACCGGCAGCTCGCCGGCTATGACGACACGTTCGACCTCGGGCAGTTCCTGATGCATCAGGGCATCGGCTTCGAGCGTGCGCTCGTGGCGGATCTCGTCTCGCGCTGGGAGGTCATTCGCGTCGCGCGCCGACCCGACGAGGCGCGGTCGCTCGACGCCGCGTTCGCGACCTGGGATGCGATGCGCGCGGGCAAGGCGATCATCGCCGGCGCCGTCGTGCGCGACCCTCAGCTTCGCACGTTCGGGATCGTCGATCTGCTCGTCCGGAGCGACATCCTCGCGGAGCTCTGCCCTGAGGCGTTCGAGGGCGACCCGCTCGAGCTGCCGGTCATCGGGCTAGGGCACGGACGGCACTACCGCGTCGTCGAAGTGAAATTCCAGACGCTCGAGCTCCTGAAGAACGGCGATCTCACGACCTCCGCGGCCGAGCTCGACACGCTGGTGCAGGCGTGGATCTACAACGAGGCGCTCGGACGGCTGCAGGGGTACACGCCGCCGGCCGCGTACGTGGTCGGCCGAGGCTGGCGCACGAGTCAGGGCGAGCGCGGCGACCGCTCATGGGAGCGCATCGCACGGATCCGTCACGACGTCTTCCTGCGCGGACGCGGCCTCGAGCTGCGCGACGTCGTCCAGCAAGCGACCGCGTGGGTCCGCCGCGTGCGCACCGAGGGTGCGGAGTGGCGCGTGCTACCGGTGCCGTCCGTGCCCGAGCTCTGGCCGAACATGAAGGTCGAGAGCTCGGGCTGGCACGACACGAAGGCGCGGATCGGGCGCGAGCTCGCCGACCTCACGCTGCTCCCCCGCGTCGGCGTGGCCGAACGCTCGCGCGCACACGCCGCCGGCATCACGCGCTGGGACGACCCGCGCCTCGACCCATCGCTGCTCGGGATGAACGAGCGCGACGCGGCCATCCTCACGAAAGTGCTCGAAGTGAATCGCGACGGCGGCCCGACGCTGCTCCCAGAGCGCCTGCGCGACGGTCAATGGCGTGTCCGTACGCCGATCGAGGCGTACGTCGACTTCGAGTTCCTCCAGGACCTGGCGGACGACTTCGCGACGTTCCCTCGCAAAGGTGGACAGGCGCTCATCTTCCAGATCGGCTGCGGCACCTACGTCGACGGCCAGTGGCGCTTCACGCAGTTCACAGTGGACGACCTGTCCCTCGACGCCGAGGGCCGCATGATCGACGACTGGCTGGCGTACCTGCGCCGGCTGTGCTCCGACTCGGCGTGCGAGCTTGGCGAAGCGCGTCTCGTCCACTGGTCACCGGCGGAGCAGAGCAACTTCGAGCGCGCCTACGACAACGCAAGAACGCGGCATCCCGACCGTGATTGGCCTGCCCTGCCCTGGTACGACCTGCTGCGCGACGTCATCCAGGCCGAGCCAGTCGTGGTGCGCGGCGCGTTCTCGTTCTCGCTGAAGTCGCTCGCGCGCGCGATGCGCGCGAATGGCGCGATCGCGACGGACTGGGGCGAGGGGCTCGCCGACGGCGCCGGCGCGATGGCCGGCGCGTGGAACGCGTCAGTCGAGGCGAAGCGGCGCGGCGTCGCGCTCGGCGACACCGACACGATGCGCGAGGTCGCCCGCTACAACGAGGTCGACTGCCGCGTCATGGCCGAGATCCTCGACCACCTGCGACGGGAGCACTAGGGACGGCGCGCGAGGAGGTCGATCGCGTCCGCGAGCTCGATCAGGCGCAGTCGCCGGCCACGTCTGCGGCGCGCATGTTCGCTAGACGCGAACGAGCGCGGCGTCGAGGTCGGCGATGAGGTCGTCGGCGTCCTCGATGCCCACCGACAAGCGCAGAGTCCCCTCAGTGATGCCCAGCCGTGCGCGCTCCTCCGGCGACACCCGCCGGTGCGACGAGATCGCCGGGTAGAGCACCTCGCTGAACAGGTCGCCGAGCGTCGTCGCCGACGCGGCGAGCTCGAGGGAGTCGAGGAAGCGGAACGCGGCGGCCTTCGTCGCGTCCCGCAGGTCGAAGGTCACGACACCTCCGAAGAGCCCGCCGAATTGCCGCTTCGCGAGCTCGTGCTCGGGATGGGTCGCGAGACCGGGATAGCGGACCTGCGCGATCTTCGGGTGTGCGGCGAGGTGCGTCGCCACGCGCAGCGCGCTTTCGCACTGCCGGCGCACGCGGAGGTCGAGCGTCCGCATCCCGCGGATGCAGAGCCAGGCCTCGTGCGGCGCAAGGTACGCACCGTCGAGGATGGTCCGGTCGCGCATCGCCTTCGCGACCTCGTTGCTGCCCGCGACGCTCCCGGCCATGACGTCGCCGTGCCCGTTCACGTACTTCGTGAGCGAGTGGATGACGACGTCCGCGCCGAGCTCGATGGGTCGGAGCAGCACCGGAGAGGCGAACGTCGCGTCGACGGCCAGCGTCGCGCCGCGCCCATGCGCGATCTTCGCGAGCGCGCCGACGTCGGTCACGCGCAGGAGCGGATTCGCGATGGCTTCGACGTAGAGGAGCGACGCTGGACCCGATCGCATGACGCGGTCGACGGCGACGAGATCCGTCGCATCGACGAAGTCGATCTTCGCGCCACGCTCTCGGATCCACCGCTCGAAGAGCGCGCGCACCTGTCCGTAGATGTCCTCTTGCGCGACGATGCGTCCGCCGGTCGCGACTGCGCACGCGTCCGCGAACGCTGCGATCGCCGCCATTCCGCTCGCGAAGCAGACCGCAGCAGCGGTGCCCTCGAGCTCGGCGAGCGCGATCTCGAGCGCCGCCGTCGTCGGGGTGCCGTAGCGGCCATAGACGTAGCCCGCGCGCTCGTTCCCAAAGACCTCGTCCTGGCGTGCCGCGGAGCGGTAGTCGAACGCCACGCTCTGGATGAGAGGTGGCGCGACGGGCTGTCCCTCACCCTCAGGCAGCGAACGCGCCGCTCGCACGACGCGCGTTCCCTGCTTGAGTTCCTTCCCCATCGCGGCCGAGTCTATCTAGGACCCGGCTTATGACCCGGCCGCGGTCTCCTCGCGATCTTCTGCCCGCTCGCGGTCGCCGTCGACGGTCTCGCGACCGTTCGGCGACTGCTCGCTCTCGAGCGACTTCGCGCGCTCGATGAGGTCGGCGACCTTCTGGCCGCCCTTGCGTCCGATCTTCTCGAAGTGGCCCGGTCCGTACTTCGCGGTCACGGCCTTGCCACCCTTCTTGCCGATGCGTCCGAAGAACTCAGGGCCGTACTTGCTCGCCGTAGACGAGCCGCCCTTCTTGCCGATCTTCTCGTAGAACTCCGGGCCGTACTTCTCGCTCACGAGACGACCACCCATGCGGCCCGCCTCGGCCACGGTCATGCCACCACCTTGCCTACGCGCCATGGCCTGCTCCTTTCGTGTCGGAGCGAACAAGGGCAGGGTGCGTGCCGCACAGGTGTCAGTGGGCCAGACAGTGCGTAACGATTTCGCAACGATCCAGCAGGTCGATTCAGGCCGCGGCGATCTCCAGGTCGACGGGTTCCTCGCGAACGAACAGCACAACGATGAGCGCGGATGCGAGCGCGGCCGCGAAACAGAAGATGCCGACCGCGGCGAAGCCGAATGTGTCGATGAGCAGTCCGCCGATCGACGCGGCGATCACGATGGACAGCCCGATCGTCGACGCAGACAGCGCGAGGAGCGTGCCGCGCGCGGCGGGCATCTGCTCGGTCATGAGCGTCTGGTTCGTGGCGAAGCGCGCGCCGATCACCGAGGAGAGCACGAAGTTCAGCGCCGCCGCAGCCGTGAGTGGCATCGAGACGTTCGTGAGAAGGAGCAACAGGAGCGCCGAGATGACGATCGCGCTCGCCACCACGGGCTTGTGGCCGATGCGGTCGCCCAGCCGTCCGCCGACCTGGCTGCCGATGAGCACGCCGAGCCCAAGCGTCAGCGCGAACGTGGAGGCGGTGCCGCGCGTCAGGCCGTACACGAGCTCGAAGAACACGACGATGTACGTCGACCACGCGAACCAGAACAGCGATCCGAGGAAGCTCGAGACCGTCGCGGCGACCGCCGAGGAGTTCTTCAGGATGCGCGCGTATTGCGCGAAGAACCGCGTCTCGGTGTCGGCCGGCTCCTGGGGACGCATGAGCAGGAACAACAATCCCGCCGACAGGAGGCATAGGACGCCGACTATCGCGAGCGAGACGCGCCAGGAGGTCGCCTCGGCGACGATGCCGGCCGTCGGCACGCCGATGACGCTGGCCATCGTGTTGAACGCGATCACCGTAGACATCGCGCGCCCGCGGTCCTTGTAAGGGAATGAATCGCCGATCGTCGCGCTCGAGTTCGGGAAGATGAGCGCCGCGCCGATGCCGGCGACCACGCGTAGGGCCATGAGCATCGCGAAGCTCGTTGCGAACGCGCCGAGCAGCGTGAAGAGGCCCATCAACGCCGCGCCCGCGACGAGGAACTGCTTTCGGCCGAGGCGATCGGAGAACGGGCCGACGATGAGCGACACGATGATCCCGGGCCCGCCGTACGCGGCGACGAGGAGGCCGGCCGTTCCCGTGCTCACGTCGAACTCGCTCGCGATCTGCGTCAGGACGGGCGCGATCACGACCGAGGCGTAGACCGAGGCGAAGGTGAGGAAGCCGAGGACGCCGAGCAGGACGCGCCGGTCCCGGGCGCTCACCCCTCGAGCGGGCGGCCGGCGAACGCGTGGATGAAGCGCCCGAAGGCGCGGATGTGATCGATGTAGTCCGCCACGGCGATGTTCTCGTTCGGCGCGTGATTCGCCGACGACGCGTTGCCCGAGCCGAAGCCGACGACCGGGATACGCAGCTCGTCGCAGACCTGCGACATCGGGCCGCTTCCGACCATGAGCGGATACACAACGGGCTCGGTCCCATAGGTCGCGGTGCACGCTGCGATCGCCGCCAGCGCGACTGGTGTGGTGTTTGGCCATCGGCTCGGACGCTCTCCATGGAACGGCGTGATCTCGATGTCGGCGAAGCCGCGCTTGTCGAGGTGCGCACGAAGGAGCTCGCCGACGAGCTTCGGCTCGAGATCGGGGACGAGCCGGAAGTCGAGCTTCGCGCTCGCGACGGCCGGGAGCACGGTCTTCGATCCGGGGCCGGAGTACCCGGAGGTGAGTCCGCAGATCGTGCACGTCGGCTCGAAGAAGTGCTTCAGCTTCAGCGGCGTTCCGGAGAGCCCGCGGACGAAGGAGTCGATGCCGTGGATGCGCTTGAGCTCGGCCTCGTCGTACGGGAGCCGCTCGAGGAGCGCCACGTCGGCCTCCGTCGGTTTACGCACGTGATCCATGAGGCCGTCGATCGTGATGCGGTCTTTTTCGTCCTTCAGTGTCGAGAGCGCCCACACGAGCCGCCACGCCGGATTCGGGAGGATCGTCGCCTGCGATGAGTGCACGTCGGACTTCGGGCCGCGGACCCGCAGCTCGAAATACGCGATGCCCTTCAGTCCGAGGCTGATCGTCGGCCGCCCCGCGGCGTCCTTGTAACCGGCCTCCCAGATGCAGCCGTCGGCCTTCAGGCGCGCGGCGTTGTCCCGGACGAACGCGCCGAGGTGCTCGGACCCGATCTCTTCCTCGCCCTCGTACAGGACGCGGATGCGGAGCGGCAGGTCGCCGACGGTCGCGCGGTACGCCTCGATCGCCTGAAGACGGGCCATGAGATTGCCCTTGTTGTCGCTGACGCCGCGGCCGAACAGCCTGCCGTCCTGCTCGGAGGGCTCGAACGGCGGTGTGCGCCACTCATCGAGCGGATCCGGTGGCTGCACGTCGTAGTGGTCGTACACGAGGAGCGTCCGTCCGCCCGCTCCGGTCTCACCGACGATCGTCGGCGGCCCGTCGTTCGCGCGCAGCGCCTCGGCCGCGACGCCGGCGCGCTTCGCGCGCGCGAGCACGGCCGCTGCGGTCTCCTCGATCGCCGATCCCTGCGCTGACACGGTCGGAAGGCGAACGAGCGCCTTCAGCTCGTCGACGTACTCGCGCGTATGAGCGCGCACGTACTCATCGAACCGCGAGAAGAGGGGCACGGCTCCGAGCCTACGACTATGTCGGGATGGTCGTCGTCCTGGTCTTGCTCTTCCCAAGCTCGCATCGCGGTGACACCGGCGTCACCTCGATCCACCGCTTCTCGCAGAGGTAGTGCACGATGCCGTCGGCGTCCTCGAGCGTCTCGCGCTTATAGACCTTCGCGCGCGGGATCATGAAGTGGCAGTCGCCGCAGTTGAGCGGCAGCGCCGGTCGCGGCCGGTTGGCGTTGCGCATCGCGATCACACCGACCAAGAGGCCGACGAGCGTCAGAATGACGAGCGCGATGACGACGAAGGCGACCACCGCGGGCATGGCCTCACGCTACTGCGGTGTACGCGGAAGCGCACACCCCAGCTCATGAGAGCGGTGCGATGAAGTTCGGGATCCAGGTCGGCCATCTCGGCGGCCCGCTCGACGAGCTGCGGCGCCTCTGGCGTTTCGCGGACGTGAACGGCTTCGATTGGTTCTCGGTCTCGGACCACTTCCAGGAGACGCCCGGTCAGGGTGGCGGGCTGCCGTGCTTTGAGTCCATTGCGATGATGACCGCAGCCGCCGTCGAGACGAAGCGTGTCCAGGTGGGCTGTCTCGTCTTCTGCATCTCCTATCGGCATCCCATCGTGCTTGCGAAAGCGGTCACCGCGATCGACGCGCTCTCAACTGGTCGGGTGACCTGCGGGCTCGGCGCGGGCTGGCACGAGCCTGAATACCGCGCGTACGGCATCCCGTTCCCCGGCGCGCGCGTCCGCGAGGACCAGCTCGAGGAGTACGTTCAGGTCCTGCGCCGTCTGTTCGACGAGGACTACGCCGACTTCAAAGGAGCGCACTACACGCTCGAGCACGCGCCGAACTTCCCGAAGCCCCTGCAGAAGCGACTGCCGGTATGGATCGGTGGTGGTGGCGAGAAGCGCACGCTGCGCACGGCCGCGCGGTACGCGGACGGCTGGAACGTCCCCTACCTCTCGGCCGCAGAGTGGAGGGCGAAGAGCGCCGTCCTCGATCGATGGTGCGAGCGTGAACGCCGCGATCCGGGCGCCATCGCGCGCACGGTGAACGTCGGGTTCTACATGGGCGCCGACCAGGCCGGCGCGCGGCGCGCGAGCGAACGCTTTACGACCGAATGGGGCGCGCGAGAGACGCGAACGGGGTTCGTCCGCGGCACCGCGCGCGATGCGGCCGAGACCGTCGCGGGCTATCGCGACGCTGGCGCGGACCAGCTCAACATCGCGCTGCGGGCAGGCCCGTACGACTGGGACGCGCTCGCCGCGTTCGCGAGCGACGTCATGCCCGCGTTCCGCTGATCGACGCGCGCGCTCGCGACATCGAAGTCCTGGGACTGCCGCAGTTCGAGGCCGCGCTCCCGGACCTCGCTGAGCTCCTGTATGACGCGGTCGACTCCGGCGCGTCCGTCGGCTTCGTGAGGCCGTTCACGCGCGCTGATGCCGAGGCGTGGTGGCGGACGCTCGCGTCCGATGTCCGCGCCGAGCGCGTCGTCGTCCTCCTCTATCGCGTCCAGGGTCGCGCCGTCGGCACGGCGCAGCTTCGTCTCGCGCAGCTCCCGAACGCCCGCCACCGGGCGGAGGTCGCGAAGGTGCTCGTGCATCGTGAGGCGCGCCGGCGCGGCTACGGCCGAGACCTCATGCGCACGATCGAGGCGATCGCGCGCCGCTGGCACAGGACGCTCCTCGTCCTCGACACGATCGCGGGCAGCGACGCCGAGCGCCTCTACGAGCGTCTGGGATGGATCAAAGTGGCTTCGATCCCTCGCTACGCCGCGTTCCCCGACGGTACCCTCGCGGCCACGACGATCTTCTATAAGGAGCTCGCTGACTGAGCGAGCCCATCCTCCGTCTCGAGGCACGCGAAGTCATCCGCGTCAACGGATCGTGGCGGGTGCGCTGGCGGGTGACGAACGCGGGATCCGACCATGTTCGCCTCGTCGCCGTGCGCGCTCCGCATAGCCGTTTCCGTTCGGACGCGATCGACCTGAACGTCGTCGTCATCGAGACGGTCGGTGTCGAGCAGACACTGCGCGTGGAGGCCGCGCCGGGCGAGGAGATCGAGAACGCGTTCGTCATTTTCGTCGTCGTGAAAGAGCACGAGACGTGGCGCGTGCTCTTCCGCGTGCGCGTGCACGTCGGCTCCGACGGCACGCCCGCTCCCTCGGTCGAGGCGATGAGC
>JBIOUD010000039.1:0-27975 GCA_044866725.1 Candidatus Limnocylindria bacterium | reverse complement strand
GCCGGATGCCGAGCTCACCTATTACCTCTATGTCGTCGATGGCCAGGGCCGTCTCGACGGCGTCATATCGCTGCGCGACCTCGTCGTCGCGAAGCCGGAGACGCCGATCACCGAGGTAATGGACCGGAACGTCCTCAAGGTCGATGCCACGTCGCCGAAAGAAGAGGTCGCCGCGCTGATCGCGAAGTACAACCTGCTGGCGCTCCCGGTCGTCGACGCGCGGCGGAAGCTGCTCGGCACCGTGACCATCGACGACGTCGTCGACGGTGACCGTGCCGATGAGCTTGCGGCGCGCGTCCACGACCGGCAGCGCGAGCAGGTCGTACTTCGCGATGAGCGCTGCGACGTCTTCCTTCGCGGTCGTGGCCTCGATCTTCAGGACGTGCGGGTCCATGACCTCGGAGAGCTTCGCCTCCGGCTTCGCCACGACGAGGTCGCGCAGGCTGATGACGCCGTCGAGCCGGCCCTGTGCGTCGATGACGTACAGGTAATACGTGAGCTCGGGATCAGGCTGGAGCTCCCGCAAGCGTTCGATCGACTGCTGGGTCGTGAACTCGCCCGGCAGCGAGATGAAGTCCGTCGTCATGATCCCGCCGGCGGAATCCTCGGGGTAGGTGAGGAGCTCCTCGACGTCCGCCTTCTCCTCCGTCTCCATGAGCTCGACGAGCTCGTCGCGGCGGTCCTCGGGGAGATCCTGCAGCAGGTCGGCGGCCTCGTCGGGCGCCATCTCTTCAAGGATGTCCGCGGCGCGCTCCTCGTCGAGGTCGCTCACGATCGACGCCTGCATCTCGGGCTGGACCTCGGCGAGCGCCTCCGCGGCGGTCTCGACGTCGAGCTGCTCGAACACCGCCCTCCGCTCGTCGGCGGCCATCTCCTCGACGATGTCGGCGATGTCCGCGGGGTGAAGGAGCGCGAGCTTCGTGCGCGGCACGGCGACGCGCACGTTCACCTGCGCTGCGTCCAGCTGCTCGACGAGGTGCCACGGGATGATGCCGCGCGGGAGCTTGCGCCCGGCGATGCCGACGACGCGCTCGGCCAGACCCTCCGCCCCGACGCGGCGGAGGAGCCCGCGCAGCCCGACGTCCGCGCCCACCAATCTCAGTTGTCCGTCGACCTCGGAGAGCTGGAGGTCGTTCACCCGCACGACCTTCGCGCCGTGCGTGTCGACGATCTGCTTGTCGAGGAGGTCGCGCGAGAGGCGGAGCGCCTCCGGCGGCAGGCTCACGTCGGCGCTCGACCCGTCGCGGCGGGGGCGCAGGCGGAGGTGGCCGATCTCCTGGGCCATGTCCGACCACTTCACGACGCGCTCGCCATTCGGCGTGCCCACGATCGCCCACTGGACGGCCGGGAACTGGCCCTGCGGCACGACGGCGAGGTCCTTGAGCGTGCCGACCTCATTTCCATTCGGCTCGATGACCTTGCGGTGCTGGATCTCACTGAGGTACGGCATGTCGCGCGAAATGTATCGCGCCATGCGACAATGGAGGCCCATGTCGCCTTCACCCGACGCCGGCCTGCGCGTTCGCGCCTACGCGGATCAGGCGGTCGCTGCCGCCCTCGACGCGGACTGGCCGCGCGCCGTCGAGCTGAACACGAAGATCCTCGAGGCCGCGCCGGACGACATCGAGGCCCGTACCCGCCTGGGCCGCGCGCAGATCGAGCAGGGCAAGCTCGAGGAGGCCAAGGTCTCGTTCGCCGAGGTGCTGAAGGCCGAGCCGTACAACTCGATCGCGATCCGCGGGACGCAGCGGGTGACGCAGCTGCTCGAGCACAAGTCGAAGGCCGTCCTCACGAAGACGAAGACCCAGCCTCGCCTGTTCATCGAGGACATGGGCAAGACCGGCATCCTCCGCCTGATCAACCCGGCCCCGGCCTACATCCTGGCCCGCTACAGCGCCGGGGCTGAGTGCCAGCTGAAGGAGCAAGAGGGTCTCCTGGCGGTGCACGCCAGCGACGGCGAGCTCCTGGGCTTCCTCGAGCCGAAGGTCGGGCGGCGCCTCATCGACCTGATCCGTACCGGTAACCAGTACGTCGCCGCGATGGTCAGTAACGACCAAGCGAACGCCCGCGTTGCCATCAGAGAGGTCTTCCAGAGCGCCGAGAACGCCAGCCGGATCAGCTTCCCCGGCCACCATCGCCCCGCCGACACGAAGGAGCGTGCCTACATCAAGGGCAACTTCTTCCGCTTCGGGCGCGACGAGGAAGAGGAAGGCGACGAGGCGGAGGCTGATGAGGCGGATCAGCCGACCGGCGAAGAGGTGCTCGAGGAAGCGGAGTCCAACGAAGAGCCGCTGGCCGTCGAACCGGACGATGACGATTCGGAGGACGACGAGGACGAATAAGGGGTGAGGTAATGGGTCGCGCCGGGTGGGGAGCGATATTCGCGGTCCTCATCGTGGCGACGGCCTCGTGCTCATCGACTCCGCCCTCGAAGCCGCAGCCCACCGCCGACATCACCGACGCGCGACCCATCGCGCGTGAGATCGCGACCATCCTCCTGAACTTCTCCGTCTACGACTACGCCGTCGTCGGCGGCATCAACGGCGAGCGCGTGCGCGTCGTGAGCGAGGACCGCTACGTCTCGATCGCGCGCGCGCAGGCGCAGGTCTTGAGCGACACGGCCCCGAAGATCATCGCCGAGGTCATCGACACGAGGGGTCCGGTCCACGACCGCCTCGTGACGCTCGCGGACTCGCTCGCGGTGCTCCGCCAGGACGCGCTCGCGTATGCCGATGCGCGCAACGCCGACGCGCTCGCACGCATCCTCGCCGACGTCGAGATGAACTGGACGATGCTGCGTCAGCTCCAGAGCCTCCTGAAGGACGACGGCAACCTCGACCGCATCATCGAACGCGGCACGTCGGTGCGGACCGTCGCGACGCCCGGGAAGCGCGCGCTCGTCACGGTCGGGCCATTCGCGGGGGCGGCCGAGGCCGCGGAGATCGCGAAGGAGTTCGGCCCAAGTGGCTCTGCCGCTACTGAGAGTCCGTTCGTGGTCAGGATCTCATTCCCCGACCGCGCCTCCGCGGAAGAAAAGGCGAAGGACCTCCAGAAGCACGGCATGCCGGCGATCGTCATCGATCAGAGCAGCTTCGCGTTCACGCGCACCGGCACGCCGCCCGATGGCGAGCTCTGGCGCGAGCCCGAGCGGTTCATCGACACGCACGGCGGCGCGCGTAGGGTCGCGCTCTCGGGCGACGCCGGGCTCGTCGCGACGGGCAGTGACGACGGCTTCATCGCCGTGTTCACGAACGACGGCGTGCTCCGCGCCCTGCCGAAGTTCAACGCCGGTGTGAACCAGCTCGCCTTCAGCGACAACGGCGGCTTCCTCTTCGGTGGCGGGCAGGTGCTCCAGAACTGGGTCATGCCGCGGCCGACGATCGCGCTCGGCGAGCCGATGCGCCTCACCGATGCGCCGATCTCCGCGCTCTACGTGCCCCGCGCGAACATCTTCGCCGCGTCCTCGGACGGGATCATCGGCGCGCGAGCGCCCGACGGGCAGCCGCTGCGCGACTTCCCGATCTTCACCGGTGACGCCGGCGCGATCCTCGCCGCGAGCGACCTCGGCGAGCTCTTCATCGGCGTTCAGGTCGCCCAGGGCTTCGAGGTGCGCGTCCTCAGCGTCGGCCAGACGCGCTTTCCGGCCGGGATCCTGCGCGTGCCCGGCGTCGGCCGCGCCTTCGCCGTCGATCGAACGGGGACCTTCGGCGCGGCCGTCACGGATCAGGGCACCTATCGCTTCAACCTCAAGGCGGTCGACCCGACGCGGACGATCACTCGTGTCACGCCGACGGCGCGCGACGTGGAGTTCGGCGGCGACGGGTCGCTCTACGTCATGGAGGGGCAACGCGTCACGGCGATCTCCATCGAGGGCAACGTGCGCTGGACCCAGCAGATCGTCGACGGCCGTCGCCTGGCCGTCGGGGTCCGCCCGGTCGTGCTCGACGGCACGAACCGACTCGTCACGTTCGCTCCGGCGGACGGCCTGAGCGACTCGCTCGCGCCCGTCGGCGACATCCAGGACCTCGTCGTGTCCAAGGACGGGCGCTGGGTCGGGGTGATCGCGGACGCGCGGAGGGCCGTACTCTTCAGGCTGCAATGACGCTGGCCGTGATGACATGAGCAACCTGCGAGAGCGGGTTCTCTCATTCACGCCGATCGAGACCACGCCCCTCCCGCGACCGCTTCACCGTTTCGGACCCGCGTTCCCGCAGTCCATCGCCGACACCTTCGTGGCGGCATATGCGCCCGAGCGCGGCGTCGTGCTCGATCCCGTCGCGCACCCGTGGTCCGCCGCGGACGCATCCGAGCGGGCGCAGCGGCGCGGCGTCGCGCGGTCGCGCGAGCCGCTCGGCGAGTGGGCGCGCGGCGTCGTCGCGAACGCGCCTTCGGCCGACGAGATCCTGGCCGCGCTCGAGCGTGTCGCGGATAGCGTGCTCATCGGCACGCCGCATCGCGTGGCGATGCGCGAGCTGTATGGATCGAAATGTGCGACGTGCCAGGCGCCGGTCGTCGTCGAGGCGTTCCTCTGGGAGCGCGACGCGCAGGTCCCGAGCAAGAAGGCGTTCCGCTGCGGGGTGTGCGCTCGCGACGGCCGCGCGCTCCTCATCGAGCCTGTCGATCACGAGGACGAGGAGCGCACTCGCCGGCTCGAGCCCCGCGGTATGGCGTACTGGCAGTTCGTCGAGCGCTTCGGCCAGGACCCGGCGCAGGCCGCGCTCGGCGAATCGGTCGCGGCGCTCTACACGCCCCGCAACGTCACCGCGGTCATGGCGACGCTGCGCGCGATCGAGACCGCGGTCCAGGGCGCGCCGCAAGCCGTGCTCAAGCTCTGCCTGCTCGAGGCGATCGTGTCCGGCAGCCGCCTCAACGCGGTCGCCGGCCACGGCGCGCCGCTGCGCATCGAGAAGGGGCGCGCGCGCCGCGGCCATGCCGCCCAGACGCGCGAGCTCAACGTCTGGCTCGAGTACGAGCGCACCGTGCGCGAGCTGGCGGCGTGGTTGGCGCGCCAGCCGTCGCGTCGCGCCGACGTCGTGACGCTCGACCAGGGCGACGCGGATCTCGTCCTGTGCACCGCGCCCGTCGAGGACGTGCTGGGTGGCTGGTCCACCGTGGGCGGCGCGCTGCTCCTGGGTGCGAAGATGCTCCGTCCGATGGAGACGGGCGAAGGCAGGCTCGCGTCGCGCGAGCGGCTCCTCCGGCAGCTGCGCGCCGCGCTCATCGACGGTCATCGCGGATCGAAGGCCGGCGCCGCCGCCGTCGTGTACGTGCCGCAGGCCGACATGGCGACGATCGCCGCGACAGTCCTCGCCGGTGCCGGCGCGGGCTGGCGTCTGCGGACGATCCTCTATCAACGCGACGCGCTGCCGGGCGCGTACGGCACCGGCGCCGCGGCGGCGACGTGCGACTTCGACCACGACGTGCCGCTCATGCGCGATCAGTCGTCCGCGGACGGCGACGCCATCGAAGAGGTCATGCGCGAGGGCGTCCGCGACGCGTTCATCGCGCGTGGCGAGCCCGTCCGCGAAGACCTCGCGGCCGTCGCGGCGCTCCAAGCGCTCTCCGCGGAAGCGCTGCTCGTTCCGCTCGCGCTCGCGCGCGCCGGCGGCGTGTCCGAGCTCGAGCTGTTCGTCGACCACCTGCGCTCGGCGCTCGCCGACGGCAAGCGCAGTGGCCTCGTGAAGGTCGCGCTCTCCAGCGAACCTGATGACGTCGCGTACGCGGTCGCGTCCGCGCCCGATACAGCGCCGCTCGACGACCGTGTCGAGTGGGCGGTGTGGGGTGTGCTCTCGGCGACGCGCGAGGTGGACACGCGGTCGTTGCTGCGCCGGACGTACGCGCTGTTCCGCGGGATCGAGACGCCCGATCGCGAGCTGATCGAGCGCTGCATCGCGTCGTACGCCGTGCAATCTGAGGAGGGCCGCTGGCGCCTCGCGGAGGCCGATGGCCTCGTCGCGCGCCAGGCCTCGCAGGCGCAAGTCATCGCCGATCTCGTCGACGCGGGCCACCGTCTCGGGTTCAAGGTGCACATCGGCCGCGACCTCCAGCGCCGCGCCACGCCGCCGACACACGCGGATCGCGGGCGCACGCTGGTGGAGCTCATGACCGACGCCGAGCGGCTCGCCGGACCGGCGCGCGTGCTCCGCGGACCGGCCGAGGCGCTCGAGTTCGTGGACTGCGTCTGGTACGACAAGAGCCGGATGGCGTTCCTCTGGCAGGTCGAATGGACAGGGCGGCTGCACCGCAGCGTCGTGTCCCTGGGGGAGGCCATCCCCGACGACGACCGTGTCTTTCGATTCATTGCGGCCGCCGACGAGCGCGTGACGCTTCTCCGCGAGAAGCTCGACCGCGCCCCGGCGCTCGCCGACCTCGTTCGACGCCGCGGCTGGCGGTTCGTAAAGTGGGCCCCACTGCGCAAATTCCTCCAGGACGGCGAGGCCGGCCTGGATGGCCTCGAACCGGTACTTGGCCTCGAACCTGCGGTGGAACAAACTGGACATCAGCTGGCGTTCAAGTGGTGAATAGACCTGGAGGTCGAAGCAAATGGGAACACCGAAAGTAGTCACTGATCCGACGTTCGAGACGGAGGTCTTGAAGTCCGATCAGCCCGTTCTCGTCGACTTCTGGGCCACGTGGTGCGGACCGTGCCGGATGGTCGCACCGGTCCTCGAAGAGATCGCGAACGAGCAGAGCGCGAAGCTCCGCGTCGCGAAGCTCGATGTCGATGCGAATCCGATCACCGCAGGGCGCTTCGGCGTCCGCTCGATCCCGACGATGATCCTTTTCAAGAACGGACGTGAGGCGCAGCGCCTCGTCGGCTACATGCCGAAGGAGCGCCTGCTCTCGATGCTGAACCCGCACCTCGATGCGAGCGCGTCCACCACAGCGAAGCCGAGCGGGACATCGACCGCCGCGTAGGCGACCCGCTGCCGATGGCGCATCACATGAAGGACACGTCCGGTAGCGCTGGCCCGAAGATCCTCGACCCCGTGTGCGACATGATCGTCGCGATCGACGATGCCCGCGAAGCCGGGCGCACGCTCGAGATGGACGATCGCGAATATGCGTTCTGCTCCCCCGGATGTCTCCAGACCTTCGCGAAAGCGCCACATCGCTTCCGCTCGAAGGTCGACGCCTGGCTCGCCGCGAACCCACTGCAGAGCTAACAGCCCGGCGTCGCCGTCGCTCTTCGGTCAGTGCACGCACGCCTCGGCGACGATGCCCCCGGGCGGCGGAAAGATCTGATCGCGCGCCGGACGGCACTGCCACGGATAGACGTAGATCGTGTATTCGAGGAAGTTCGTTCCCGCCTCGATCCGGATGTTCCAGCAGCCCGACCGCGAGAGGCGGAGTGTCGCGAAGACCTGCGTGCGTCCGCCCGGTGACGTGCCGCGCATCTCACCGTCCATGACCGAGGCGACCGCGGAAGCGTCCGCGTGTCGCGCGTAGCCGAGCGTCGGCAGGCGGACGCCGGCCGGCTCGGCCAGGAGCACAAGGTAGTTGTCCCCCTGGTAGTACAGGTTCTGATACGTGGCGAGGGCCAGACCATTCGGGCCATCCACGAAGAGCGGCTGCAACCCCTGGCCGGCCGGCGTCTCGGTCGGGCTCACCCGGCAGTCGGCCGGGATCGGCCATGGCAGGTTCGCCCGAGGCGCGGTAGCGGCCTCCACGTGCGCGCCGGAGAGCGCGTCCCAGCAGCACGCCCGGCGAAGCGCGAGCTGTCCGCGGTTGTTCGTCCCGTACGTGACCTCGTAGGCCGCGCTCTGGCGATCGGTCGGCCAGGTGACGATCGCGCGGATCAGGTAGTTCGGGTTGGCTTTCCGGAAGTTGAAGCCGACGGTCTGCTCCGACTGCGACACCGGGCCATCCCAGGGGATCAGTCCGGGCGGCAGCGGCTTCAGGGAGACGAAGTCGATCTCGTCTTCGGTCTCGTACTGCTTCACCTCGATCGCGAGGCGCTCACCGTTCGG
The DNA here is from genome assembly GCA_044866725.1 of Candidatus Limnocylindria bacterium. Lineage (GTDB taxonomy): Bacteria > Chloroflexota > Limnocylindria > P2-11E > P2-11E > CF-39. Next base: position 20,005 of record JBIOUD010000039.1, on the reverse strand, counting down.
GAACGCGATGCGCAGCACCTCGTTGTGGTCGTTGCGGAAGTAGTACGTGATCCGCTGCGGCCGATCGAGACCGTGCGACTGCGACGAGAATCGCACGACGGCGGCGACAAGCTGGCTGCCCGGCCAGGTGCTCTGGGCGGTCTTCGCCGCGATCTCGCGGCCCCGCTCCATCGTGAGAACGTCTGGCGTCGTGTTCAACGCGAAGAACCCGACGGCGCTGAAGCAGATCGCGCCGACGAGTGACTTCGCCACCACACCGAACGTCCCGGGGAGCACGCCGCGCGCGCCGAATGGATCGCTCGCGGCGCGCAGGCCGTCTGCGAGGAGCGCGAAGATCGCCGAGGCGACGACGATGAAGAGCGCCGGGATGAGCGTGCTCAGCTGGAACTGCATCGCGAAGAACTGGATGCTCCCGAGCATCTGGCCCCACTCCGGCGCGCGCTCCTTCAGCGTGCCCATGAACACGCCGGACTCGCCGACGAGCTCGGTCGATCCGGACAGGAACAAGCCGACGAGACCGAGCTCAGCGAGGAGCAGGAGGACGGCGCCGGTCTCGAGCGCCGTGAGCGTGAGCAGGCGCGGCGCGAGCGCCGCGACGAGGTGCGTGCGTACGAGTCGGAGCGGCGGCGCGCCGGTCGCGCGCGCGGCCTCCATATACGGGAGGACCCTCACACGTCGCACCTCGTTGTGGAGGAACTCGACGATCTCGGGCCAGCCGACGAGCGCGAGCGCGGCAATGTAGCCGCGTTCGCGGAACTCGGGCTGGAGGACGAGGACGAGCATGATCGCGAGGATGAGCTGCGGGATCGCGGTGATCCCAGCGGCGATGATGCGCACCGCACGCGCGACCGGGCCGCCGTACCAGCCGGCGAGCAGCCCGAGCGTGAATCCGATCGCGAGTCGCACGACGGCCGCACTGAGGACGATCGTGAGCGTGAGCCGCGCGCCGGCGAGGACGCGCGACCACTGATCGCGCCCGAGAGCGTCCGTCCCGAACCAGTGGGCAGGATCCGGAAGCGTCGGTGGGACCTTGATGTCGGTGTTCCCGTTCGGAAGGTCGCGGATGATGAGGTTCGTCCCGGCGTTCGGGTCGTATGGCGCGAGCATGAGCCCGAAGACACCCATCGCGAGCAGCCCGAGGACGCCGAGCACGCCGATGAGGAGCGCCGGGTTCGCGATGAGGCGACGAGCGTCGCCGCGCGCGATCACGCGCGCACCTTCACGCGCGACTGTGCGAACTCCGCGGCGAGGGTGAGGAGAGCGCTGGCGATGGCGAAGGAGAGGGCGATCGCGAGCGCGAGCTCGAGCCGCCGGTTCCCCAGCGCCTGCACGAAGACGAGCGCGGCGCCGCCCCACACGTAGACGAACTCGACGATGACCAGGCTCGAGATCGCCCCGCGCGCCGCGAGGACGACGGCCGCGATGATGTTCGGCGCCGCGTTCGGCAGCACGTGGCGCACGAGCAGCATCCGTTCGCGAAGTCCCTTCGCGTTCGCGGTGCGGATGTAGTCGGTGTGGCGGATCTCCTCCACCGCGGTCGCGGTGAGGCGGAAGATGTACACCGCCGGGCGCGCGCCAAGCGCGAGCGACGGCAGGATGAGGTGCTCGTCGACGCCGAATCCGGCGATCGGGAGGAACCGCCAGCCGAGGTTGAGGTAGATCCAAATGAGCGAGAGCTCGAGCGCGACCGCCCAGAAGAACGCGGGGAGCGCGACGAGCACTGTCGAGAGCGACCACGCGGCCGCCTTGTACACGCGGTTCGTGGACCAGCCGTAGAGGATGCCGAGCGGTACGCCCACCAGGACCGCCCCGATCAGCGCCGTGAGCAGCAGGACCGCGCTGCTCAGGAGCCCGACGATGAAGATGTCGTCCTGCTGGATCGAGCGGAAGAGCGGCCGCGCGTTCATGAGGAAGCTGTTCGCCCTCAGCTGACCCGTGTCGATGTGCGATGGCTCGGTGAGCCACGACACGACGACGTACGCGACGGCGAGCGGGAACAGCGCGTCCAGGAAGACGCGCACGAGGACCCTCGCCGTCCGCTCCCCGGCCGATCGCACCCCTATCGGTACCGCCCGCGCGCCCGTTCGGTTCCTAGCGCCGGTCGGCGCGCCGGATGACGAAGCGCATCGCCGTGTCGTCGTCCGAGATGGCGCAGACCTTGTTGTCGACGAGGTCCGCGGCGAGCCCCAGCGCGATGATGTCGTTCCCGAGGTAGGGCCGGCCGGTCCGCTCCCTATCGCGCTTGGCCGTGATCACCCAGATACCTCCCGCCGGGACCAGGCGCTTCCGCAGCGTGCGCAGCTCCGGCGTGATCTCCTTCGCGCTCGCCGCCCAGTACACGACGACATCGGCCCGCTCGCCCGCTCTCGCGGCCGGACGGCCGGCCTTCGCGCGGATCCGCCGGACGAGGTCGGCGTCCTTCTTCGCGCCGTGGAGGAGCACCGCGTCGCCCGGCTTCACGCCGAGCTTGTCGACGACGTCCTTCGCGGCGTAGCGCGCCGCACGTTGAGCCTCGGTCTCCATGGAAAGGTAGTTTGGTCCAGAGCCATCACAGAGGGGAGCGGGATGATCGAGACGGGCACGCGTACCGACACGCCGGGGCCGATCGAGCGGAAGTTCATGGACGAATCCGTCGGACCGTCCGACGACTTCTACCAGTACGCAAATGGGGCGTGGCTCGCCGCCACGCAGATCCCCGACGACGAGGCGGGCTGGGGCGGCTTCAGCGAGCTGCGTGACCGCAACTTCGCCGTGCTCCACGAGATCCTCGAGGACGCCGCGCGCGACGGCGCGTCCGGCAGCCAGAAGCTGGTCGGTGACCTCTACGCGAGCGGCCTCGACGAGGCGGCGATCGAGAAGGCGGGCCTCGCCGGTGTGGAGGAGATCCTGCGGCGCGCGGCGAGCGTCACGCGGCGCGAAGACCTTCCGGCGCTTCTCGGGTGGCTTCAGCGCCGCGGCGTGCGCGCCGGGATCGCGCTGCGCGTCATGCCCGACGCCTTCGCGAGCACCAGGAACATCGTCCACCTCATGCAGGGCGGCCTCGGCCTTCCCGACCGCGACTACTACCTCAAGGACGACGACAAATCGAAGGACATCCAGGAGAAGTACCGCGCGCACCTCGCGAAGCTCGGCACGCTCATCCGGGACGACGAGCGCGCTGCAACTGCGGCGGCGAACGTCGTCTACGACTTCGAGCACGCACTCGCCGCCGCATCGATGCCGCGCGTCGAGCAGCGCGACCCGTACAAGGTGAACAACGCGACGACGCGCGGACAGCTCGACGAGCTCGCGCCTGGCTTCGACTGGAGCGCGTTCCTGCGAGAGATCGGCGCCCCCGACGCGACGGACTTCAACGTCCGCCAGCCGAAGTTCCTCGAGGCGCTCGGGCAGATGGTCCGCGAGCGATCGCTCGACGAGTGGCGCGCGTATTTGCGGCTGCGAGTCATCAATGCATTCGCCCCGTACCTCGCGAAACCCTTCGAGGACGCGAACTTCGACTTCTATGGCCGCACGCTCACCGGACAGGCCGCGCAGAAGCCGCGCTGGAAGCGTGTCCTCGAGTTCGTGGACAACGAGCTCGGCGAGCCTTTGGGCCAGCTTTACGTCGCCCGCGCGTTCCCACCCGAGGCGAAGAAGCGAATTCTCGATCTCGTCGCCGACCTCCGCGCGGTGCTCGGCGACCGCATCGCCGGGCTCGAGTGGATGGGCGAGGAGACGAAGAGGGCGGCCCGCAGGAAGCTCGACGCGTTCGCGGTGAAGATGGGTTATCCCGACACGTGGCGCGACTTCTCGAAGCTCGCGCTCGACCGCGGTCCGTACGTCGACAACGTCATCAGGGCGACCGTCTTCAACTTCGACCACGACATCGGCAAGCTCGCGAAGCCCGTCGACCGTGGGGAGTGGCTCATGAGCCCGCCGACGGTGAACGCGTACTACTACCCGCCGCGAAACGAGATCGTGTTCCCCGCGGGCATCCTCCAGCCGCCGTTCTTCTTCGCCGACGCAGACGCCGCCGTGAACTACGGAGCGATCGGGATGGTCATCGGGCACGAGATGACGCACGGCTTCGACGACCAGGGCAGCCAGTTCGACGAGATCGGCAACCTGCGCAACTGGTGGCAGGAGTCCGACCGCGCCGCGTACACAGCGCGCACCGACCTCGTCGTGCAGCAGTACGACGGGTACGAGCCGCTGCCGGGCGTGCACATCAACGGGAAGCTCTGCCTCGGCGAGAACATCGCCGATCTCGGCGGCCTGAAGATCGCGTTCGCCGCGTTCGAGCGCTATCTCGCGCGCGAGGGCGAGCCACCGAAGATCGATGGCTTCACGGCGCGGCAACGCTTCTTCCTCGGATACGCGCAGTCCTGGCGTTCGAAGATCCGCGACGAGGCCCAGCGCGTGCGGCTCACGATCGACCCGCACTCGCCCGGCCGGTACCGCGTGCTCGGACCGCTCGCGAACCTGCCCGAGTTCTTCGAGGCGTTCGGCCGCGACGGTGGCGCGATGCAGCGCCCGAAGGAGCTGCGCCCGACGATCTGGTAACGCGAGGTCAGGCTGCTCTCGCGGTCCTACTTCGGCTGATGTCCGGCGCGACCTTTCGGATGCGCGCGAGCGCGGGCTTCCGGATCTTCGGCGCGAACTCCTTCGGCTCGGTCGCGACGAGGAACGCGAGGTGGCGGATCGCGTGCGCCGCGATCGACGCCTCGCCGTCATCCTCGTTCGCGAGGTCCTCGACCGTGTGCAGCGGAAGAGAGCGGGAAAGCCCGTCGAACGGGATCTCGTCCGAGTACGCGAGGAACGTCAGCACGACGCTCTCCTCGTCATAGCGCCAGCTCGTGGAGTGGATGATCGCGTTGCGCAGCCAGAGGTCGGGGAAGCGCGTGGCGACCTCAGATCGTGCGGTGATCAGCGGGTCGCCGGTCTTCGGCTGCGGCGCTCTCGCGATGTCGTAGCGCACGTCGTCCTCGCCGACGCGGGCCATGACGACCTCGACCACGATCTTCACGGATCCGTAAGGGGCATACGCGGTGCCACGCTCAGGCGATATTCGCGTACGCGTCGGCCAGCGCCGGACGAAGCTCCCTCTCCCAAAAGCGGAAGAAGCCCGCCTGGTCCGGACCGATCTGGTGGATGCCGACGTGGTCGAAGCCCGCTGCGCGGCACTCGTGGATGGCCTTCACGTAGGGCTCGGGATCGGGTCCGACGGGAGTGTGCTTCGTCGATTCGTCGAGCGAGACATGCTCCGCCGCCGTCTCGAAGTCAGCGGGCCGGCGCAGCTCCTGTGCGAGCTGTCCGCCGAGGCCGCCGGTCTTCCACAGGTCGTGCGCGAGACGGCGCGCCTTCTCCTCGTCCTCGCCCCAGCACACCTGGAGCTCGATGTACTTCGGTCTGTCCTTCCCGCCCGCGCCGTCGAACGTCGAGACGAGCTCGTGATCTGGACGGGTCGAGATGAGCCCGTCGCCGATCTTCGCGGCGAGCTCCGCCGACTTCGGTCCCGATGCGGCGACGTAGATCGGCGGCGGTTCCGCGGTGCGCGTGTAGAGGCGCGCGTCCTCGAGGAGGTAGTGCCGTCCGCGGAACGACTGCTCGCCGCCCCTCAGCAAGAGGCGCATGAGGTCGACGGCTTCTTCGAGCATCTCCTGCCGTACCTCGATCGGCGGCCACTTCGCGCCGACGATGTGCTCGTTGAGGTTCTCGCCCGTCCCCACGCCGAGGAAGAACCGGCCGTCGAGCATGACGGCCGACGTCGCCACGGCGTGCGCGATCGTGGCCGGATGCGTCCTGATGATCGGGCAGGTCACGCCGGTGCCGGCCGTGATTCGCTTCGTGGTCGCTGCGATCCCCGCGATCACCGACCAGATGAAGGGGCTCTCGCCCTGTCGGTCGGTCCACGGATGGAAGTGGTCCGAGAGCTGGACGTAGGGGAATCCGGCGGCCTCGGCCTGCTGTGCCGCCCGGACCATCTCGTTGGGGCCGTGTTCCTCGCTCGAGATCCAGAAACCGATCTGCACGGCGCGTCCGGGTGCAGCCATCGTGCCCGCGAGGCCCGCGCGTCTTGCGGATTGCGCACGAATACGCGCGTAGACGGCGTCTCGCCCCCTGCGCTGAGCTGACCCAGCGCGCGCCTGGCCGCCCGGTGTACGAACGGACAGGCCGTACGGTCATACGCATTTGCCGCCTCCGCCGGCACTCAAGTAGTGAACGTCGTTGGATCGTGAACGCTGGGACTGCGAGGTCGCCGCGCGGTACGCGCACGTGCTGCGTGGGCTCATGGCCGTCGCGGGCCAGCGGCAGCGAGCGGAGGACGCCTTGCACGATGCACTCGTCGCGGCCATGGCACCGGGCGTCATCGAGTCGATCGAACGCGCGGACGCGTGGCTCTACTCGGTCGCGGTCCGCAAGATGCGCCGTTCCGCGTGGCGCACTCGCCTCGACGCGGTGCTCGCTCCCAGCGCTGCGCGGTATCCGGAGCCCAGCCTCGCGCGCGTCGAGGCCGTCGAGGTCCTATCCCTGCTGACCCAGCGCCAGCGTGAGATCGTCGTCGCGCGCTACTTCCTCGACCTGACCTTCGACGAGATCGCGGCCCACTTCGGGATCAGCGTTGGCGCCGCGACGTCGACCGTGAGCCAGGCGCTGGCGCGCGTGCGGCGACAGTTCCTCGGAGGTGACCGTGGAGCTGAGTGACCGCGAGCTCGCGATCGTCGAGGCCGGTCTTCGTGCGTCGCTCCGAACGCTCGACGACGTGCCGGTGCCGCCACTTGGACCGATTCGGGCGCGCGAGCGAGCACGATTGCCGGGACGGATCGCCGGCACGGTCGCCGCGGTCGCCGTCCTGGTCCTCGCGCTCGCGCTGGGAGAGCGGCTCTACGCCTGGCGACTCGACCGCGCTGCTGCGACGCCGCCGCCGGCGTCGTTCGGCGTGAGCGGCTCGGTCGCTCCGGATGCGCGATACGGATGGCTCGTTCGCACGGACGGAAAGGCGAACCTCGCGCTGGTCAATGAGCTCGGCGTCACGCAACTGGCGTCGATCGGTGAGGTGACCGAGGCAGTGACGAGTCCGAGTGGGCGCTACGTCGCACTTTGGACTGGCACCGGGAACAACGAGCTTCGCATTCTTGACGGGCCGTCCCGGAAGGTCGGCGCGCCGCTCTTCTCGAGCCGCGAGGTGTACGCGCGGATCAGCCATGGCCTCATCTGGGCGAGCGACAGCTCCGCGGTGCTCGTCGCGACGACGGCGGACCCGGTCGGCAACTCAAGTGCACCAGTGACCATCCGGTTGCGCTCGGTGAGTCTGTCCGGCGAGGTGCGCGACGTCGCGAGCTACGTCGGCTTCTCGTTTGCACCGCTCGGCTGGGACCGCGCTGGGGGAGCCATCACGGCGAAGGCGCGCCCGACGTCGACCGCACGAACCCACGTGATGCGATTCAGTGACGGTGGCACATTGCTGTCGGACCTCGAAGTCGCAGATGAGCCACTGGTCGCCGACCAGTCCGGGAAGTACATCGCGTCGGCAGATTGCCAGTCTCAGTCTCCGTGCAGTGACTTTGTGATCCGTGACGCGGCGTCGTATTCCAGCGTGTCGTTCACGAAACTGGCGCAGTTCACCGCGTATTCTCCCTCTGGGTCGGCAGCGGGAAACAGCAACAGCAGTATCGTGTCGATCTCTTTCCGCCCGCGCTCGAACGACGTCCTTCTCGCCTCCAGCAACTCCGCCGGCGGCACCGGCGGCACGTATTCCCTGCGTCTCCTGCCCGACGCGGGGCGCGGTCCGACCCGTGACCTCGGTAGTGCGACGATCACGCCCACCGCGGGCCAGGTGTTCCTTGCGCAGGCCTACGCGCGCGCGGATGGGTCCGGGATCCTCTATGTCCACCCCACGTCCACTCGGGTTGGGAGCGACTGGACCGGTGAGCTCGTCGGGATCGGCGGCGCGCGCGCGCCAATCTCGATCGCGCAGCCGGTCACGAGCGTCCTCCTCGACGACTCACTTGTCCTCAGCGCCGCGAGTGTCAGTCCTTCGCCCGCGCCGAGTCCGTCCGGCGGCGCGGTCGTTCCGCAGGCGAACATGCCTATCTGCCCGATTGGTCAGATCCCGCGCCTCAATGTCGAACTCCCACAGCCACCGGGCGATATCCCCGGCACGGGTTCGGCGGACGCCGAGACGGCCTTCCGCAAAGCGTTCCCGAACGTCACGAGCTACGTCGCGTTCCAGTTCGGCTCGGACACGCCCCTCGCGTCACTTCGAGATGCGAAGACGCTCGCGTGGATCGTCGCGGGGCGGGAGACGTTCCTTTCACAAGTCATCGGCGACGCAAAGGCGCCGAACAACTGGTTCGCGTATCGCGCGACGATGCTCGAGTGCCGTGCGCCGACAAGTCTCACGAATCGTCCGCTGTACCCGACGCGCACAGCGGCCGACGTTCTTCTCGGCCTCGCGTCGGACGCTGCGTGGGTCCACATGAAGGAGCAGGCTGCGCGGTCGGGAGGTCCGCTGAGCGATCCGCGCGTCGCTGCGGGGACGCTCGGTGAGCCCCTACTGGTGCGCGCGCTCGACCCGACTCAGTCCGACAGCTGGGCCGTCCCGGTCCTCTATCAGGGAGAGCCGGCGGAAATCCTCGTAGTGAGTCGCGACGCGTCTGGCATGGGCAACATGGGCGGCTCGCGCGGCTACAGCATGCCTTTCTGGCCGATCGTCAGTGAGGATGAGGCCAAGACGCGCGTCGGTGCAGTGGCCGGAAGCGCGGTCGAAGCGACGCTCGTCTGGTGCAACTGCGGCCGCATGGCATCTGACGTCACGTCGCCGGTGTGGCGAGTGACGACGTCAGGCGGCGAGGTCTACCTCGTGTTCACCGAAGGCCCGGGTACAGGCGTGGCACGAGCGGCGGAGTACGGCTACTGAAGCAGCGCGGCGCGCGTGCGACGTGTCAGCGCCTGATATCGGGCCTGCTCGTGGCGGGGACGCTGCTCTTCCTGCGCAAGCGCGACGCGTGAGGCCAAAAATCTGCGTCACGACCAGACGACCGGGTCGCTGAGCCTCTTCCTACACCCGGACGGACACCCGTCGAGATAGCCTGCGGCACCCGGTGAGCGGGCTGGAGGAAGTGTGTCGATCGCGCTGGATCTCGTGAAGCGCTTCCCGATCTGGACCGGAATCGGCGTCTTCGCGCTTGCCGGGTTCCTTTTCCGTGACTACCTCTCTGGCAGCGCTGGCGATCTCAAGGTCGGCGACTGTTTCGACGTACCTGCCGCCGCGAAGGCCGCGACGGGTGATTTCACGGTCAAGGACGTCCAGCACCACCCGTGCGGCGACTCGCATAGCGCTGAAGTGTTCTTCATCGGGAACATGGCCGGCGACAAGGCCGTGTATCCGAGCGAGGCGGACTTCACCGCGTACGTCATGGCGCAGTGCGTTCCCGCCTATCAGACCTACACCGGACGTGATTTCGACAGTGACCCCGACTACGACGTGCAGTACCTCTTGCCGACGACCGATGGCTGGGAGGGTGGCGACCGCTCCGTCCAGTGCTACCTCCTACGCATCGATCGCGGCAGCTTTAAGGGTTCGCAGCACAAGTAGGGCGACCCGTTCCGTCGCGGGCCATCTCCGTGTTACACATCGCGGTCACGGGTATCGGAGGTGGGATGTGGCGAACCAGATCGAGGTGCATCTCAGCACCGGCAAGATCGTCAGCTATGACGGGCAGGCGTCGGACGTCAGCCCCGCGAACCGCGCGGCGAACGGCCTCGTGCAGCTGCGGGAGTGGGGCGACAAGCGGACCTTTTACCTCAACCCTGAGTTCATCGTTCTCGTCATCGACCACGGGTCACCTGAGAACGCCGGCGACCGGCAGGGTCGCACCGTCCCGCCGACCGCGCTGACTGCTGTGGCCCCGGGTGCGCCAGCGACGGCTCCCGCGGCCGCCTCGCCCGCGACCTCAGCTCCCGGCTCCCCGACCGCGCCCCCGCGGCCGACGACGACCTAGGCCAAAATGAGCCCGAGTCCGTCGGAGCTCACTCGAGAGTGCGAGGCATCCGGTGATGTCCTCGGTCTTCAAAACCGCTGACGGGGCGCTCAGCGTTCCGTGGTGGGTTCGACTCCCATGCACTCTCGCAGCTGCGGACGATGCCCCATCGCGCCCCGCAGCAGCCCGGCGTTCGGCAAGGCCTGTCGTCGCGTTTTGTGCCGAACTGGGCGGTGAGAGAGAGCGCCACGCGGGGCCTCACTCCATCGATATGTGAAGAGCCTGTCCCTAGGGCTGTAGTACCGACTCCGCGGCCAGGCGACTGACTCGCGGGTCCGCATGCCGGTGCACGAGCTTCCACTCATCATCTTCCCGTCGATAGATGCAGGTGACCCGCAGCGCCAGCTCGGTCATCTCGGAACTCCCGCCGACCCGCGCCTTGAAACGCTCGATCTCGACCGTGTATGCGACGCTGCCCTCGACGACCTGCGAAATCGTCTCGAAGCTGACCGTCTCGCCGTCGCGATAGTGCGACGCAGCTCGCTCCATCTGCTCGAGAACCGCGTCCCACCCGCGGGCGAATCCACCGAAGGGATTCCCCAACGTGATGTCATCACGTCGCGAGTACAGGGCCTTGTAGCCGTCTGCATTTCCCCTGGCGATCGCGCCAAGCGCCTGTCGCGCGCGACCTGGAACCTCGTCGAAGCTGGCGGGTGGCATCAGTGAACCTCCTCAGTGGCGCTGTCGCGTCGCACGTATCGGCAGCATGGCCTACTGGCGCAGGCTGCGCGACCGCATTCTCACATCGCGCCGGAGGGACGGAATCAGTCGGCGGCGATCTTCCTCGGTGGACGCCAGTAATTCACATCGAGGATCGCGAGGCGCTGCATGTGCGTCTGCATCCGGCGCGAGAACATCGCGGGATCGCGTGAGAGGCGCGGCGACCAGAGGACCTCGGACAGCGCGCAGAGCCGCGGCCAGGCCATCTCCTCCATCCGCTGCGGGGTAGGCATGTACTCGGTCCACAGCTGGCCCTGCGCGCCGAGGACGTGCTTCGCCTCCGCCTCACCCAGCTCGCCGGGGACGGGCTCGTAGCGGTACACGTCCTCGATCGAGTTGAGGTCACGAACGCGCGGGACGCTGTCTTCGCTCTGGTCGTAGTCGAAGTAGGTCGGCTTGTTCGGGGCCATCACGACGTCGTGGCCGGCCTTCGCGGCGGCGATGCCGCCCTCCACGCCGCGCCAGCTCATCACCGCGGCACCGGGTGCCAGCCCGCCCTCGAGGATCTCGTCCCATCCGATGAGGCGACGGCCGCGTTCCGCGAGCCACGTGTCCATCCGTCGGACGAACCAGCTCTGGAGCTCGTCCTCGTCCTTGAGATCGTTCTCCTTCATCCGCGCCTGAGCGACGGGGCTCGCTTTCCACTCGGTCTTCGGGACCTCGTCGCCGCCGATGTGGATGAACTTCGACGGGAAGAGGCCGAGCACTTCGTCGAGCACGTTCTGCAGGAACTCGAACACCTCGTCGCCGACGCCGAAGATCCGTTCCTCGATCCCCCAGTGCGTCCGCACTTCGTGCTGCTTCCCGGTGTTGCCGAGCTCGGGGTAGGCCGCGATCGCGGCGAGGGCGTGGCCGGGCATCTCGATCTCCGGCACGACGGTGATGTGGCGGTCGGCTGCGTAGCGCACCACCTCGCGGACGTCGTCCTGCGTGTAGAAGCCGAAGTGGGGGATACCGGAGAACTTTCGCTTCGCCGGGTCGCGTGTGAGTGGGAGGGTCATGCTGTTCGGTCGCCACGCGCCGATCTCCGTGAGCTTCGGATAGCGCTTGATCTCGATCCGCCAGCCCTGGTCGTCCGTGAGATGCCAGTGGAAGACGTTGAGCTTGTGCATCGCGAGGAGGTCGATGTGCTTCAGCACCGTCGACTTCGGCATGAAGTGGCGCGAGACGTCGAGATGACTCCCGCGCCACCCGAATCGCGGTGAGTCCTCGATGTCGACGCAGCCGATCTGCCAGCGCGTGCCCGGCACGACGGCGCGCCGGTAGATCTGCACAGGCAGGAGCTGCCGCAGCGTCTCGATCGCGCGCGCGAGTCCGGCGTGCTGCGGCGCGCGGATGTCGATGAGATCCGGGTACACGACCAGCCGATAGCCCTCCTCGCCGACGCCGAGGCGGGGATCGAGCGCGAGGCTGATCCGCGAGCCGGCGGTCTGGTCGACGATCGGAAGGGGCAGACCCGTCGCGGGCCGCAAGACGTCGCGCAGTTGCTCGCCCGCCGCACGCACACCCGCATGCGCGGCGATCTTCGTCTCCGGTGTGAGCGTGAACGTCCCCTCGCGCGCCACCACATGCGCTGGGACGGGGATCAGGGCGGGATCGTCGATGCGCACGCTCGCATCGTACCCATCACGGACGACCGGCCGTCCTGCGAGCGAAGCGGCCAAGCGTGCCGCGACCAGATTGATGTTGGACAACCGTTACCTCGCTATTTCATCCTCGTGAACGACTGCTCGGGTCGTAGTGAGGGAGATGGCTTTCCATGCGCTCGCTCGTTCTCGGCACCGTTCTCGGTGCGCTGCTCTGTGCGTTTGTCAGCCCGATCCACCTCGCATCCGCCGAGCCCCTGCATGATTCGCTCGTCGGCTCGGTGAACGCCTATCGGGCGTCGCGTGGGCTACCAACGCTCACCGCGAGCCGCACGCTTCAAGCGGCCGCTCAGTTCATGGCCGACGACACGGCGATCCACGGCATCCCCAACCCGCCGCACGTCTCGAGCGATGGACGCACCGCCCGCCAGCGGCTCGCCGACGCGGGCTATCCGGTCGACCCGACGTGGACCGCCGAGATCATCGCGTGGGGCGCGCCCTCATCCGGCGCGGCGATGTCGCTCTGGCTCAACTCCGCGCCGCACGCGGCCGCGCTCAACGACGGTCACTACGTCGCCGGCGGATTCGGCGTGGCGTGCTACGGCTTCAACCCGTGCGTGTGGATCGTCACCTTCGGCTCGCTCCTCGACGCGCCATTTGGCAGTCCCTCGGCACCGCCTGCGCCACCACCGCCACCGGTAAGTGTCGCGCCGACCTACCACGCCGCATTCGCCGCGCAGTCGAGTTGGCCCGTCGCGGCACCCGGCCAAGTCGTGCAGTGGGTCATCGCCTTCACGAACACTGGGAACGCCACGTGGTCGGTGCCCGGTGCGAACGCGCTGCGGCTCGGCACCGGCCATCCGCTCGACGTCCCGAGCTCTCTCGCGAGCGGGAGTTGGATCGCCGCGAATCGCCCAGCGCAACAGACGACAACATACGTCGCACCCGGTCAGCAGGCCTGGTTCATCGTGGAACTCGTCGCGCCGGCGATGCCCGGCACGTACCGCCTGTACGTCCGGCCGGTGATCGATGGCGTGACGTGGCTCGAGGACGTCGGCGCGTACGTGGATCTCGTCGTCCGGTAGCACACTGGGCCGGTGAGCGACCGGACACGCATCACGCGCCAGCTCGAGGCCGAGGCGCTCGATGAGGCGACCGCGGCCGAGCCCGGCCGCACCTCGATGCTCGCGGCGCTCGAGTACCGCGACTTCCGGCTCTTCTGGTTCGGCCTCGTCGTGTCGAACACCGGCACGTGGATGCAGCAGTTCGGCCTCGGCTGGCTCGTCGTGCAGCTCGCCATCCGCGACGGCGTGCCGAACCTCGCGCCGTTCTATCTCGGTCTCGTCGGCCTCGCGCGTGCGATCCCTGGTCTCACGTTCGGGCTCTTCGGCGGCGTCGTCGCGGACCGCGCGGATCGCCGGCGTCTGCTCATCGTCACGCAATCGAGCGCGGCGATCGTCGCGGGCATCCTCGCCGCGCTCACGATCACCGAACGCATCAACATCGTCGAGATCGTCCTGCTCGTCGCGCTGAACTCGATCATCTTCTCGTTCGACGCGCCCACGCGTCAGGCGATGGTCCCGCGCCTGGTCGAAGAACCGCAACTCATGAGCGCGATCGGGCTCAACTCCGCGGCATTCAACGGCGCCACGCTCGTCGGGCCGCTCATCGGCGGTCTCCTCATCGTCCCGTTCGGCGTCGGCGGGCTCATGCTCGTGAACGCGATCACGTACTTCGCCGTCGTCGCGGCGCTCCTGTTCATGACGCCGCAGCCGTCTGGCGGGGCGGCCCCGCGTCGGTCACTCCTCGACTCGATCCGCGAGGGCGTGAGCTACGTCCGTCGCGAGCCGGTGCTCCGCTGGGTCGTCGTCCTGTCGATCGCGACTGCCTTGTTCACGCGGCCATACATCCAACTCCTTCCCGCCGAGGCGACCGTGCTCGGCGTCGGCGCGATCGAGCTCTCGTGGCTCCTGGCCGCGTCCGGTGCCGGAGCGCTCGGCGGTGCGCTCGCGACGGCCGCGCTCGGCGGGTGGCGGCGACGAGGCGCGCTCCTCGTGGGCGCGTCGTTCATGCACGGAGCGCTGCTCACGGTGTTCGCGACGCAGCGCACGCTCCTCGGTGCGATGCTCTTCGTCGGCCTCACGAGCTTCGCGGTCATGGTGTTCCTCGGCATGGCGAACACGCTCATGCAGACGCGCACGCCGGATCACCTCCGCGGTCGCGCGATGAGCGTGCACACGATGGTCTTCATGGGCTTCATGCCGCTCGGCCAGATGCTCCTCGGATCCGTAGGCACGGTCCTCGGGATCGATCGCGCATTCTTCATCGGCGGCGTCGTCGTCATGTCGATCGCGCTCTTCGCCGCGATCCGGGGGACTGCGCTCCGTGCGGCCACGTCGGACATACGCGTTCGATCGGCGGCCCGCTCCGGCTAGTACTTCTCCCGGACGAAGTCGGATTCACACGCCGCGTGCGGAGCGCTAGCGTCGCGGTGTGCGGCCCGCGATCGCACTCTTCGTCCTCCTTGCGGCATGCGCGCCTGCGACGACGCCCGGGCCGACGGCGTCCTCAGCCGCGACGGCCGCAGCGTCGATCGGCGCGACCGCGGCGCCGGAGACGCCGATCCCTGTTCCGACCGCGACGCCTGGCGTGGAGCCAACGCCCCTCGTACCGCAGCCGCAAGCTCCGTTCCCGAAGGTCACCGTGAAGGAAGGCGCCTTTCCGATCCTTACGACGTTCCGTCTCAAGCTCGCAACTGTCGACGCGGACGTCACGACGAACGCGCGGTACAGCGTGGAGCGCTATCTGCGCAGCATCGACGAATACCGGAATGGCGACTCACCCGCTCTGCCGATCACCGGTCCGTTCCTCGCCGCCGTGTCGGCCGCTCTGAAAGACTCAGCCGAGCCGGGCGTGCGTCGCGAGTTCAAGGTCGAGTCGCTCGTGGTCGACCACCACGTGCAGAAGCCCTGGGGCACGCACGCCTACGCCGAGGTGACCGTGCGGCTGGTCGATCATGACGTCAAGGGTGTCGCACCAGATCAGCGCGAGACGGGACGGCTACGGCTCACCGGTGATCGGCTTTTCGTCACTGATGGTTGGGACGAGGCGAACGGTCGCTGGTTCAATGGCTTTGGTCCGCTGCCGCTCGAACAGGTCCGGGCCGGTGTCGCAGAGGCGACGATGTTCTATTTGTGGTTCGAGAGTTGGGTCGAGTCGGGCAAGCAGACGCCGTATGCGGAGACGACGTACCAAGAGAAGCGCGCCGCAAGAGTGGTCGGACTCGACGCGCAGCAGACGGTGTCTCGCACCTTCGAGGACACGACCGCGACGATCGAGCGCTTCGAAACGATCGAAGGCATTTGGTCGGGAATAGCCACGGTGCGGCTCGTTGGCACGGTTGTCAGCACGAGCGCATCCGGTCGCACCGATCGCGCGCCGGTCGAGCGACTGGTGCGCGTCTTTCTCTTCGGTGGATGGATCCCCGAAGTGGTGGATGAGGAGACGACGCCGGGCGTGTGGGCATCAGGCGGCGACCTCGCACTCCAGCGGATCGATATCAACCGGGCCTGATAAGGCCATTCGGCCGGCGGTCGCCGGCCAAAACGTTGGAGCGTCCACAGGGCGTTTCCCGTGGAAATCATTGGTCTTTTTGCCGTATTGACAGGCTTCCCCGGCCTGCCTAGGTTGTAGAACAAACGTTCTAGTCCGTCCCGAGGCCAGTCGGAACGGCAGCACAGGGGAGCACCGGTGGGAGCACCAGCACTGGCCGAGGCGATCGCGCGCATCGAGTCCCGCTACGGGACTCACGCGGTCGTCCGAGGCGATGTGGCCGAGCGACAGGACGGCGAGCGGCGGATCCACGCGGGCACATCGCTCGATCGTGTGACCGGCGGTGGCATCCGCGCGGGCGAGCCGCTCGCGTTCGTCGGCCCCGCGACCGCGGGGAAGCTCGCGCTCGCGCTCACCGTGGCAGCTGCGGCCCAGCGCGAAGGCGGCATGGCGGCGTGGATCGATCCCTCCGCATCGTTCGACCCGCTTGCCGCTCTTCGCGCGGGCATCGACCTCGATCGCCTCGTCGTCATCCGCGCCTCGGACGCGGACGACGTCCGTCTCGCGGGCGCCGCGGTGCTGCACAGCGAGGGCTTCCGCCTGCTCGTCGTCGATCTCGGCCCATCGTTCGCGGCGCGGTGCGCGGTCGATGACCTGGCGCCGCTCATCCCGATCGTGCGTGGGTCACCGGCCGCGCTCCTCATCGTCGCCGAGCGTCGCGGTGCGCGGCTCGCCGTGCCGACCGTGCGCGTCGAGCCGATCGCGTGGCAGGAGCGCTTCGGTCGCACCGTCGGCTGGTCATTCGCCGCGGGCACGCCTGCGTCGCGCGAGCGCGCGCTCTTCTGTGTGACGTCCATCGACGCGCCGCCGAACGATCTCGGAACCCGCGCCGAGCTCGCGCAGCATGTGCCGCTCGAGCCGGCGAGCTCGGGCGAGATCGAGCTCGCCTCGTAGTGCTTCGCAATACAGGCGTCACTCGTCCTCACGCGGAAGCTGCGGCTTCCGGTCTCGGCCTCGCTAGGCTGTGATCGCTGCCGTCGTCGTCCGGGGCGCGAGCGACGCGCTGCACCTGCGTGCGCTCGCGACGCTGCGCGCGCTCCTGCCGCACGTCGGCATCGTCGCTCCTGGCGTGTACGCCTGCGACCTCGCGGGCACCGAGCGCGTGCTCGGCGCGCCGTCACGCGTCGCGCGAAAGATCGTCGAGCGTCTCGCCCGCGTGAACGCACCTGCGGCCGTCGCTGTCGCCGTCACGCCATTCGCCGCGCGCGTCGCGGCGGAGCGGACGGCCGACGGCGACGTGCGCCTCGTCTCGGAGCCGCGCGAGTACCTCGCGCCGCTGCCGCTCGAGGTGCTGCCCATCGACCCGAGGCTCGTCGATGAGCTCGGGCTCCTGGGCATGCGAAGCGTCGGGGACTTCGCTGCGCTCCCGCGCGGCGCGGTCTTCGACCGCTTCGGCCGTGGCGCCGCGCGCGCACACGCTCTCGCGCGCGCCGAGGATGAGGAGCGCGTGCGCGCCGATCCACCACCGAAGCAGATCCGCGCGCGTCGTGTCTGGGAGGACGCGCTCGTTTCGCGCGAGCAGCTCGTGTTCGCGCTGCGCACCGCCCTCGACGACATCGCGAACGCGCTCGCGAACGATGGCCTCGCCGCGTTGCGCATCGCCGTGCGCCTCGAACGCGAGGACGCGGACCCGCTGCGCCTCGAGCGCGCGATCCTCCCGCCGACGCGCGAGAGCGCCGCGCTCCTGCGCTCGGTGCGCTGGGCGCTCGAGGAGCGCGCGCACCTCGGCCGCGTCGTGGGCTGCCTGATCGACGTGCGCGAGGTCGAGCCCGCGCGCGGACGGCAGATCGGGCTCTTCGCCGCGGATGGCGCGCGCTGGGAAGAGGCCATCGCGAGCGCGCGCTACCTGCGCGAGCGTCTCGGTCCCGGTCGCGTGTTGCGCGCGCGCGTGACCGACGCCGACGCGCGCCTGCCGGAGCGTGCCGCCGAGTGGAAAGAGGTGATCTCGTGACGCGTCTCTTCGCCGAGCCTCTGCCCGCGCGTCTGGTCTGGGACGAAGGGGAGCTGCAGTTGCTCCACGTCGGTGGTCGTCGCTTCGCGATCGTCGAGGTGATGCGCCGCTGGCGCGTCGAGGCGGAGTGGTGGAAGGGCGGACCCGCGCGCGACTACCTCACGCTGCGCACTGCCGACGGCATGGTCTGCGATGTGTTCACCGATCGCGGCACGGGATCATCCTGGTTGCAGCGCGTGATGGATTAGGACTCCTGTACTAGCAGCCATAACCGCTAACCACCGTTACACGTTGGTCCACTCACATGCGCCGCATCTGCGCAGCGATCATCGCGATGGTCTTGCTGACGCTTGGCTCGGCCAGCATCGGTGCCGGCGTTGAGTTTGTCGCGACGTATCCGGTCGGAACGCAACCCTTCGCCGTCGTCAGCGACTCCCAGGACGGTCGCCTATATGTCGCGAACAGTGGGACGCGGACGTCTTGGGGTGGCGGAATCGTCTCCGTCGTTGACCCGACGAGCGGGAACGTAAGTTCGCTCGCGACGACGAAAACAAGCGCTTTCCTCGCGATCGACACTGGCGCACGCCGCCTCTACTCATCGAATGGCGATGCGACGGGCGGCGGTCTGTCCCTCGATGTGTTCGACGTCGACAGCGGAGCACTCGTGCAGACCCTTGCGGGCGTCGGTGGCCTGGGTCTTGCGCTCGACGAGACTCGGTCGCGTCTGTACGCCGCCAGCCCACGGTTCCTCGTCTCCGTCAACACTTCGACGTTCGACATGAACGTCGTATCCGCGCCATCCGGGCAGAGCTGGTTCGGCGTCGCCGTCGACCGCTCCTTGGGGCGGGTGTACGTCACCAACATCACCTTCCCGAGCCCGACGCTCGTCGTCCTGAACGCGAACACTCTGCAGGTCCTCGCAAACGTGTCGCTGCCGACGTCCACCCGCGCCGCCATAGCGGTCGACGAGGCGACGCATCGTGTCTTTCTCGCGGGCCACGCCGACTTCAACACCGCGTGGACGCTCTCTGTGCTGGACGGCACGAGTCTCGCCCTGACGACGGTCTCGCTGAGCGGCTTCCCGGGTGGGATCGTGCATGACGCCACTGGGCACCGCATCTGGGTGACCACGCTCGGCCTCGATTCTGGCTCGCCGCAGAACAGGCTTACCGCGCTCGACGACTCGACGCTTGCGATTCAGAGCGAGACCGCCCTGCCGTGGCAGCCGGCCCTTGCGTCGTTCGGACGCGACGGACGCCTCTACGTGAGCGGCTATTCAGCCGGCGTGCTCGGCGCCTTCAGTGTCAACGAGCCTGCCAACGCCCCGCCCGTCATCGATGCCGTGACCATCGCGCCGCCGCTCCCCGCGACGAATGACACGCTCACGGCTGTTGTCGCCGCGCACGACGCAGATGGTGACCCGTTCGTCCTGACCTACTCATGGCGCGTGAATGGCCGACTGCTTGTCGACGAGACGTCGCCGTCGCTCGATCTGTCGAAGCCGGGGAATGGCGATAAGAACGAGGGCGTCTGCCTCACCGTCACCGCGTCGAATGATCATCCGCTCTCCGCGTCGTCGACCTCATGCGTCGGTGTACGTGACAGCGCGCCGGTGGCGACCGTTTCGCTCGACAGTCCGACGCCAGCGACCGATGCCGTGCTGCACGCGAGCGCGGCGGCGACCGATGCGGACGGCGACCAGCTCTTCTACGAGTTCACCTGGATGGTGAATGGTGCGACGGTCCGGACCACGTATGGCACGAGCACTACGGACCAGCTGGATCTCGCGCAGCCTGGACGCGGGAACAAGGGCGATGGAGTGACGGTCTCGGTGGTCGCGTTCGATGGATTCCTCTACAGCGACGCGGTCACTGCCAGCGCCGTCGTGGCGAACAGCGCGCCGACGGTGTCCCTCAGCCTGAGCGACGCCGAGCCGTGGAAACACGATGTGCTCGGCGCAATTGCCATCGGTGCCGATCGGGATGGCGATGTGCTCAATTACGTCTTCAAGTGGTTCGTCGATGACGTGCTCGCGTACACGACGGATCACACCGCATCGGGCACGTTCGACCTGGACGCGTTCGCCGTTCCGAACCGCGCCACGATCACCGTTG
>JBIOUD010000038.1:0-5007 GCA_044866725.1 Candidatus Limnocylindria bacterium | reverse complement strand
CAGCTACGGCGGCGCGATGACGAGCGCGATCCTGCGGCTCACGAACGCGAAGTGGCGTGCGCCGCTCACGCGGCTCGCCGAGACCACCGCGGTGGCGGCACTTCTCGTCGGCGCGGTCTACCCGATCATCGACATGGGCCGTCCCGACCGTTTCCTGAACATCCTTCTGTACCCGCAGGTCGGATCGCCGGTGGTCTGGGACGTCGTCGCGATCTCGACGTACATGCTCGCGTCACTCGTGTTCCTCTATCTGCCGCTCATCCCTGACCTCGCGACGACCGGCGAGTCACTGGCGCGCGGCAAGCTGAAGTGGATCTACCAGGTGCTCGCGCTCGGCTGGAAGGGCACGCCCGGCCAGGAGCGATCGCTCCAGCGTGGCATCGGGATCATGGCCGTGCTCATCATCCCGCTCGCGGTCTCGGTGCACTCGGTGCTGGCGTGGCTCTTCGCGGTCACCGCGCGCGGCGGGTGGCACAGCACGATCTTCGCGCCTCTCTTCGTGCTCGCGGCGATGCTCTCGGGTGTCGCCGCCGTGATCCTCGTCGTCGCCGCTTTCCGCAAGGTGTACGGGCTGCACGAGTTCATCACGGCCAAGCACTTCCGCTACCTGTCGTACCTCATGATCGCGCTCGGCATCGGGTACCTCTACTTCATGGTGAGCGAGTACCTCACCGAGGGATACCTGCTCGAGGCCGACACGACGCCGGTCCTCGAGGCGATCTTCGTCGGCACCTACGCGCCGGCGTTCTGGTCCTTCACGATCTTCGGACTCATCGTTCCGCTCGTCCTCGCCGCGATCCCCGGCCGCTTCATGATCGCCCGCGCCTGCACCGCATCGGCACTCGTCATCGGCGGTATGTGGCTGAAGCGCTTCCTCATCGTCGTGCCCGGAATGGCCGAGCCGGTGATGCCGTGGGACTGGGGACGCTACGCCCCGACGTGGGTCGAGGTGACGATCACGCTCGGCTCGGCCGCGGCGATCCCGCTCATCCTCATCGTCTTCTTCCGGTTCTTCCCGGTCATGTCGGTCCACGAGATGGAGGAGGTCGAGCACGTGACCGAACCGCCGCCGCTCCTGCAGCCGACCTTCGCCGAAGGAGCCGGGAAATGATCCGCAAGGTCGTCCCGTTCGCGGCCGCAGCCATCGTCCTGGTCGCGCTCCTGGTGGGGTCGGGACGCGCGCTCCTGCCGGTGGGGACGCCGGCCAGGACCGCCACGCCCGCATCCGAGGCCGCGACCGCACACGAGCACGAGACGACGAGCTCTTCGTCCATCGGGCTCGCGCCGTCGCCCGTCGTGAACCCGCCCGCGACGGCGGCACGGATCGGCATCGAGGTCCGTCAGGCGGATCCGGCGACGCGTGGTTACGTGATCGAGGCGACCGTTCTCGGCTCCGACGGCAAGCCGCTTTCGGACGCGAACGTGAAGTTCTACGAGCTCGTCGACCTCTTCGGTACGCGCGAGATGGCGATCGGCAGCGCCGTGACGGACGGGCGCGGGACGGCCGCGGTCACCTTCCTTCCGGCCGTCGCGGGAACGCAGGACATCGTCGCCCGCTCCAGCGTCACCGGCAAGGTGACCGCAGGCGAAGGGCGCAAGTCGTTCGACGCGACGGTGGCCGCGGCGCAGCCGCGGCAGCAGCGGCCGCTTCTGGCGGAGTTCAGCGACCGCGTCCCGTACGGGGCCGGGCTGATCGTGCTCTCGGTCTGGGCACTCATCGCGTTCGCGTTGCTCGCAACAGCGCGCGGCGTCATCGGCGGCGCGCGCGGCAAGACTCGAAAGGGGGAACCTGCATGACCCTACGCGCGCGTATCCTCGCGACCTGCGTCAGCGCCCTCATGCTCGCCGCGTCCTGCGGCGGTGCGACGGGCGAGGGCGCGGCTACTCCGACGGCCGCGAACACTCAGGCCGCGGTGCAGACCCAAGCGGCACCCGTCCTCGCGAAGACCCTCATCGTGGTCGGCGACACCATTCGAAGCCAGCAAGGCCTGACCGACGTCGAGAAGAACATCAACGCCCCCGGGATCCACTGCACCCAGCAGAGCCGATTCCCGCAGGGCGGCCGGATCGTGTGGCGCATGAAGGCGCTCGACCCGGTGACCGGCAAGTACCTCGATGACAAGGCGATCTCGACGTTCACGATCACATTCCCGGATGGCAAGACCGACAAGCTCGCGTACGGCGGACACGGCGGGACGAAGGAGAACCCTCAGGACTTCCTGTGGGCGTATGGCTGGACGGTCCCGGCCGACTATCCGACCGGCGCGCTCAACGTGAAGATCGAAGCCAAGTCTCTGGCCGGCGCGGTCGGAAGCTTCGACGCCTTCAAGGTGGCCGCGGCGCAGCTCACGATCACGAAGCCCGGCCAGGACTACCCACGGCAATAAGAAAGGACAGGGAATAAGAGATGGCACGCCACGAGCGCCTGGTACGACTGGCGATCCTGCTCGGCGCCACGGCGCTCGTGGCAGCCTGCGGATCGACCGACAGAGGCACAGCGACCCAGACACCGACCGTGAAGCCCTCGGTCGCGGTGACGGCCGCGCCGAGCGCGGCGGCGTCGCTGCAGACCATGGAGATCGTCGGCAAGTTCGACCTCAGCCCGGCGCGGGGCGTATGGGACGCACCCGTGACGGCGACCGCGAGCGGACTCCGGCCGGAGACGAAGTACGACCTCGTGTGGAGCACAGGCAAGGTCGCCTGGAAGCTCTCGGAGGACCGCAGCAAGTTCCTCGGCCGCGACGCGCGCACGATCCAGAGAGTGCTACAGAGCGTCACGACCGATGCGACCGGCGCGTTCAAGACGACGTTCACGGTGCCGCAGGGCTTCGGCTACGCGCACGACGTCGCGGTCGTGGACGCGCAGAACGTGATCCGGAACAAGGCGCTCTTCGACGTCGACATGGTCACGACGATCACGCCGACGAGCGGGCCGGTCGGAACGCCGATCACCGTCGAGGTGAAGGGCATCGGATACCAGTCCTACCAGAACAGCTTCCAGCTCGCGTACGACAACGCGTACACCGGCTGGGTCTCGTCGATCACGACGGAGGGCTACGCGAAGTTCGTCATCCCGGCCACGGGCGCCGTGGGGGCGCACATCGTCACCCTCGGTCACTCCGAGTTCGGCGCGCCGTACATGAACCCGAACCAGCAGCCCGTCGTTGCCTCGCGTCCCTTCCCGCACCTGGCATTCACGGTGACGGCCGGTCCGGCGATCATGCCGACGCCCGCGGAGCAGCAGGGCTTCGCGCAGATCCCCGCGCGCCCGGTGACACAGGGCATCTGGACGGCGCCCTACGGCGCGGCCGTCGGCACGAGCGGCACGCTGAACGGGAAAGCTATGGTCGCCAGCACCGAGCTCGAGCTCTTCTGGACGACGATGGTCGGTAATCGCTCGGTCACCGGGTTCGAGGAGCGCACGAAGTCCCTCGGGAAGGTGCGGACCGACACGAGCGGCTCCTTCAGTGCCCCGTTCACGTTCCCCGACGATCTCGGTGGGACCCACACGCTCACCGCGAAGCTGAACGACAAGGAGATGGCGAAGACGACCGTGTACATCCTCGCGAATGCGTTCCCGCTGAATGTGGACCGCGGACCGTCTGGGACGAAGACGACGCTGCACCTCAAGGGCGTCGGCTGGACGGAGACCGAGCAGATCTATCACGTCGTCGTCGACAACGCCTTCGCCGGGTACGCGTGCGCGTTCCAGAGCGCCGGCGACCTCACGATCTTCCTGACGGTGTCCGGGGCGCCGGGCTGGCACTTCATCGACATGTATCCGGGCATCTACCAGGGAAGCGAGGCACGGCCCGCGAACTACAAGATGCCGCAGCTCACCGCCCTCGACGACCACCCGGGCGAGAAGCTGCCGATCTTCCGCTGGGCGTTCTTCATCACGAACCCGTAGCGGCGCCCGCGACCGCTACGGGCCGCGGACATCTGAGCCACCTCACTTACGCAAACCGAGTACCGTCTCCCCCGCCATGGCGAGCCCCGCGCCGCTCGTGCACCGACCGAATGGATCGATCTACTCGATCGACGGCGGGTGGTTTCGCGCGCGGTGGCACTTCTCGTTCGATCGATATCGCGACCCGCGGCACATGGGCATCGGGACGATGCGCGTGTTCAACCACGACACGCTCGTCCCCGGCGCGGTGTGGCCGATGCACCCGCACCGCGACATCGAGGGCATCACCTGGGTCGTCGCAGGAGAATTCGAGCACGCCGACAGCCTGGGAAACGGCGGCGTGCTTAAGCCCGGCGGCGCGCAGCGCATGCGGCTCGGCAGCGGCGCGGAGCACTCGGAGCGCAATCACTCGAAGACCGAGGAGATGCAGTTCATCCAGATGTGGATCCTCCCGGACCGGGCGGGCCTGAAGCCGGAGTCCGCGCAGCAGCAATTCACCGAGCGCGACCGCGCCGACCGCCTGCTCCGCTTCCTGAGGCCGGAGAGCGCGGCGGGTGAGGGACTGACCGTCGCACGTGACGTCTCGATGTACGCATCGCGCCTGTCATCCGGGAAGTCACTGACGCACGACTTCGGCGTGGGCCGCGGCGGATACCTCTACCTCATCTCCGGGGCGCTCGACGCGAATGGGACGAAGATGGAGACGGGCGACGCGGCGTACGTCACCGACGCAGGCTCGCTCGCGCTCGCCGCGACCGAGCTCAGCGAGCTGCTCCTGGTCGACACGCCCCTCGGGTAGGTCAGACGACGGCGACACCGCCGGCGTACACCGAGCCGATGAGCGGCGCCCCCATCGCGTACGCGAGCTCGCGCTCGTCGTCGGTCCGCAGGATGAGGATGTCCGCGCGCCGCCCCTTCACGAGCGCGCCGGTCCGGTCGCCACGACCGAGCGCGTGCGCGGCGTTGATCGTGGCGGCGACGATCGCCTGATGCGGCGTGAGTCCGGTGAGCGTCACCGCGAGCGCGATCGCGGTCGGCATGCCGACGAGCGGCGAAGTCCCCGGGTTGTGGTCTGTCGCGATGGCGACGGGCACGTC
>JBIOUD010000037.1:0-8240 GCA_044866725.1 Candidatus Limnocylindria bacterium | reverse complement strand
CGTCCGACGCCATCGTGCCGCTCCTCATCTTCGTCGCGGTGGCGATCGAGGCCGTCCTCAAGCTGACCCTCGCGCATCCGCCGCCGCCCGACGAGAGTGTGCGCACGATCGCGCTCATGCCGACGGTCCACGTCGCCTTCCCGAATTCGTTCCCGAGCGGCCACGTCCTGCGCATCACGTTCCTCGCCGCGATCGCGCGCGGCGTGCCGGGCTGGATCGGCGTCGCGCTCGTCGTCCTGATGTTCGCGAGCCGCGTGTACCTCGGGGAGCACTGGCTCTCCGACTGCATCGGCGGCCTCGCGCTCGGCCTTGTCGCCGCGGGCGTCGGCTACGCGCTCGTCCCCCGGCGCGCTGACGACGCATTCACCGGTCGCCCCGGCCAGCAGCGCCGTCGCTAGCGCCGCGGGCCCCTCTGTCAGACTTCGGCGGTGACCTCGGCCATACGCGCGGAGCACGTCTCGAAGACGTACCGCGTCCGCAGGGAGCGCCGGCGGACCCTCAAGGAGACCCTCCTCCGGCAATACGCACCCGCCAAGGTCGTCGAGGCGCTGAAGGACGTGTCCTTCGCGGTCGAGGCGGGCGAGACGTTCGCCATCGTCGGCGCGAACGGCTCGGGCAAGTCCACGCTCCTCAAGCTCATCGCGGGCACCTCGCGCCCGACGACCGGCACGATCACGGTGGATGGGCGCGTCTCGGCGCTCCTCGAGCTCGGCGCCGGCTTCCACCCCGATTTCAGCGGCCGCGAGAACGTGTTCCTGAACGCGTCGCTCCTCGGCCTCTCGCGGAAGGAGACCGAGCGCGTGCTGCCCGAGATCATGGCCTTCTCGGAGCTCGGCGACTTCTTCGACGCGCCGGTGAAGACCTACTCCTCGGGCATGTACATGCGGCTCGCGTTCTCGGTCGCGGCCTTCGTCGATCCCGACGTCCTGCTCATCGACGAGATCCTCGCGGTGGGCGACGAGTACTTCCAGCGCAAGTGCTACGCGAAGCTCAACGAGTTCCGCGCGAAGAAGAAGACGATCTGCTTCGTCTCGCACGACCTCGCCGCGGTCGAGCGCCTCTGCCGGCGCGGCCTTCTCCTCGACCACGGCGCGGTGCGCGTCGAGGGCGACATCAAGAAGGTGCTCGACGCGTATCACGAGCTCGTGGAGGCGCAGGAGGAGCACGCGCTCGCGGGCGCAGCGCCGAAGGGCGACCGCTGGGGCACCGGCGAGGTGAAGATCGAATCGGTCACGCTGCACTCGAACGGGACGCAGACGCACGTCGTGCCTTCCGGCGAGCCGTTCGAGATCCGCCTCGGCTACCAGTCGGACGACGAACGCGACGCGGTGTTCGGCATCACCATCTACAGCGACGACGGTGTCACCGTGTACGGCACGAACACGAAGAACGACGGCGAGGCGCTCCGCGCGCGGCGCGAAGGACGCGTGTCGTTCCGCGTCGATCGCCTCGCGCTCCTCCCCGGTCGGTACGACCTTGACGTCGCGGTCGTCTCACCCGAGATGCATCCCTATGACTACCATTCGAAGCGCTACACCTTCCGCGTGACCGGCGACGCCGGCGAGACCGGGACCGCGCGTATCGACCACCGTTGGGAGGCCTCGTGAGCGATTCGCTCGACCTCGACGCGCTCCTCGGCGAAGTCCGCGAGCGCGTCCGCAGAAAACGAGAGCGCGGCATCTACGGACCCGACGTCGAGGCACTGCTGCGCACCGAGCTCCCCGGCGGGCGGCGTCTTCTCTCGGAGGACATGAAGGATCCGGTCGGCGCGCTCGCCGAGGCGCTCGACGACGACGTCGTCTACGACCCGACGAGCCACAAGCGTTTCGTCGGTCCGTTCATCACGCTCGCCCGCCGTGTGGTCATCGGCCTCCTGCGCTGGTGGATGGCCGCGGTGGCCGATCGGCAGGAGCGGATCAACCGCCTCCTCGCCGCGACGTACGACGTCGAGGGCCGGCTCGCGCCGCGCTTCGGCGAGCGCCTCACGCGCCTCGAGCGCGAGTGGCAGGAATGGCGCGAGCACCAGGTCGCCGCGAACATGCACTCCGTCTACTTCCAGGCGCGGTTCGGCGGCGACGAGCCGGTCATTCGCGAGCAGTCCGAGAACTTCATCGAGCTCTTCCGCGGGCGCCGCAAGGTCGTCGACCTCGGCTGCGGGCGCGGGATCTTCCTGCAGCTCTTGAAGGAGCGGGGCATCGGCGGCTACGGCGTCGACCTCGACCCGAAGATGGTCGCGCAGGCGCGCGAGCGCGGGCTCGAAGCGTTCGAGCAGGAGGCGCAGGCGCACCTCGAGAGCCTCCCGGCGCGCTCCATCGACGGTCTGTACGCGCGCCACGTCGCCGAGCACGTGCTGCCGGGCCAGCTCGTCGCGATGCTCCGCGCGTCGCGCCGCGCGCTCCAGCCCGGCGCGCCGGTCGTCTTCATCACCCCGAACGCCGCGAACCTCTCGGTGGGCGCGCACTCCTTCTGGCTCGACCCGAGCCACCTGCGCCCGATCCCGCCGGACCTCTTCAAGTTCTATCTCGAGGTCGAGGGCTTCCGCGGCGTGGGCGTCCGCTCCTTCGAGCCGTCGGCGCAGCGCCTTCACGAGGAGTTCACCGACCCGAAGGCGCGCGACAACGCGCGGCTCCTCAACCAGACGCTCTTCGGCGATCGCGACTACGCGGTGGTCGGGTTCCAGCCGGACGCATGACCGCGGTCCACCAGTTCCATCCGGTCCTCACGCCGCACGACGCGATGTCCGATCACATCCTCGCGCTCCGCAGGCGGTTCCAGGAGTGGGGGTACGACTCGGAGGCCTACGCTGTCGAGTCCAAGCCCGGCCTGCCCGTCGAGACGCACTCGTACCGCGAGCTCTTCCGCCAGATCTCGCCCGACGACACGCTCGTCCTGCACTTCTCGATGGGCCACGAGGTCTTCGACGAGCTCGCGAAGCTCCCGGCCCGCCGCGTGCTCGTCTACCACAACGTCACACCCGCTGAGTTCTTCGTCGGCATCAACCCGCACGCCGCCGCGCATTCGCGGCTCGGCGCGCGTCAGCTCGCGCGCCTTGCGCCGGGCATCGACCTCGCGATCGGCGTCTCCGAGTTCAATCGCCGCGAGCTCGAGGCGGCCGGCTTCGAGAAGACCGCGGCGGTGCCGATCCTCATCGATTGGTCGCGCTACGACGTCGAGCCCGACCCCGAGGTGCGCACCGTGCTCGCGGGCATCCACACGCGACTGCTCTTCGTCGGGCGCATCTCGCCGCACAAGCGGCAAGACGAGCTCATCCGCATGCTCGCGTACTACCGGCGCTGCATCGACCCCGAGGCGATGCTCACGCTCGTCGGATCGCACCGCGACCAGCCGCAGTACTACGTCCGGCTCAAGGCGCTCGCGGAGGCGCTCGGCCTCGGCGGCGCGGTGCGCTTCGCGGGCGCCGTCTCGCAGGAGCAGCTCGTCGGCTACTACAAGGCCGCGTCCTGCTTCATCTCGCTCTCCGAGCACGAGGGCTTCGGCATCCCGCTCCTCGAGGCGATGCACCTCGGCGTGCCGGTCGTCGCGCTCGACGCGGCCGCGGTGGGGGAGACCGTCGGTCGTGCTGCGGTGCTGCTCCCGGAGAAGGACCTCCCGCAGGCGGCCGAGGCGTGCGCGCTCGTGAATGAGGACCTCGGTTGGCGCGCCGCGCTCGTGGACGCGGGACACGCGCGCGTGAAAGCGTTCGACCCGGAGAAGATCGCGGCCGACACGAAGAGGGTCATGGGGCTGTGAGCCGTCTCCGCACCGCCCACCAATTCCATCCGGTCATCGCGTACGGCGACGCGATCGGGAACGACGCGTTCGAGCTGCAGCGGCTCTTCTGGGCATCGGACGTCCGCAGCGATCTCTTCGCGTGGGAGGCGAAGCCCGAGGTCCGCGCGCTCGTGCGCGACTGGAAGGACCTCGAGCGCCTGCCGAAGGACGCGCTCATTCTCGTCCATCACTCGATGGGCAACGACGTCATCAGCGAGGTCGCGAAGCTCCCGCAGCGCAAGGCCGTCGTCTATCACAACATCACGCCGGGCCACTACTTCAACGGGCTGAACGAGCACGCGCGGAGGTACAGCGATCTCGGCCGCGAGCAGCTGAAGGAGCTCGCGAAGGTCGCGGAGTTCGGCTTCGCCGACAGCGAGTTCAACCGCCAGGAGCTCGAGGCCGCCGGCCTCGCGAAGACCGCGGTCGTCCCGATCCTCTACGACTGGGAGCAGTTCGACGTCACGCCGGACGCGAGAGTGACTCGGACCTTGGCCGATGAAAGGACATCGATCCTGGTTGTTGGACAGATCCTCCCGCAGAAGGCGATCCACGACGTCATCGCCGGGTTCGCGCGCTACCGGCAGCGTGACCCCGGAGCGCGCCTCTACCTCGTCGGCTCGACGGCGATGTCCGGCGCGTACCTCGAGCGCCTCACCGCGCAGATCGATGAGGCCGGCCTGCGCGACGACGTCACCTTCACCGGCAGCGTGAACGTCGAGCAGCTCGTCGCGTACTACCGCGGCGCGACGGCGCTCCTCACGCTCTCCGACCACGAGGGCTTCTGCGTCCCGCTCATCGAGGCGATGCGCTCGCGCCTGCCGATCGTCGCCCACGCCGCGGGCGCGATCCCCGAGACGCTCGGCGACGCCGGGCGGCTCCTCACGAGCAAAGCGCCCGACCGCGTGGCCGAGGCCATTGAAGAAGTCGTGCGCGACCGCGAGCTCCGCGAGGACCTCATCGCACGAGGCGAGAAGCGTCTCGAGGACTTCTCGCGCGAGCGCGTGCGCGAGCGCCTTGTCTCAGCGTTCGCGCTCGGCGACCTCGAGCTCCCCGCGGAACGCAAGCGCCGCGTCGTCGTGCTCTCGAGCGACCAGCGCTGCGGCATCCACCACTACTCGCTCGCGGTGTGCGACGGGCTACGCGCGCGCGGGCACAACGTCACCTTCGTCGGCGTGCGCCACCTCGATACCGAGGACCTCTGGAAGAAGCTCCGCTTCATCCGCGACGACGTCGAGACGATCCTCGTCGAGCACGAGGCCGGCATCTTCCGCGACGTCCCGTTCGTTCGCGCGCTCTGGCAGCTGCGCCGGCGCGGCTTCCCGATCGTCCTTTCGATGCACGAGCTCGAGCCGGAGAAGTTCCACCACTTCCGCCGCATCTCCGCGGCGCTCCACTACCGCCCGCGCTACGGCAGCCTCCTCGAGATCCTGCGCATGCCTTGGGTCGCGCTGCGCATCTCCGACTGGTTCGTGCGCTACCGCACCGTGCTCACCTTCATGGGCGCGCTCCCCGAGCGCCTGGTCGTGCACAGCCGGCGCTCGGAGATCTGGATGGAGCTGCTCACCAAGGACGAGGCGAAGCGCGACAAGTTCCCGCTCGTCGTCATGCCGCTCGAGGACACCGACCTGCCGAAAGATCGCGCCGAGAAGAGCGAGTTGCGGCGACAGCTCGGATTGCCCGAGGACAAATTCGTCTTCGTCTCGCCGGGGTTCTTCTTCGCGCGCAAGCGCTACAAGGAAGTGATCCGCGCGCTCCCCGACGACGCGGTGCTCGTGCTCACCGGAACGAAGTCGGAGTGGGAGCCGCGCTACTTCGATGAGATCATGGAGATCGCGCGCGACAAGGCGAACGTCATCATCAACACGGACTACGACACGATGGGCGACTACGTCGCCGCGTCCGACGCGGTCGTCCTCTATTACGAGAACGTCTTCCAGAGCGCGGTGGTGACGCAGGCGGTGTGGGCCGGGCTGCCGTGCATCTTCTCCGACGCCGAGGGCTTCGCGCCGTACCACGGCGCCGGCGTCGTCGTGCGCGACACCGGCGAGCTCGCCGACGCGATGCGCGACATCCAGGAGCCCGAGACGTACGCACGCATCGTGCGCAGCGTCGGCATCCTGCGGCGACTCCTCTCGCCCGAGCGGAACGCCGAGCGGTACATCGCCGGGGTCGGGAGGAAGTCCTGAGGATCCTCCTCGTCGTCCAGCGCTACGGCGCGGAGGTCGTCGGCGGATCCGAGGGTCACGCGCGCACCACCGCCATCCGCCTCGCGCGCCGGCACACCGTCGAGGTCGCGACGACGACGGCGCTCGATTACTGGACCTGGGCCAACCACTACCCGAGCGGCGACTCGACGCTCGACGGCATCACCGTGCGGCGCTTCCTCGTCGCGTCCGGCCGTGACCCGAACTTCAAGGACCTCGAGAAGCACGTCATGACCGAGCCGCACACGCTCGCGGAGGAGCTCGACTTCCTCCGCGCGCAGGGCCCGCACGCGCCGAGCCTCCTCGACTACATCCACGATCACGGCCGCGAGTACGACGCGGTGTTGTTCTACACGTACATCTACGAGCCGACCGCGCTCGGGCTGCCGATCGTGCCGGAGCGCGCCGCGCTCATCTCGACCGCGCACGACGAGGCCGTGATCACGCTCGCGCCATACCGCGCGCTCTTCCAGCTGCCGCGCGCGTTCGGTTTCCTCACGCCGGAGGAGCGCGACATGGTCCAGGCGCGCTTCCGGAACGAGCACATCCCGAGCGAGGTGCTCGGCATCGGCATGGACCCGGCGCCGGACTACGACGGCGCCTACCGCCGCCGCTTCGGTGACGGCCCGCTCGTCGCGTACCTCGGACAGGTGAGCGAGGGCAAGGGCGTCGACGAGCTCTTCTCGCTGTGGGACCTGTACCGCGACAGCGGCGGCAGCGGGACGCTCGCGCTCGCCGGCACGCCGCGCATGGCGCTGCCGAAGCGCGACGACGTCGTTTCCCTAGGGCGCGTGAACGACTCAGAGAAGTGGGCGCTCCTCGCGTCGGCCGACGCGCTCGTCCTCCCTTCTAGATTCGAAAGCCTGGGCATCGTGCTCCTCGAAGCCTGGCAGGTCGGCACCCCGGTCCTCGTCCCCTCGCGCAACGCGGTCACGGCGGGTCAGGTCGCGCGCTCGCGCGGCGGCTTCGCGTACGACCGCGAGACGTTCGTCGATTCGCTCATGGCGCTGCTGGCGGACGGCGAGACGGTCGGCGCGCGCGGCCAGGCGTGGGTCCGCGAGGAGTGCTCGTGGCACGCGTTCGATGCGCGGCTCGACCGCCTCGTCGCGCTCACTGCGGATCCGCGCAACGCCGCCGGCGATCGACGCGTCCCGCGCGCCGATGGGCGCGAGAGGGCTGGCGCCCAGCCGAGCGCGCGGGGTGTCTCATGAGCCGGCCGAAGCTGCTCACCGTCGTGCAGCGCTACGGCGACGGCATCGCGGGAGGCGCCGAGGCGCACGCGCGGGACCTCGTGAACCACCTGAGGCCGCACATGGACATCGAGGTCCTCACGACGACGGCCGCGGACTACCGCACCTGGGAGAACGCCTTCACCGCGGGCATCGACTGGGTCGACGACGTGCCGGTGCGCCGCTTCCCGGTGCTCCGCGGACGCGCCTTCGACTTCAAGCTCTACGAGCACCGCGCGTTCGCGCCGTCGCACACGCTCGAGGACGAGCGCACCTTCCTCGACGCGCAGGGCCCGTACGCGCCGGACCTCCTCGAGCACCTCTGGCGCGTCGGCCGCGACGCGGATCATCTCCTCTTCTTCACGTACATCTACTACCCCACGGCGCGCGGGCTCCCGCTCGTTCCCGATCGCGCCGTCCTCGTCCCGACCGCGCACGACGAGCCCGCGATCCGCCTCTCGATCTACGAGCCGGTGTTCCACGCGCCGCGCGCGATCGCGTTCAACACCGAGGAGGAGCGCGCGATGGTCCACGCGCGCTTTCGCAACGAGCGCGTGCCGAACGACATCCTCGGCGTCGGTGTCGAGGTGCCCGCGGACCGCAGCGGCGATCGCTTCCGCGAGCGCTGGGGCATCGAGGGCGACTACGTCCTCTATATCGGGCGCATCGTCGAGAGCAAGGGATGCAGAGAGCTCTTCCGGTACTGGGAGCGGTTCCGGCGCGCCGAGCCCGACCGTCGCGTGAAGCTCGTGCTCATCGGACATCCGGAGATGCCGATCCCGCGCCGTGACGACGTGGTCCACCTCGGCACGGTCACCGAGCAGGAGAAATACGACGCGCTCGACGCGGCGATCGCGCTCGTGGTGCCGGAAGTGCTCTCGTCGATGTCGATGGTGACGCTCGAGGCGTGGGCCTGCGGCCGCGCGGTCATCTGCGCCGCGGAGTCGCCGGTGGTGTGGGGGATGGCCCGGCGCGCGCGCGCCGGGCTCGCGTTCCGCGACGCCGCCGAGCTCGGCGAGATCGTGGGGATGCT
>JBIOUD010000036.1:0-9592 GCA_044866725.1 Candidatus Limnocylindria bacterium | reverse complement strand
GCATAGCCAGCGGATCCCACGACGACCGCGAGGAGTGTCGCAAGCATCGCCACGCGCATGCACGAAAAAGACTAGCCGTGCTCCCTCACTGGTGGGCCCGCGGCGCGGCGGACTGACCCCCGGCCGTTGCGGCGGCGCGATTCGCACCGAGGACTCCCGCGTCCGCGTTGTCCGTACTGGAATGAAACGGATGGGACTCGACGTCCGCGCGACACTTAGCGCATGAGACGGTCGTTCACGCTGCTGATGCTGGTGACGGTCGTCGTCGCCTCGTGCCAGGGCGCGGGACCGCTCGCGTCGCCGGGCACGTCGAAGCTGCCGGTGTCGCCGGTGCGCGGAGGGCGAGTCATCGAAGGTGTGTTCACTGACGCGAAGACGTTCGCCCCGTTCCTGGTCAATGACGCATCTTCCGCGACGGTCAGTGGTCTGGTCTACGACACGCTCTTCCGCGTCGACGGAAAGAACGGCGAGATCCGTCCGAACCTCGGCCACTGGACGGTCTCGCCTGACGGGCTCACATACCGCTGGAAGATCGAGCCGGGCGCGGTGTGGTCGGACGGCAGGCCGGTGACGGGCGAGGACTACCTGACCGGCGTGAAGGCCGTCGCACGGAGCAAGAAGGCCATCCGCGTCGCGTCCTTCCAGGACATCGATGGCTTCGAGGAGTACCGCACGAATCTCGCGCAGACGATCAAGGGGATCAACGTCGACCCGCTCGACCCGAAGTCATTCTCCGTGAAGTTCAAGCGCGTGTTCTGTCCCGCGCTCACGAACGCGTTCGGCGCGGCGGCGGGTCCGCTCCCGACGCATGTCTACGCGAAGTACACCGGTCCCGACGACACCGGGCCGAAGATCGACGACGCGCCCGAGAACCTCGCGCCCCCGGTCTCGAGCGGCCCGTTCGTCTACAAGTCGTGGAAGGCGAACGACCAGATCGTGCTGGAGCGCAACGACTCCTACTTCCGCGGCACGCCGTACCTCGACGGCTTCGTGCTCAAGGTCGTGAGCGACGTGACCTCGCTCGCGATGCAGCTGAAGACGGGAGAGATCAACTTCGGCGCGATCGAGCCGAAGGACTACGACGACATCCGCAAGCGCGACACGCTCCGCGTGTATTCGTTCCCGGAGCTCATGTACGACTACATCGGCTGGAACATGAAGAGCACGACGACGCCTGCGCTCGCGGACAAACGCGTCCGGCAGGCGCTCGCCTACGGACTCGACATGAACGCCGTCGTGCAGAAGGTCCTCTACGGACAGGGCTCGCGGGTCTTCGCGCACCACCTCGCGGTCTCGTGGGCCGCGGCCGATCCCGCGACGCTGAACCGGTATCCGTACGACCCCGTGCAGTCGGGGCAGCTCCTCAGGCAGGCCGGCTTCGCGCTCGGGGCGGACGGTTACTACCAAAAGGACGGGAAGCCGCTACAGCTCACGATCCTCACGAACTCTGGAAGCAAGGTGCGCGAGACGCTCCTCCAGACGGCGATCGACCAGTACAAGGTGATCGGCGTGAAGGTGAGTCCGCGGCTCGTGCCGTTCGAGAACATCCCCGACATCCTCCAGTCGCGCTCGGAGGACGTCTCCGGCTGGATCCTCGGCTGGAAGCTGAACGTCGAGCCGGACCCGTACGGGGTGTTCCACACCGCGTCCATCCCGGACCTCGCGAAGAAGGTCGCCGGCTACAACTTCGGCGCGTGGAGCTCGCCTGAGGCCGACAAGCTCATGGAGTCGGCGCGCACGCCGGCGTCGGGCGACTGCACCCAGGCCACGCGCAAGAAGAGCTACGAGTCCTTCAACCGGCTCCTCAACGAGGAGCAGCCTTACGACTTCGCCTTCGCGAAGACCACCCTGCTCGCGGCGGCGCGTGACCTGCGAGGCTTCGACCCGGGCACGTTCGCCACCTACAACGACATCGAAAAGTGGTGGTTCGCCCGGTAAGCGCTGTGGGCTGCCCGCCGAGGGAGCGCCCGGCGCGACGGCAAATCCAGCCTTTTCGAACTTCCGGGCGGTATGAACACCGCCTCGCGAGACGCGGTAGGGGACTGTAACGGCCGATACGAATCGGCCGCTAGACTCTGGCGCGATTCGACAGGCGATCCATCGAAAGGAGCGGAGAGGGGACTATGACCCACCCACGCACTGGGCGGGCTCTCATTGCGGCTCTTGCGGCGAGCGTTCTCGTCGCGACGGCCTGCACGGGGGGAACGCCAGCAGGTACAGCGACTCCCGCGGCCAGCGCGACCGTGGCGGCGACGGAAAAGCCCGCGCAGGGCGGCCGGATCGTCGAAGGCACGATCTCCGACATCGCGACCATGCAGCCGGTCCTCGTGAACGACACGGCATCGGGCCGAATGACGGGCCTCATGTACGACGCGCTCGTCCAGCAGGACCCGAAGACGGGCGAGGTCAAGCCGAAGCTCGCGACGTTCACCACGTCGTCCGACGGTCTGACCTACACGTTCACGATCAACGACAAGGCGAACTGGTCTGACGGCAAGCCGATCATCGCGCAGGACTGGCTCACGGCCGTGACGGCCGTCGGCAAGTCCGCGAAGACGGTCCGTAAGTCCACGTTCCAGGACGTCGTCGGCTTCAACGAGTTCTGCGCGCCGGCTGGCACGCAGTGCAAGGCGACAGCGACGTCGATCTCGGGCGTGACGCTCGACAGCGCGAACCCGAAGAAGTTCAGCGTGAAGATGACGAAGGTCTCGTGCGCGG
This sequence comes from Candidatus Limnocylindria bacterium, assembly GCA_044866725.1. Lineage (GTDB taxonomy): Bacteria > Chloroflexota > Limnocylindria > P2-11E > P2-11E > CF-39. Next base: position 6,874 of record JBIOUD010000036.1, on the reverse strand, counting down.
CGATCCTCGACCTCGGTGGAGCGACCGCCAGCCCGATGCCGACGCAGGTCTTCAGCAAGTACCTCACGGCCACGTCGAAGGCGGAAGACTTCGACAACGCGCCCGAGAACACCAACCCGCAGGTCGTCAGCGGGCCGTTCAAGTTCAAGGAATGGCGCAAGGGCGACCAGGTCATCCTCGGGAAGAACGAGTCTTACTGGCAGGGTTCTCCGAACGTCGACGAGTACGTGTACAAGGTCGTCGCGAACTCGACGGCGATCACCAACGGCCTGAAGACCGGTGAGCTCACCTTTGGCTCGATCGTGGCCAAGGACCTCGCCGACATGCAGACGGTCGACTCGGTGAAGATCACGAAGTACCAGAACCTCGGCTACACGTTCATCGGGTGGAACACGGCAAGCCCGACCGCGGTCGGCCTCGCGGACAAGCGTGTCCGTCAGGCGCTCGCGTACGGCATCGACATGGACGCGGTCATCAAGGCCGTCGTCTTCGGTGAGGCGACCAAGCAGGTCGCGCACCACGTCCCGGTCCAGTGGGCCTACCCGAGCACCGCGCTCGAGGCCTACAAGTACGACAAGGCCAAGGCCGAGCAGCTCCTCAAGGACGCTGGCTGGGTCAAGGGCTCTGACGGGATCCTTGCGAAGGACGGCAAGAAGTTCAACCTGACGATCTCGACGAACTCGGGCAACACCGAGCGCGAGACGCTCGCTCAGGTCGCGGCTGACCAGTACAAGCAGCTCGGCATCAACGCTGTCTCCAAGCCGGAGGCGTTCCAGGGCCTCGTCACGAAGCTGACGACCGGCGACCAGACGCTCGAGGCGACGATCATCGGCTGGGCGCTGGGCGGCGACCCGGACCCGTACCAGATCTGGCACTCGAGCCAGATCCCGGACCCGTCGAAGAACGTGACCGGCTTCGGCTTCACGTACTTCAAGGACTCGGCCATGGACGCAGCGATCACCGAAGGTCGCAACCCGACCAACGGCGACTGCTCCACCGCGACGCGCAAGAAGCACTACGAGACCTTCAACAAGATCTTGAACGAGAACCAGCCGTACAACTTCGGCTACTCGAACAACACGCTTGCGGTCTCGCAGAAGACGCTTCAGAACTTCAACCCGGCGTCGTTCAGCACCATCTACAACGTTCACGAGTGGTGGATCAAGAAGTAGCTCGTTCGTGTGGGGGCGCCCGCGAGGGCGCCCCCACCGACGATGGAGGCAGCTAGTTGCGCACCTTCATCCTGAAACGGCTCCTCTACGCGATCCCCACATTGCTGGGCATCTCGATCATCACGTTCGTCATCGTTCGTCTCGCGCCAGGCGACCCGATCCGGTTGTTCACGTTCGGCTCGCGCGCGACGAACGAGGACATCGAGGCGCTCCGCGCGCTGTATGGCCTCGACAAGCCTCTGCCGATCCAGTACCTCGACTGGCTCTTCAAGATCTTCCAGGGGAACTTCGGCCAGTCGTTCATCTACCACCAGGACGCCGCGCAGCTGTACATCCAGTACATACCCAACACGTTGCAGCTCGCGGTCGTCGCCCTCGCGCTTCAGCTGATCATCGGAGTCCCGCTCGGCGTCATCGCCGCGATCAAGCGTGGGTCGTGGGTGGACGGAGCGATCCGTGTGTTCGGGGTCGCAGGCCACGCCGTGCCCGCGTTCTGGCTCGGGCTCGTCCTGATCATCTTCTTTGCCGTGCAGCTCCGGTGGCTGCCAAGTCAGGGCATGCTCACCGTCGGCAAGGACGTCTGGGATATCGGCGATCGCTTCAAACACATCCTCCTGCCGGCGTTCGTCCTATCGCTCACTGGGATCGCGAACTATTCGCGCATCCTGCGGACCGAGACGCTGGACGTGCTGAGCCAGGACTTCGTCCGGACCGCGCACGCGAAGGGGCTCCATGAGCGGACGGTCATGTTCGTCCATGCCCTGCGCAACGCGCTCATCCCCGTCGTCACCGCGCTTGGCGGGATCCTCGCCGGCCTGGTCGGCGGCGCGCTCGTGATCGAGCAGGTCTTCAGCTGGCCGGGTATCGGGCGCTTCACCTTCAACGCCGCGATCGCGAAGGATTACCCCGTCATCCAGGCCGGCGTGCTCATCTCGGCGACCCTGCTCGTGATCAGCTACATCCTGCGCGACATCGCGTACGCGATCGTCGACCCGCGGATCAAGGTGAAGTAGGCAGTGGCGACCACGGCGCCGACCATCCGCGCCATCGGCACCCAGGACACCCTTGTCCGCCCGTCGCGCAGCCTTTGGTCGAACGCGTGGTGGAAGCTCCGGCACGACCGGCTGACCATCGCGGCGTTCGTCATCCTCGCGATCCTCGCTGTGGTCTCGGCCGGTGCGGACTTCTTCGCCGAGAACGTCTTCAAGTACTCGTTCGAGAAGCAGGACCTGCTGCATACCTACGAGAAGCCGGCGCTCGAGCCTCTCGCATACCTGCTCGGGACCGACGAGATCGGTCGCAGCGCGGTCGTGCGCCTGCTGTACGGTGGCCGCATCTCGCTGGCCGTCGGCTTCATCGCGGCGCTCGTGAACCTCACGCTCGGGGTGCTCATCGGACTGGCGGCCGGCTATTTCCGCGGGTGGGTCGACGACATCGTCACGTGGTTCGTCACGACACTCCAATCGATTCCGACGCTCTTCCTGCTCCTCATCATCGCCGCGATCTGGGAGCCAGGCCCGGCCACGCTCACGGTCATCATCGGTGGGCTCTTCTGGGTCGGCATCTCGCTGTACGTGCGCGGCCAGACGTTCGCGCTCCGCGAGCGCGAATACGTCGTGGCGGCTCGAACGATCGGCGCGCGCGACCGCCGGATCATGTTCAACCACATCCTGCCGAACATCCTGCCGCTCATCTTCGTGCTCGCGGCGATCGATATCGGCGGCATCATCCTCGTCGAGTCGGCGCTCTCCTTCCTTGGGCTGGGCATCGATCCGCCGGTGCCGACGTGGGGCAACATGCTCACCGGGGCGACAGGTAACTTGGTGCGTGGCCCATGGCTGATCTACCCGCCTGGCTTCATGATCTTCACGACCGTCCTGTGCCTGTACCTCATCGGGGACGGGCTGCGCGACGCTCTCGACCCGCGCGTCAAGTCGCACCTCTAGAGCCACCACCCTCGTCCATCGCGCTCATCGTCGCGCTGGTCGCGCTCGTCCTCGCGGCGTGCACGGCCGCGGTCCCTCCGGCGACGTCGCCCTCGCCGTCGTCGAACACCATCGCGCTCGGCGGTGTCGTTCGCGTGGCGCAGGCGTCGGATATCCAGAGCCTGGATCCGTGGACCGCGACCGACGACGCGACCATCACCGTGCTGCGGCAGGTGTACGAAGGCCTCGTCGACCTCGAGCCCGGTGGCCTCCGCGTCGTGCCGAAGCTCGCGGACTCGTGGACGACATCCGCAGACGGCCGGACGTGGACCTTCCGCCTGCATGCCGGAGTGAAGTTCCACGACGGCACCCCGTTCGACGCGCAGACCGTCGCGCGGAACTTCGCGCGCGCGACCGCGTTCGCGCGGTTCGACATCGCGACGCTGGTCGCGAACGTGGCGGCGACCGATGCGCAGACCGTCGTCTTCACGCTGACCGCGCAGTACGCCCCATTCCTCGCCACGCTCGCGTCCGGATCCTTCGGGATCGTCAACCCGGCGTGCTTCTCGCAGGGTCCGGCGTGGGCGACCTCGGCGTCCCGGTGCGCGCAGGGCACGGGGCCGTTCGTCTTCGAGCCCGGCGCCTGGCGCGCGGGCGACTCGATCACGCTGCAGCGCAACGCCGCGTACTGGGGACGCGATGCCGACGGGCGCGCGCTCCCGTACGTCGACACGCTCGTCTTTCGCGTCCTGCGCGACGACACGACGCGCGTCTCGGAGCTGCGGGCCGCGAACGTCGCCGTCGCGCTCGACGTTGGTCCATCGAGCCTCTCTCTCGTTCGCGCCGACCCGAATCTCGCGCTCCGCCGCCGGCCGACCTACGACGTGTCGTACCTCGGTATCGGCACGGCCACGGGACCGTTCGACAACGCGGACGTCCGCCGCGCGGTGGCCCTGTCCATCGACCGTGGCGCGATCATGCAGACGGTCTACGGCGGCGACGCCCGCGCGGCCGCGCAGCTCGTCCCGCCCGGGCTCCTTGGCTACGACGACACGATCATCGAGTTCACCAAGTACGACACCGGGGCCGCAAAGAAGCTGCTGACCGACGCGGGCTTCGGCCCCGGATTCTCGACCGACCTCTGGTACTCGCCCGCGGCGCGGTCTTCGCTCCCTGACCCAAAGCGCATCGCAGAGACGATCGCCGCCGACCTCGGGAAGATCGGGATCACCGTCCGGCTTCAGACCGCGGACCAATCGGCGCTCGCCGCGATGGCGCGCGCCGGGACGCTCGCGCTCTGGATCGACGACAAGACGGCGGACCGCGCGGATCCCGACGACTTCTTCAGCGGCGTCACGACCGATCCCATTGCGAGCGAGCTTCTGCGCCGAGCCCGCGGCGAGCTCGACGTGTCGAAGCGCGGCGAGCTCTACAAGCAGGTCACGAAGATGTGGCAGCTCGACATCCCGCGGGTCCCGCTCTTCCACGCCGCCCCACCGATCGCCCTGACGCGAAAGCTTCCCGGCCTCGTCCCGCAGCCGATCGTCGGGGAGTCGTTCGCGGGTGTGTGGATCGGACGGTGAGACGACCAGGCGAAGAACAGGCGCTCTCACCTCGACCTGATCCTCGTCGCCGCGGACGGCTCGTTCGCCACGGTGGGGCGCCGGCATGAGCTGAGCGACGGCGCACCGTGGGCCGACGACGATCCACGACGCGGCCCAGGGACCCGGCGCACACACGTGGCTGACGCGCGATCTCGTTTTGGTCGAGATGCTTGTCGGCGAGGTCGCCGCGAGCGCGAGATGCGGGCGGCTCCGCTCGAGGTCAGCTGCGCGTACGACGACGAAGGCCGCGGTGCGCCGGTCGGCAAAGCGACGGTAGAGGGTCCGTATCACGCGCCACATTCACCGCGCGAGCGCACTATTGAGGTCGTGATGATCATGGGCGGCGGCGGGGGCGGCTTCCACTTCTTCATGGGTGGACGTGGTGATCAGCCCGGGAAACGGCCGTCGCTCACGATGTACAGACGGCTCCTCAAGTTCGTCGCGCCGTACAAGTGGAACCTCGCGTTCTCGGCGGTGCTGCTCGTCATCTCGACCGCGCTCGGCCTCGTCTGGCCGCAGGTCGTGCAGCGAGTGCTCGACGTCGGGCTGAAAGACCCGTCCTTCCTCGACCTTCTCGTCGGTGGCCTCGTCATCGTCCTCTTGGTGCGCGCGCTCATCGACGGAGTGCGCCAGTACGTCATGACGTACACCGGCGAGCGCGTGATCTTCGACCTGCGGATGTCCATCGTCCGCCACTTGCAATCGCTCTCGCTGTCGTTCTTCAACGCGCGCAAGACCGGTGACCTGATGTCGCACGTCACCAGCGACGCGACCCTCGTCCACGGCGTCATCACCCAGACCATCCTCCAGGTCCTCGGCCAGGTGCTCACTCTCGTCGGCGGCGTTGCCGTGATCTTCCTCATGAACTGGAAGCTCGCGCTCCTCACGCTCGTGGTCGCGCCGCCCATCGGCCTCTTGGGGCAGCGTCTCGGCCGTCAGATCCGCGACATCTCGCGCGTGACGCAGGAGGCGCAGGGCGAGGCCGTCGGTGTGCTGCAGGAGGCGATCGCGGAGGTCCGGGTGGTGCAGGCCTTCACGCGCGAGGAGTACGAGGCCGCCCGCTTCAACACGAAGCTCATGTTCATGTTCCAGAAGACGATGGAGCGCGCGCGGATGACCTCGATCATGTTCCCGCTCATCGGCTTCCTCGGGTTCGCGTCGTCGATCGTCGTCCTGTGGTTCGGAGGCCACCAGGTCGCGAGCGGCGAGCTCACGACCGGCCAGCTGGTCGCGTTCCTCCTGTACCTCGGCATGGTCGCCGGACCGATCGGCGGCCTCGCCATGCAGTGGGGCGCGGTGCAGCAGGCGTTCGGCGCGGCCGACCGGATCTTCGCCCTCCTCGACACCGTCCCCGAGGTGCGCGACGCGCCGGATGCGATCGCTCTGCCCCCGGTCGAAGGCGAGATCCGCTTCGAGAACGTCGAGTTCCGCTACGGCGACGGCCCGGTCGTGCTGAACGGCGTGACGAGCATCTTCCAGCCCGGCCAGACCACCGCGCTCGTCGGACCCTCAGGGGCGGGGAAGACGACTCTCGTGAATCTCGTTGGCCGCTTCTACGACCCGACCTCAGGGAGCGTCGCCGTCGACGATCACGACCTCCGTGAGGTCACGATGCTCTCGCTGCGCTCGCAGATCGCGGTGGTCCCGCAGGAGCCGATCCTCTTCGCGGACACGATCCGCGAGAACGTCCGCTACGGCCGGCTCGACGCGACCGATGCGGATCTCGAGGCTGCGGTGCAAGCGGCGAACGCCTTGGAGTTCATCACGCGCCTCCCGAAGGGTATGGACACGATCGTCGGCGAGCGCGGCGTGCGCCTCTCGGTCGGGCAACGCCAGCGCATCGCGATCGCGCGTGCGCTCTTGCGCAATGCGCCGATCCTGCTGCTCGACGAGGCGACGAGCTCGCTCGATAACGAGAGCGAGTTCCTCGTGCAGCAGGCCCTCGACCGGCTCATGCGCGGACGGACGACGATCGTGATCGCGCACCGCCTCTCGACGGTCGAGCGTGCGCATCGGATCCTGGTGCTCGACAAGGGCCAGATCGTCGAGGAGGGCACGCATCAGGAACTCCTCGCGCTCGGGGGCCTGTACCACCGTCTCTACACGCGGAAGTTCGTGGACGAGTCGACGGTCGCGGTCACGGCTGACGCGCCGCTCGTCGTCCCGGCGGGCG
>JBIOUD010000035.1:0-2684 GCA_044866725.1 Candidatus Limnocylindria bacterium | reverse complement strand
GTTCGCCTCCCACGGCGAACCCTTGACCGCGCTCACGGTCTGTTCGCCGCCGGCAACGTCGACGAGCTCCTTGATCTCGTCGTTCGTCTTCTTCACGAGCAGTCGCTGGCCGTCCCTGTAGTAGGTGTCGCTGAGGTCGATGACCTTCGCGGTCTCGTCGTCGATCGGGAGCGCGGCGATGACGATGTCCGCCTGGTTGCTGGTGAGCGCGGCGACGCGCGTCGACGCGTCGATCGAGACCCACTCGATGTGCGTGTCGGGGTCGTCGTTCGTCCCCCAGATCGCGCGGGCGACCTCGCGGGCGATGTCCGCCTCAAAACCCTCGTATGCGCCGCTCGGCACGCGCGCGGAGAACGGCGCCGAGAAGTCGCGCACGCCGACGCGGATCTTGCCGCGGGTCTGGAGTGCGTACTGGTAGGTGGAGAGCTCGAGGCGCGGGCGGGTCGGCGCCGCGGATCCGGTCTGCGTCGCAGTGGGAGTGGGAGAGGGCCGCACCTCGGGCTGCCCGAAGAGGCCGCATGACGAGAGGAGCAGAGCCGTGAGGATCGGTGTGAGGATGCGCGCGCACCGCATACCGGTCACTCGCGAGAGCGTAGGCGGTAGCCTCGCGTTGTGCAGGATCACTTCGGTCCCGCTCGCGAGCTCATCTCGCGAGCGCCGTATCGCGTCGGCGTGCTCGCGCGCTTGGCTGACGGCGAGACGCTTCTCGAGCACGATGCCGAGGTCGCCTTCCCCGCCGCGTCGGTCATCAAGGTGCCGCTCGTCATGGCGCTCTACGCCGACGCTGCGGAGGGACGCGTCGATCTCGGCGAGCAGATCGCGATCGGCGAGCGTGTCGACGGCTCGGGCGTGCTTCGCGACCTGCGCGACCTCGTGACGCTGTCGCTTCGCGACCACGCCGCGCTGATGATCGGCCTCTCCGACAACACCGCGACGAATCGTGTCATCGACCGTCTCGGTGTCGAGCGCGTCGATGCGCGCATGGCGGAGTGGGGGATCGGCCCCACCGCGCTGCGTCGGCGGATGTACGACTTCGAGGCCGCCAAGCGCGGGCTCGAGAACATGGCCACCGCGCGCGATCTCGTGGCGCTGCTCGCGCGGCTCGTTGCCGGCGAATGCCGCGACCGCGCGACGTCGGACGCCGTGCTCGCGCTCATGGAGCGCTGCCAGGACGACGCGAAGCTGCGGCGCTTCCTGGCGCCGCACGCGAAGGTGCCGAGCAAGAGCGGGACGCTGGACGCGTCACGGAACGACGTCGCCGTGTTCGCGGGTCCGGCCGGGACCATCCTGGTCGCGGCGTTCACGAGCGAGGTGCGCGACCCACTCGCCGCGGAGCACCTGCTCGGCGTCATCGGCCGGTGCGCCGCGACCGCGGCGGGCATGAGCGTGCCGCCGCTGCCCTTCGGCGACTAGCGGTCGGCGGTCGCGCGCCGGCCCGAGCCAGCGCGATGGATCCCCTTCCGTTCGCCCGCCGCTCTCCGCGATGATTCACGTGTGAGCGCACATCGCCGTCGTCAGCGCGAGTCGCGCTGGTTCCGTCCAATGCTCGCGGTCGCGGTCCTGCTCGGCGGTCTCGTGCTGAGCTCGGCGTTCGCGAGCGTGACGATCCAGGCGAACGCGCTCGAGCGGACGATCACCGATCTCAACGCGCAGATCGCGTACGAGCAGGCGTATCGCGCGCAGTTGCAAGCCTCGGCCGCTGAGAAGAAGACGACGGACTACGTCATCGAGAAAGCCAAGGGCCTCGGGTGGGTGTGGCCGTGGGAAGCGCTCATCGCGGTGCAGCGCGATGCGAACGCGCGCGCGCAGTCGACGCCGCAGAGCGAGCGACCGAGCCGCATCGAGCGATGGATCGTGCTGTTCTTTCGTACGTCGTGATGCGACGCGCGCATCGCGGCGCGGTAGACTAGGCTTACATCGCGGGGTGGAGCAGCGGTAGCTCGTCGGGCTCATAACCCGAAGGCCGGAGGTTCGAATCCTTCCCCCGCAACAGTGAGTCCGGACGTTTCGTCCGGGCTCTTTTTGTCGCCTGCATCAAGAATCCTATTGGCACCCGCCTGCGTGTCTGCTACACGGACCTCGTGCCGCACAAGGACCCGGACGAACGCCGACGATACGGGCGCGAGTGGATGAAGAAGAATCCCGAGAGGGCGCGCGAGGCAATGCGCCGATGGCGGGCTGCGCATCCTCACGAACACAGCGAAGACACCCGTGCGTACTACGACCGGCACCGTGGCGAGCGACTGCGGCAGAGCGCCGCCTATCACCCCTCTCATCCCGAGATCGGGCGCGCGAGATCGGCGAACTATCGCGCGCGCAAGCTCACTGCTCAAGGCAGCTTCACGGCAGCCGAATGGCTTGCGCTGGTCGAGAGCTACGGCGGGCGTTGCGCGTATTGCGGCGAGACCGGCGTGCTCGAAGCCGACCATCGCATTCCGCACGCTCGCGGCGGCGGGAACGCGATCGACAACATCCTGCCCGCGTGCCGGCGATGCAACGCGGCGAAGCACCTTTTGACCGAAGCGGAATTCCGCGCACGCCTCGCATCGGAACAGGGCGACGACCTACAATCGTGATTCGCAGGGCTGGGTAGCTCAGTTGGCCGAGAGCAGGCGACTCATAACCGCCCGGTCGGCGGTTCGAATCCGCCCCCAGCCACAAGTGGCAACGCCCGCGCCACGCAC
>JBIOUD010000034.1:0-3787 GCA_044866725.1 Candidatus Limnocylindria bacterium | reverse complement strand
CGCTCGTGGTGCTCCTCACGTTCGCCGCGCTCGGCACCGGACTGCTCATCTCGCTGTGGTCCGACTCGGAGCGCCAGGCGGTCCAGCTCGCGACGCTGGTCCTGCTGCTATCGGTCTTCTTCAGCGGCTTCGTGATCCCGGTGAGCGAGCTGCGCATGCCGGTCCAGGCGCTCGCCTACGCACTACCGGTGACCTACGCGATCCCGGCGTTCCAGCAGGAGATGCTGAGGGGTCAGCTGCCGAACGCGACCGCGCTGGCCGCCATGGCCACGATCGGGACGCTCCTGTTCATCCTGTCCGCGGCGCGGCTGCGGCAGGTGCTTCGCCGGGCCGCCTAACCCGATGGCGCCGACCGCCAGAGCACGATCCCGACGCCCAGGAGGGCGACCGCCATCGTGGCGAACCATCCGACCACGAGGAGCAGCACGATGCCGACGGGCGCGGCCTGCAGCGCCGACGTGGTGTCGAGGCCCGCGATACGGTCTCGCAGGACGGTCACGTCGTCGCGAAGGACGCGAACGTCGAGCTCGTTCGCCGACAGCGCCGCGGCGAGCTGATCCACACCGGCCGCGAGGTCTTCGAGGTCCTGTCCCTGTCGCCGGAAATCGCTCGCGATCGGAAGCAGCGGCTGCGCGCCGAACACGCTCAGCGACATCGCGTCCGCGAGCCGCCGCGCGGTGGCGGCGGACGACCGTGCGCTCGACGCGGCGCGCTCCGCCGCCCGGCGCGCGTCCACGAGGCTGACCGCGAATCCGTCGAACGCGTCTCGTGTGGATGACAGCGCCCGTCGTGCATCTCCCGATGAACGCGAGAGCGAGTCGATGCCCGCGAGCGCGGGCGCGATCGCCGCGGCGAGCAGGATCGCGAGCAGCACTCCGATCGCGCCATACGTAACGAGCGCGGCCGCCGCGACGCGCGCGTTGCGCCGACCCATGCGGCGCACAGCCGTGCTCAGTAACACCGCTGCGATCTCGTGCACCGCTCGTGCCGCGTGCCGCGTGGCACGTCGGTTGCCTCACGTGTAACGCATGAGAAATTCATTGATCGCATCGGCCACGCTCTTCGCAGTCCTGTTCCTGACCGCGTGCTCTCCATCGTCTACCGGAGGTGCTTCACCGACCCCCGCCACGCCGACGACCACCGCGACAGCGTCCGCCACCGCCACTGCCAGCGGCACCGTCGCCGGTGCGACCTCGTCGCCGGTATCCACCTCACCCGCGACATCCTCGCCCAGCGGCACGGCCGCGGGCGGCACGGCCGCGAGCCCGACGGGCTCCCCCGCGGCCACCGGCACCGCAGCGGGCAGCACCAGAGACGTGTGCGCGCTCGCGGCGCGCAGCGATGTCGAAGCCGTCATCGGCACGCTCGTGACCCAGCCGACGCGTCTCGACATGCCGATGCCAGGCTTTGTGGCTTCGGCCTGCGTGTACGCGTCGAATGACGGCGCACTCACGATCGCCCTCGGCCCACGCGTCCTGGGTCGCACCGAATTCGAGACCGGCGCTCGGCTCGTGCCCGGAGCGACGAGCGTGACCGGGATCGGCGACGCCGCCTTCTCGGTCAGGACCGACGTCCCGTCCGGCGCGGCCGGCGCCGCCAGCATCGTCGCGCTCGAGGGCTCGACCTACTTCACCGTGCAGGCGACGTCGCGCTCGAAGTCGAGCGACGCGCTGCAGAGTGCGATCACCGAGCTGGCGAAGAAGGTCGCGGACAACATCTAGACCAGGCCCCACCTGTGCTCGACGCGGTCCCGCGTGTGGTCGGGACCGCGTCGGCCTTGGTCAGCTCCCCTCGATCACCGGGAAGATGCGCTCGGGCATGAGCCCGTGCGCTTCCTTGTGCACCTGGAGGGAGGCCTCGGCGCTCGGCGCGTCCGAAACGCACCACACCTTGCCGGACTCCTCATCCATGAAGTACCGGACGTATTTCACGCCGTACTTTCCCTGCACTTTGAGGTCGGCGGCGTGAGCGTCAGCCACGTCCTTGCTCGTGGCGCCTTCGGGCAGCTTTTCGTGCACGTCCATGAAGAGCGGCAATGCGGTTCTCCTCGCAGCTTGATCGATGCCGGTCAGGAGAAATCTAGCGGGCGGAGCGCGGTCATGTCCCGACGACCACGCCGCCGTCCACGCTGAGCACGGCGCCATTGATGAAGCTCGCCTCCTCCGACGCCAGGAACAGGTAGGCGTTCGCGACGTCGCGCGGCTCGCCCATGCGTCGGACCGGCGTGCGTTCGACCATGCTCTTCAGGATCGCCTCGGGCATCTGCTTCACCATCTCGGTCGCGATGAAGCCGGGCGCGACCGCGTTGACGGTGATGCCCTTCGGTCCGAGCTCGCGCGCCCACACCTTCGTGAGACCGATGACGGCGGCCTTGGTGGCGATGTAGTTCGACTGACCGAAGTTGCCATAAAGACCGACGACCGAGGACGCGTTGAGGATGCGGCCCCAGCCCTTTTTGATCATCACGGGCGCGACCGCCCGTCCACAGAGGAACACGCCACGCAGATTCACGGCGATCACCGAATCGAACTGGTCGTCCGTCATCCGACCGACGGCCTCGCCGTCCCTCAGCTTCACGAGCTGCGCGTCTCGCAGGATGCCGGCGTTGTTCACGAGGATGTCGATGCCACCAAGGTCGGCGACCGTCGCGGCGACCGCGGCGTCCACCGCGCCGGCGTCGGTCACGTCGACCTGCCGGTCGGCGCCGTCGCTCACATCCCAGGTGACGACGGTGGCTCCCGCCGCGCGGAACACACGTGCGGTCTCCGCGCCGATGCCACGTGCGCCCCCGGTGATCACCGCCACCCGGCCCTCGAGACGCGTCACCTGTTCATTCCTTACCGTCATTCTGCTTGGTACGGCGTCTGCGGATATCGTTCGTACAGTGACCGGCCTCCTGCTCGTCAGCTCCGCCCTACTCGCGTTCCTCATCGCGGCCGCCATCACCCCGCTCATCGGCCGGATCGCGGAGCGCTTCGGCCTGCTCGACGTGCCGGGTGGTCGTCGCAATCATCCGCGTCCCATCCCGCGGACCGGCGGTCTCGCCATCGCGCTCGCGTTCGGGCTCACGATCCTCGCGTTCTGGATCATCGACCGCGTCGCCGGCCATCCGTTCCTCATCCCCGAAGAGGTCCGCTCGTCGCGCTTCACGCTCACCGCGTTCGCGGCGCTCCTCGGGATGACCCTCGGCGTGATCGACGACGTCTTCGAGCTGCGGGCACGGTGGCAGTTCCTCGGTCTGCTGGTCGTCGCGGCGGTGATCGTCGCCGCCGGACTGAGCATCGACTTCGTGAACGACCCGTTCGGCGAGGGGTTGATCGAGATCGGCGGCATCGTCGCGATCGCGTTCACGATGTTCTGGATCGTCGGAATGAACATCGCGCTCAACTTCATCGACGGTCTTGACGGCCTCGCCGCGGGCGTCGCCGCCATCGCCGCACTCACGCTCGGCGCGCTGGCGCTCTCGCCACAGGTGAACGAGCCGTTCGTCGCGTGGATGGCCTTCACGCTCGCCGGCGCGACCGGCGGCTTCCTGCTCTTCAACTTCCATCCGGCGCGGCTCTTCATGGGGACCACCGGCGTGACGTTCGTCGCCACGATGCTCGCGGTGCTGTCGATCTTCGGCACGGCGAAGGTGGCCGCGGCGTTGCTCGTCCTGGGCGTGCCGATCATCGACACCTTCTACGTGCTGCTGCGGCGCCTCGTGTCCGGCCAGCCGCCGTTCGCGCCGGACCGTGGGCACTTCCACCACCGCCTCCTCGACGTCGGGCTCTCGCACGCGCAGGCC
>JBIOUD010000033.1:0-5809 GCA_044866725.1 Candidatus Limnocylindria bacterium | reverse complement strand
ACCGCCGGCGGCCCCGGCGCGCAGGCCGCCGTGCCGCCGGTCGTCGTCACCGCCGCGGCCGCGGACCGCATCGACGCGCTCGTCGCGGAGGCGGGCTGCCGCGCCGCCGTCGTCGTCGCGGCGGCGGACTCGGGTCAGGTCCGGTATTCGGCCGATCCGGACGAGGATGTGTTCGCCGCGTCGCTCTACAAGCTGGGGGTGCTGCTCGAGGCGGAGCGTCGCATCGAGGCCGGCACGCTCCGGCCCGACGACCGCGTCGCGATCACGTCCGCCGACCAGGCGGAGAGCGGGTCGTTCACCGCCGCCGGAACGGTGCTCTCGATCGACGATGCGCTCGAGCGGATGATCGCGCTGTCCGACAACGCCTCGGCCCTCGCGCTCATCCGACGGCTCGGCATCGCTTCCATCCAGGCGAGCCTCGATCGAGAGCGCATCGATCTGCGCTTCACGGCCGACGGCGCCATGACCACCGCACGCGGGATCGCCACGTTCTTCGGAGAGCTCGCGCGAGGCTCGCTCGTGTCGAAGGCAGCGAGCGCGCGGATGCGTGCACGCCTCGGTCGCCAGCGGAGCGTGGATCGGCTGCCGGCGGCGCTCCCGGAGGGCACGCTGATCGCGCACAAGACCGGCAATCTCGGCTTCGCGACCCACGACGCCGGCATCGTGCGCGGTCCCGGCGGTCCGGCGATCGTCATCGCGGTGCTGACGTGGGACGGCGCAGAGCAGGAGGCGATCGAGCTCATCAGGCGGATCGCCTCCGTCGCCTACGGCGGCCTGTCCCGCCTGTAGTCCGAGATCACGGCGTGCCTACGACGTCGCTCGCGCGTGCCGTGACCAGGCGGTCACCGCCCTACCGAGCTGGCGCGGCGGCGAAGTAGGGCTCGCAGGTCCGCAGCGTGGACTCTTGCCTCGCGAGGACGTCGCCGAGAGACGTCACGAAGAAGATCGCGCATTCGCTGTTCGGGCGCGCGAGCAGACCCCACGTCTGGCGGATGTCGCCCGCCACGACGACCGCCCACATTCCCGACGTGACGCCTGGGATCGCGACGGTCCGGTCGATGACACCGTTGACGCGCACGATCGCCTTTCGGTCGACGCGCAGGATGCCGCCGAATGAAGGGACCACGCGGTCGGCGTAGGCCTGGACCGCCGGCGGCACCGTCGGCGCGGCGGGCGCCGCGCTCGGCGCGACCGGCGGCTGCGGACCCGGCTCCGCGATCCGCGCGAGCGTGAGGCCGACGGCGACCGCCGCGACGATGCCGAGCGCGGCGGCGAGCGCCCGGAGCCGAAGGGACCGCGACGCCGTGATCAGCCCCCGTAGCCCACCGGCAGGAGCACGTCGCCGCCGGTGGTGAGGTAGTACACCTGCCAGTGGTAGTAGCCGCGGTACGCGTCCGGCTCGGCGTGCATGACCTCGGCGTACGCGGTGACGGCGCGGACGTAGCGTTGCGAGTTGTTGTACCGGAACAATGCGTTGGGCATGTCCGCGGGCGCTCGGTTCGCTTTGAGGTAGCGCGCCGCGGCGCGGATCGCGTCGCGGTTCGAGTTGACGTCGCCCTCGCCATACGCCGCCCACGTGCCGGGCATGAACTGCATCGGCCCCTGCGCGCCGGCGGTGGACACGCCGCGGATGCGTCCCATGCGCGTCTCGACCAGGTGGATCGACGCGAGGTAATACCAGGGCACGCCGAACTCGAGCTCGGCGTCCTTGTAATAGCGCAGCAGCTCATCGGCCGGCGCGGGCTCGACGATGCGCCACGCCGTGGGCAGCTCGGTGCGGGGCACCACGGTCGCGCGGAGATCGGCGGTGGCGTCGAAGTTCGCGGTCGCCGCCGGGAGGATCGTCGGGGGGAGCGCCGCGAATACGCTCACTTTCAGCTCCGGCCGGGCCGACAGCGTGCGGTAGATGCGCTGTTGCAGATGGCCGGTCCACGCCAGCTCGGCGCCCGTGACCTTGGGATCGCGCAGCGCGCGTTCGGCATTCGCGAGCTGGACCGCGATCCCGACGGCATCAGTGGCGACGGCCGGCGGCTCCTCGCGCGGCGTCGGCGTCGGTGACGGCGTGGCCGTCGGCGTCGCGACCGTTGCGAGCGGTGTGGGCGAAGCCGTCGGTACGAGGCTCGCGTACTCGCCCGGGGCGCCGCTGGTGTCGGTACATGCCGCGACGAGCGACGTCGCGAGCGCGACCGCGATGACGCGGAGCGCGAGCGGCCAGGCGAGCCTCAGTCGTCTCATGGTCACCTGTTGAACGGCGCGGCGGCCGATGCGTTCCTGGTCAACGCCAATCGATCGCCGCGACCTCGACGGGCTCGGTGATGTCCTTGAGCGTCAGGCTGCGCTTCGCGACGGGATATGACGCGCTCGTCCCATCGAGCGTCTCCGCGCTCGCGAGGATCTCGCCGGCGTCGGCGGCGCCGCCGATCCGCGCGGCCTCATGGATGCCGAGACCGGCGTAGTCGAGCCCTCGCTTGTACGAGTCGGTCGTGTGCAGACCGATCCGGATCTGGAGCGCGAACCCCTGTCTCCGCCGCTGCTCGGCCAGGCGACGCTGGATCGCGACCGCGCTCTCGATCGCGTCCGTCGCGTGCGCGAACGCGACGAAGAAGCCGTCCCCCTGATGGCGGATCTCCTCCCCACGGTGCTCGGCGATGAGCGCACGCAGCGCCTCGTCGTGCCAGCGGATGAGGTCCTTCCACGCTTCGTCGCCGATCGCGTCGACGAGCTTGGTCGAGCGAACGATGTCCGTGAACATGAAGGTGCGCTGCACGGTCCCTGAGGCATCGGCCGCGCGCGCGGTCGCGCCCGATCCCAGCAGCTCGGCGACATGACGCGCATCGCGACGCGCCCCGAGCCGTTCGAAGGTCGACAGCGCTGACTGGAGCTCGAGCGTCGCGGCGGCAGCGTCACCCTGCGCGCGATATGTCGCGGCGAGCAGCACACGCGTCCGCGCGACCTCGTAGGGAATATCGAGCTCGACCCACATCCGCAGCACCGAACGAAGCATCGCGTCGGCCGCTTCACGGTCGCCGTCCGCGAGCTGCAGCGACCCGCGAGCGGCCCCGGCGATCGCCTCCATCGCCGGTGTCCCGAATTTCTTGGCGATCGCATCGAGCTCGGTCGAGGCGGCGCGGGCTCGTTCGCGGTCACCGAGCGCGAGCGCCACCTCGACCTCGGCCGGCAGCAACCTGGCTCGGTTCAACATGTCGCGTTCGTTCGCCAGCGCGCGACGCAGCGACGAGCCGGCGCTCTCGGCGTCGCCCTCTGCCAGACGTACGAGCGACATCCCGGGCTCCGGGACCATGCCGAGCTCGTGTGCCCTGCGGAATTGTTCGTTCGCGGCGGAAAGATCGCCCATGCGCATGCGGATCTCCCCGAGCCGGTAGAACCCCGCTGCCGCGGACAGGCTGATCTGGTAACGCTGGAGCTCCTCGCAGGCCTGTCTGACCTCCTGCTCCGCCTGCGCCCACGCGCCGCGCAGCGCGACGATCTCCGCGCGGTGCACGCGGCACACGCCCGGGAACCCGGTGACCGATTGCTGCTGGCACCACCGGGTCGTCGCCTCGGTCCACTCGCTCGCGCGCCGATAGTCGGCGAGCTGCAGACACGCGGTGATGGTGCTGCAGTAGACCCAACCGGTCGAGAAGACTTCGAGCTCGCCCGCGGCCGCAGCCAGTGTCGCGGCATCGAACTGCGCGAAGCCCGCCTTCACGTCGCCGCCCGACAGCAGCGCGAAGCCCTGAGCCACCGCCCCGAATGCCTGGAGATCGCGGTCTCCGTGGCGCTCGCCGATCGCGACGATCCGGCGGCCCTGGGCGACCGCAGCTTCCAGCTCGGTCGGTCCGGATCCGAACAGCATCTCCACGAAGAGGACGTAGCCGAACGCGGCGGAGTCCGTGTCGTCCTCAACGAGCTTCCGAGCGCGCGCGAGCCATGCCTGGGCCGCGGACATCGCGGTCTTGTTGGCATTCTCCTCCGCCAGGCGGAGTGCCGCGCGCGCCGCGCGATGCTTGTCTCCGGCGGCGAGGAACCCGGTGTAGGAGCGCTCGCGGGCCGCCAGCGCGAGGTCAGGCTCGGCCATCCACCATGCCGCGTCGGCGAGCATCTCGAGGCCCGCGGCGTCGAGCTCGCGCGCGGCGTCGGCCTGCTTGAGCTGCGCCAGCGCCTCGGCCCACGCGTGGCGCTCGAGCGCTTTTCGCCCGGCCTCGACCGCGGTCGCCGTGTTGCCCATCCCCGGCACATTCTGGCGCGCCGGCGTCTAGTCCGGTGGGTAGACCACCTGAGCGTCCACCGTGAGCGCGCGCGCGTCGTCCGGAACGTCCACCTCGAGGACGACCGTGAGCGTCTCTCGGGGCTCGAGCTCGGTCGTCTTGTCGGCGCGGCCGACGATGCGTTCCCCGTCGCGGAGCGTGACCTTCACCTCGACCTGGCCGTCGCCGCTGCCGTCGTTCACGATCACGACCGTCGCCTTGGCCTTCCCGCCCTCCGGCGGCGCGACCTCGGCCGAGCGCACCTGCGGCTTCGGTCCGAGACACGCCGCCGTCAACACGAGCGCGAGCAGGAGGATCGTGAGCCGTCTCATATGCCCGGCACCCACGGCGGATTCACGAGGATCCACGCGATCGCCGCGAGGAACGCGAGTGCGACGAGCGTCGCGCAGCCCATGCTCGCGACCGCGTCGGCGTGCTCGAGGCGCCGGCGCAGCTGCATGAACGCGAACGGCTCGGGAACGATCGGGATAGCGAACTCCGCGGAGTACTCGATGTCCGGCAGCAGGAGGTTCTCGCGGATGGAGGGCGCGGCCTCTTTGAGCATCTCCTGGATCGCGTCGACTCCGTCCTTGTCGATGCGCACCGCCGGCCACAGCCTGCCCTTGTCGAGTGCCTTCTCGAGCCGGTCGAACGCGCCGACCTGCGACGCGTACGCCTCGGCCTGGCCCTCCTCGAGGGAATCCCAGTAGATCACCTTGGGGTGGTGCTCCGTTCCGTCGAGCGTCCCGACCTCGCGAAGCTTGTCGACGACCAGCTGCAACACGGAATGCGTGAGCTCCTCCGGCGCATCCTCGAACACGACCTCGGTGAGATGCAGCTTCAGCGTGCAGATCTTGCCGAAGCGGTCCTGGATCGGGATCTCGACGTCGCGCCCGCCCGGTGCTCGCACCGCCACGTTCATGTGCGAGCGCTTCGTCTCCTTGCGATCCTTACGCGCCTTGCGCTGGAGCGCGCGCTGCGCACGGTCGGTGCCCATCGCGCGGTAGATGAGGATGCGGATCGCGCCGATCGTCGCCGGCGCGGTGGTGACGAGCAGGTAGCCGAGGAAGATCACGACGAACGCGATGACGAGCGTCTCCACGTTGCTTCGCTGCGCGAGCGTGACGAGGATCCGGATGCGCCACACCACGAGCGCGAGCACGGCGACCGCCGCGGTCGCGAGCGCGAGGTGGATCGCGATGAGCCAGTTCGTGCGCCGGCGCAGGCTGACGGGATCCTTCGCCGGCGCCTCCATCAATTGCCAGAGATGTGAGATACAGAGCTCCTCGCGCCTTCTTCCTGGAAGGCCCGAGTGCAGTTCGCATGCCCCAACATCACCACGCGCAGGCCATTCGCGCCGCAGAGCGCTCGCGGTCGCAGCTGACCTCCCTCGGCGGACGGTAACGAAGACCGGCTGGCACGCGTAATGATTCACGGAGGAGGCCGGAAGAGCTGGACGGCGGCGGTCATGTCATCGAGACGACGGACCTCACGAAGCGCTACGGCGACGTCGTCGCCGTGGACCACCTATCGCTGCGCGTGCCCCGCGGGGGCGTCTTCGG
>JBIOUD010000032.1:0-6361 GCA_044866725.1 Candidatus Limnocylindria bacterium | reverse complement strand
GGGGAACACGACGATCGGGTTCTTGCCGCCGAGCTCGAACGAGAGCGTCTTCAACGTCCCACTCGCCGCCGCGCTGGCCTGGATGCGCAGCGCGGTCGGCGTGCTTCCGGTGAACGAGATCCGCTGGATGTGCGGGTGCCTCACGATCGCGTCGCCCGTCGCGGGTCCGCCGACGACTACCGAGACGACGCCGTCCGGCAGGAGTCCGGCGGTCAGCTCCCCGATCGCGAGCGTCGCGAGCGGCGCCAGCTCCGACGGCTTCAGCACGACGCAGTTGCCGGCGACGAGCGCCGAGCCCAGTCGAGCGCACGCGTACATCGCCGGGTGGTTGAACGTGATGAGCCGACCCACGACGCCCCATGGCTCCCGCTGGGTGTAGTGCAGACCCGGAAGTGGGAAGACGAGTCCGGTCATCTGCAGGGCGAGACCGGCCGCGTCGCGCATCGTGCGGACGCCCTTCACGAGGTCCTGCTTCATCGCCGAGAGTGGGTTGCCGGTGTCGAGCGTGTCGATGAGCGCGAGCCGCTCGGCGTTCTGCTCGATGCGCCCGGCCAGCTCCTGCACGATCGCGGCGCGATCACGCGGCGCGACGCCGCGCCACTTCACGAAGGCGGCCTGGCCTGCCGCGACCGCGCGATCGACGCCGGCCTTCCCGGCCTCGACGACTCGCGCGATGACCCGACCGGTCGCGGGATCGACGACGTCGAACGTCTCGCCCGCCGCTCCCTCGTCATAGCGACCGGCGATGAACGAGGACAGCCGCGGGACCTCGGTCGTGCCGCGGGCGTCGAGGACCCGCTCAGCGATCAGCGCGTCGCCTCCACGCCGTACACGCGCTCATTCTGCGCCAGGGCTGCGTTAGATTTTTCGCGTGGGGGAGCCGCTCTCGCGCGTGACCGTCGACCCGGACCTCTGCATCGGCTCAGGCGAATGCGTTCGCCTTCTGCCTGAGTCCTTCCGCATCGATGAACGCCGCGGCGTGTCGACGCCGCAGCCCGGCGCGATGGCGGCCGATCGCGCGCTGCTCGAGGAGGCGGCGATCAACTGCCCGACGCGCGCCATCACGGTGAACGACAGGGTCACATGACCGACCTGCTCACGACCTACACGGCGACGATCACGTTCGATCGCTTCGACGACATCCGGGCCGCGCTCTTCGACCCGAACCTGTCGCGGACGTTCGACCGCCGCTCCTACGAGCAGGGCAACATCCGCGACGGCATCGTGAGCATCGCTCACGGCGCGACCCATCGCGCGCGGCGCCGGATCGAGAACACCCAGTTCCGGGCCGACGTCCTGCGCCTCTACGAGCGCGAGCTCTTTCCCAAGGTCATGAGCGATCTGCTCGACGTGCTCATCGACGGGGACCGCGTCGACCTCTTCCCGATCGGGGAGATGCTGAGCGTCGTGCTCGCGGCGCGCCGCGCGGGCATCGAGTACGACCCATCGTCCCTCGACGACCTCCAGAGGCTCGTGCATCACGTCGACCTCTTCTCGCAGGGCAGCGCGATCCTCGACGCGAGGGACCCGGATGCAGTCCGCGCGGCGGTGCGGACGACGTATGAAGAGTTCGCGCGCGACTTCGTGCGCCCGGCATGGGAACGGCGGGGCGAGATCGTCGCGGCGGTTCGGGCGGGCAGGATCCCCGAGTCCGAGCTCCCGCACGACATCCTCACCGTGCTCCTGCTGCATCGAGAGGACCCGCAGCTCGCGCTCGAGGACGACGGGCGCATCGTCCGCGAGGTCGCGACCTACCTTCAGGGGGGCACGCACACCAGCGCGCAGACGCTCGTGAACTCACTCGACCTCATCTTCGCGCAAGGTGACCGCGCCGCCGCGACCATCGAGCGGGTCGCCGCCGACACGCTCTTCGCCCAGCGCGTCGTCCAGGAGACCCTCCGGCTCCGGCCGACGACGCCGAAGATCAAGCGGCGCGCGGAGACCGACACCGAGGTCGCGGGCACGAAGATCCCGAAGGACGCGCTGGTGGTCCTGGACGTCGTCACCGCGAATCGCGACGCGAAGCTCTTCGGCGAGAACGCCGATGAGTTCGATCCCGACCGGTCGATCGACCCGGCCGTTCCGCGGTGGGGGCACTCGTTCGGCGGCGGGCCGCATCAGTGTCCCGGCCGCGCGGTCGGCGGCGGATTCCCCATACCCGCGTCGTTCGATGTCGACGCCGACCACGTGTACGGGCTCGTCGCGCTCGAAGTGCAGGCCATCGCGAAACGCGGCGTCCGCCCGGACCCCGAGCGCGCGCCCGTGCGCGACACGCGCACCGAGCGGTTCACGCGATGGCTGCATTACCCAGTTCGCTTCGAGCGGCGGACGGCCGAGGTCGCGCCCGGGCGCTAGTGCGCCGCGGTCCACTCCAGCACGAGCTCCGCTGTTCGCTCGGGCATCTCCCAGAAGTACCCATGCGCTCCGCCTTCGACGATGCGCTTCTTCGCGTTCGGAATGTGGCCGAGCAGGTAGTCGGACTGCTCGGTGTGAACGCCAGTGCCCATCGCGGCCGTGTCTCGGTCTCCGATGAGCACGAGCGTCGGCACGCGGATCTCCGCGAGGCGGTCGGCGGTCTGATGCTCCTGACGAGCGATCACGTGACGCAGATAGCCCTCGAGGTCGGGACGGTTCTCCCAGAACGAGCGGTGGAGCGCGTCGACGACCTCGGCGTGATCACGCGCGAACTCGGGCGTGAAGAACGTCGCCGCGACGTGTTCCCGCATGTACCGCTCGTAGCCCTTCTCGACGAGGTCCACGACCGTGTGGACCGGCACGCCGCGTGTCACCGGGCGATCCGCGCGGAACTGACCCGGACCGCTCGCGGCGAGGATGAGGCTGCGTAGCCGTTCCGGCCGCTCGAGCGCCATCCACTGCGCGACGCGCCCGCCCATCGAGTGCCCGAGCACATGCGCCGCTCCCAGGCCCAGCGCGTCGATGAGCCCGAGCGCGTCCGACGCGAGCAGGCGCGTCGAGAGACGCTCCGCGGTCGCCGGCGTGCCGCCGGTCGCTCGGTGGTCGAACGTCAGCACCGCATGGCGCTCGGTCAGGGGGTCGACGAATGCGTCGGGCCACGTCGCGCCGGGGTAGCCGGTGCCCGCGACGAGCACGAGAGGAACACCCGAGCCACGCAGGCGGTATGCGATGGGAAGGCCGCCCACATCGATGGCCGTGAACGATGCGGGGGACGACCGCGAGCGATCGGCCGAACGCATCTCTTTCGGGCCAGATTGTAGACGATGTATCGGCCTTCGGGTACATTCCGCCGCGGGCGGAGAGGCCCATCCACGTGGGAGGAGAGGTGTCTTTGATGTCGTCTCGCTTCACGCTCACCAAGCTGTTCTCGCTCATCGCTGTCGCGCTGCTCATCGCCGCCTGTGGAGGTGCAACGCCCAGCCCGTCGCCGACGTCGACATCCGCGGGTACCGCGGCCCCGACGGCAGCGGCGGGTGAGCTGCCGAAGCCGGAGGTCACGACGCTCCGCGTCGGCATCAGCACCCCGAATGAGCCGGTGCAGTACGCCGAGAAGCTGGCCGACACGCTCGGGCTCTATCAGAAGTACGGCTTCACGAATGTGACCGTCACGGGCTTCGAGGGCGACGGCAAGGCGCTCCAGGCGCTCATCGCCGGTCAGCTCGACTTCATGGTCGGCGGCGCCTCCACCGCGATCTCGTCGCAGACAACGGACACGCCGGTGAAGGTCATCGCGATGAATAGCACGAAGCTCACGGACGGCCTGTGGTGCGGCGCCAGCATCAAGACGAAGGAAGACGTGAAGGGCAAGGCCATCGCGATCTCGACCTTCGGCGGTACGTCGCACGGCTCGGCGCTCCTGCTCCTCAAGGGTCTTGGCTACACCGACAAGGACGCGACGATCACGCCGGTCGGTGGGCAGAGCGCGCGTATCGCCGCGCTCAAGGGCGGCTCCGTCGGCTGCGCCGTCGTCGACATGGCCGAGAAGGACGCCATGACCGCGCAGGGCTTCAACGTCCTCTTCGACGAGACGAAGTCGGACCTGCAGTGGGGCCGCAGCGGTCTCATGTCCACCGCGGCGTTCCTTCAGAAGAACCCGAACACGGCGCTCGTGGTCGCCGCGGCGACGCTCGAGGCGCAGCAGAAGCTGTTCACCGACCCGGAGGCCTCGGCGAAGGAGTTCGCGAAGTTCGCGCAGGTCCAGGACGCCGCGGCCCTGAACGCGGTCAAGACCTTCGCGACCTACGGCTCGCGGACGATGACGTTCACCGAGGACGCGCTCCTGCTCCCGCAGCAGGTCCTCGCGACGCAGAACGCCGCGATGGGCACGGTCGACCTGAAGAAGGCCTACGACCTCAGCTTCCTCACGAAGCTGAAGGACATCGGCTTCAACAAGAAGATCGGCGTGCCTGGCGCCTAGTGGCGTTGCGAACCTAGTCATCGTGGATGCCCCCGCGGCTCGAAGGTCGCGGGGGCATCCCTGTCAAAGAAGGAGAGCGACATGACCCGGTTCGGCCTGCTCGTACCGCACTTCGGGTTGGAGGCGGATCAGGACCTTCTCATCGAGGGCGCGCGCCTCGCGGAACGCCGTGGATTCGATTCCCTCTGGGTGCGCGATCACCTCGTCTTCCACCCGCACGGTATGGAAGGCACGGACCGGACGTTCATCGAGCCGCTCGTGACGCTCTCGTACCTCGCCGGCGTCACGGAGCGGATCGGCCTCGGCGCCGCGACCATCATTCCGTTCCGCCACCCGATCCTCATGGCGTACAGCATCGCGTCGATGTCCTGGATCACCCGGCGGAAGTTCGACCTCGGCATCGGCGCCGGGACGTTCGATCACGAGTTCGCGGTCATCGGCCAGGCGGACGAGGATCGCGTCCAGATGATGAAGGAGCAGGTGCTCATCGCCCGGCGCCTGTGGGCCGGCGAGACCATCGAGTGGAACAGCGAGCGCTACAAGTTCAGCGACGTGGACCTGAAGCCGCAGCCACTCCATCCGGTCCCGGTGTGGTGGGGCGGCGCGACGCCCGCCGCCGCGCGCCTCGCGGTCGACTTCTGCGAGGGCTGGCTGCCCGGGCGCATCACCTTCGCGACCTACGCGGCGCGGGTCAAGAAGATCAAAGAGATGGCCGCCGAGCAGGGCAAGCCGATGATCATGACCGGCGCCGTGCCGGTGACGAGCGTCGACGACAGCTTCGAGGCCGCGACCAAGCGCGTGAACGTGCCCGGTCTCATCAAGAACGCCAATGCGCAGAAGTTCTGGCTGAAGCCGAAGTCCGGCGAGTTCACGAAGATCGAGGAGCTCGACGGCTCGATCCTCATGGGGTCGCCAGACGACATCGTCAAAGGGGTCCAGCGCTACCAGGAGCTGGGCTGCGATCTGCTCATCTTCGACCTCCGCATGCGGTTCCCCGACTACCTCGAGCAGATCGAGCTGATCGCGAAGGAAGTCCTGCCGCGCGTGCAGGCGACGGCGGCAGCCGCTCGATGAAGACCGTCACCACGACCAAGGTCACGCACTACGAGATCCAGAAGAAGCGGCGCGAGTCGCTCCTGGAGGAGTGGAAGGGCTACCACAAGACCGTTCTGAAGCGGAAAGACGTCGTGATGTACGACGTGCCCGGGCGCAGGACCCGTCAGGGCGTCTTCGCCGGACGCGACGGCGACCGCCCGACGATGAACCTCGACGCGACGATCCACGAGATCCCGCCGCACACGACGACGACGGTCCACCGGCATGCCTGGGACGCGATCGCGTTCATCGAGTCGGGCCGAGGCTGGACCGAGATCGACGGCGTGCGCGTGGACTGGCGACCGTGGGACACGATCCACCTGCCCTCGTGGGCTTGGCATCGCCATGGGAACGAGTCCGACAGGCCCGCCGTGTTCCATACCTGGAGCGTGCAGCCGATGCTCGAGCAGTTCGGCGTCGCGCTCCTCGAGGACGGAGGCGACACACCGGTCAAGGACCTTGCGCCGCGTCCGAGGCAGATCGCGGCCGTGGAGGGAGAGGATCCGTACGCGCGCCGCACGCAGCGGCTCGCGCGGCAGTGGTCGGGTACCGAGACGGCGCGGCTCATCACGCGGTTCGACGACGTGCGCGGCCTCGTGACGAAGCGCGGCGCCCGCAGCCTCTTCCTCGTCGACAAGTCGATCGGCTACCACACCGCGGGCCTGTCCGCGGTCATGCACGAGCTCGCGCCCGGCCTCTACCAGTCGCGTCACCGGCACGGCGGGGAGGCATGGCTGTACGTCGTCTCGGGCGAGGGACACAGCGAGATCGATGGCACGAGCTACGCGTGGGAGACGGGCGATCTCATCGTCGTGGACCACTGGTCGTGGCACCAGCATTTCAACGGGTCGAAGGAGCGGACCGCGCGTCTCA
>JBIOUD010000031.1:0-32292 GCA_044866725.1 Candidatus Limnocylindria bacterium | reverse complement strand
GCGTGCATGCCGCGACGAGGAATACGCACCAGAGCCCCAGCATCGACCTCACGGGCCGTCAGACCTTGATGACGTTGAGCGTCACCGTGTCATAGCCGGTCGAGCCGTCGGGGTACGGGTCGCGCCGCACCGGCGTCTGCACATCGCCGCGTCCGTCGGTCGCGCGCGCCCACAACGTCGCCGGTCCTGGACCCGACGGCGTCCAACGCGTCACCCACCGCACCCAGGTGAGCGGGCCCGGCGGCGTCTCGAGCGTCGCCCGCGACCAGGATTTGCCCTCATCGAGCGAGACCTCGACCTGCTTGATGCCCCGCGCGCCGGCGAAGGCGATGCCGCCGATGACGACCTCTCCGCCATCCCAGCGCACCGTGCGTCCCGGGACGTCGATCCGCGTGTTCGTGTTGATGACCGCGGTGTCGTCCCAGCCCTGCTGCTGCCAGAAGCCCTTGAAGTCGAACGTCTCGACCCTGATCTCGGCGAGCCACTTCACGTTCTTCATCCCGTAGATGTTCGGCACGAGCACGCGCACCGGATAGCCGTGCTCCTGCGGCAGCGTCTTGCCGTTCATGAGATACGCCAGGAACGTGTCGGGCTCCATCGCCTTCGCGATGGGGAAGGAGTCCTGGTAGCCGTCGACCGACGTGAGCACGACGTCGTACGAGTTCGCCTTCGGGCTCGCGCGCTCGAGGAGGTCCTTCATCCGCACGCCGGTCCACACGGCGGTCGAGATGAGCTCGCCGCCGATCGGATTGCTGATGCACTCGAGCGTTCTGACCTGCTCGATCGCGTCGAGGTCCAGCAGCTCGTCGTAGCTGAGCGTGTAGCCGCGCTCCACGTTGCCGATCACCGCGAGCTTCCACGTCGCGACATCGACGCGCGGCTTTACGAGCGTCGTGTCGACCGTGTAGTGGTCTTCGTTCGCGGTGATCCGGGGCGTGATGCCCTCGACCGCGTCGACCGCGGCGTCGGCCGGTGGGATCGTCGCCGGCTCCTTGAGGCGCCGAGCCGACGACACGACGCCGCCGATCTGCGTCCCGAGCGACGACAGCGCGCTCGAGAGCGGTAGCCCCCCGAGCGCGACGAGGACCGCGGCGACCGCACCGCCGACGAGGACGCGGCGGCGGTCGGGTGCCGGCGCGGCGCTCCGATCGAGCGATGCCGGTGCGAGGTAGGCGAGCGCGAGCGCGTTCACGGCGAGCCCGACCGCCGCGTCGACGACGCTCGTGCCGAGATCGATCCGTTGGCCGGCCACGAGGGCGCCGAGGACGACCGCCGTGACCCACGGCGCCGCCACCGCGCCGATGACCGCGGCGCCGCGGCGATTCGGTGAGACGGCGAGCGCGCCGGCGAGCGCGCCACCGATGAAGAAGAGCGCGATGACACCGACGATGAGGAGGCCCTTCGCCCAGTACTGCAGCGTCTCGATGAGCGGGATCGAGATGAACCCCGGGAGCACGTCGATGATCGCCTGCCCGAGCGCGAGCGGCGTGAACGGCAGCCCGGCGAGCGACACGAGGAACGCGACATCGAGCGCGAGGAACATCGCGAGCGCGCCGACGAGCAGACCGGTGCGGGTCCGCGGGTCGAGCCGCTGCATGTATGGCACGATACGACCCCTTGCCAGAGCTTCTCCCTCCGATGACCGCGGAAGATCTCTACGACTTCCAGTTCCTTGCGGATGCGCAGATCTCGCCCGACGGGTCGCGTGTCGCATACGTGGTGCGCACCGTCGACCGTGACAACAACACCTACCGATCCGCGATCTGGTCCGTGTCGTTTGACGGAAGCGCGCCCGCGACGAAGCTCACCGCGGGCACCGGGCAGGATGCCCAGCCGCGCTGGTCGCCCGATGGGAAGTCGCTCGCGTTCGTCTCCGATCGCAGCGCGCCCGCCGACGACAAGAAGGCGAAGAAGCCGAAGAACATCTTCGTGCTCTCGCTCGCGGGCGGCGAGGCGCGCCAGCTCACGACCGGCGACGACGACTGCGGAGACCTCACGTGGTCGCCTGATGGCAAGTGCATCGCCTTCACGCGCAAGGATCCGAAGGCGAAGGACGCGCAGGACGACGGCGGCATCAAGGTCTGGGACCGCCTTCGGTACAAGACCGACGAGGGCTTCCTTCTCGACGGCCGCCGCAAGCACGTGTGGATCGCCGATGTCGCAAGCGGCGGCGCGCGGAAGGTGACCGATGGCGACTGGGATGACCTCCAGCCCGCGTGGTCACCGGACGGGACCCAGATCGCGTTCGTCTCGAACCGCACCGATGCGCGAGAGACGAACACTGTGGCGGACATCCACGTCGCGACGATGTCGGGCGGCGGCTGGCGCGTCACCGACGGGATCGGCTCGTACGGCAATCCGCGCTTCTCGGCCGACGGGAAGCAGATCGCCTGCTACGGCGTCGCGAAGGCGGTCGGCTCGTCGGCGAAGAACGTGCGCCTCTTCGTCTTCGACGCCCGCAGGGAGGAGCGCGGCCGTGACCTCATGGACGGCTGGGACCGGACCGTCGGCTCGACGGTCATGTCCGACATGCGCTCGCAGGTGCAGACGCTTCCGCCGACCTGGAGCGCCGACGGAACGAAGATCATCTTCGTCGGTTCCGATCAGGGCACGGCGAACGTCTACAGCGTTCCCGCTGGCGGCGGCGCCGTGACGGCCGAGACGATGGGCTCGCATCAGATCGTGAGTCTGTCGCTCGCCTCCGACGCGAAGCGGTACGCCGCGGTGTACGGGAGCGCGACCGATCCGGGCAACGTCGTCACCGGCGAGCTGGGCCGCGAGATGCGAAAGCTCACCGATCTCAATCGGGCCCTGTTCGCGGGGCGGCACATCGGAACGCCCGAGCGCGTCGAGTTCACCGGCGCCGACGGCTGGAAGATCGAGGGCTGGCTCCTCAAGCCGCGCGGCTTCGACGCCGCGAAGAAGTGGCCGCTCGTCCTCGAGGTGCACGGCGGCCCGCATGGTGCGTACGGGCACGGCTTCTTCCACGAATTCCAGATGCTCGCCGGCCGCGGGTACGCGGTCCTGTACACGAACCCGCGCGGGAGCCACGCGTACGGCGAGAAGTTCTCCGAGGCGTGCGTCGGCGACTGGGGTGGCAAGGACTACGAGGACCTCATGGCGGGGGTCGACCACGCGCTCACATTCGGATGGGTCGATCCGAAGCGCCTCTACGTGACCGGCGGGAGCTACGGCGGATTCATGACGAACTGGATCGTCGGACACACCGATCGCTTCCGCGCCGCCGCGACGCAGCGCAGCATCAGCAACAACGTCTCGGCGTTCGGCGTGTCCGACATCGGCTGGCCCTTCTGGGAGTACGAGATGGGCGAGGCCTCGCCGTGGAAGGATCCGGCAAAGCTGATCGAGCGGTCACCGCTCACCTACGCGCCGAAGGTGAAGACGCCGCTCCTCATCCTCCACGCCGAGCGCGATCTGCGGTGCCCCATCGAGCAGGCCGAGCAGTTCTTCACCGCGCTGCGCCTGCACGGCGTCGAGGCGCAGTTCGTGCGCTTCCCCGAGGACAATCACGACCTCACGCGCGGCGGCAAGCCGCGCAACCGCGTCGAACACGCGAAGCGCATCGCCGACTGGTTCGACGCCCACCCCTGACCAAGGGGGTCGGGCAGTAGGCAACGAGCGGGCGGCGATCCAGCGACGATGCCGTAACTGCCTCCCCGGCGGCACCTTTCCTGCCTTGGTCTCGCCGCCGTCGAGCGGACGGTCGCAAGCAGTTCGAGATAACAAGAGGTGCAGCGATGCTAGTCAACGTGAACGACCGCATGATCAACCGCGCGCATCGGTACGTTGCCACGGCGATCTGTCCCATCGGCAACGAGGCCGGCTGCGCAGCGCTCTCGGAGCACATCTTCGCCGATGAGGTCGAGGCGGCGAAAGGCTTGGTCGAGCATCTCGGGTCGGACTGCCACACCCAAGAGCAACTCGCTCGCGTCGTCGGTGCGGTCAAGACGCATGTGAAGTCCTTCCGGCTCGTGTACGACCGCGGTGCGACAACGGGGCTTCCGCGCCCCTCGTCAACTGAGCGGAGATCCGTCCTGCCGCAGAACTGACCTTCAAACCGAGCACCATCGCGAGACTGAGCGGCGACTCTGACGGTCGGATGACGAGCTTGTAGTCAAGCTCACGTTTGTTGTGCCGATCGCATTGCAACAGCGGCCGAATGACCGCTTGGGATCAGAGCGATATCGCGATGGCGACCGACCGAGCCTTTAGGGCATTCGCGCGCGGTCGCTGCGCGTTACCTGATCGTGACACCCACAGCGACTTCGCTGCATCGCCTTGCCCAGGCGGGTTTCGCACTGATCGTCTGCGTCATCGCGCTCACATCGGTCGTTGTGGCCGTCCTGCAGGTAATTCATATCGACGACAGGCGATCGCGACCAGCTCCCGTCATCGACGTCGCCGCGGTATCGACGCCCATCGACGTCGTTGCCTCGACGCCACGAGCGGCCGATCTAGTCACCGCCCGAAAGAGCGTCAATCGTGCCTCGCTGCTCGCGACCGCTGAGCTCGAGGCCTCGATCGAGAGCATGGCGGCTCCGGGCTCGATGATCGCGGGCACAGCAGCGACCGTCGAGGTCACCGTGACGAACACGGGTCTCTCGTCGTGGCCAGCGAGCGGTGAGCGGGCCGTGCGTCTCAGCTATCACTGGTTCGGTGCGGACGGCAGCGTTGCGCAGTGGGACGGTACGCGGGCCGTGTTTGATCACGATGTCAGGCCGGGCGATGCGGTGACGCTCATCGTCGATCTGCACGCGCCTGCACAAGACGGCAGCTACGTCCTGGCGTGGGACATGGTCAGGGAAGGGTCGGGCTGGTTCTCCGCCGCCTCGACCGCGATGAAGAAGCAAGCCGTCGCGGTGTCCGACGGAGTCACGGTCGAGGACCTGCGGGCCGTCGCTCGGCATGCGGCCATCAGCGCAGGCCTTGACCCGGACATCTTCGAGCGCCAGATCCACGCGGAGTCGGGGTTCGACCCCAATGCGCACAGCCCTGCTGGGGCTCGAGGCATCGCGCAGATCACGCCCGCCACCGCGCAGACCTGGGGCGTGGATACGTCTGACCCGGTGGCCTCGCTCCAGGTGGCGGCGCAGAAGATGGCCGGCTATGTGAAGAAGTACGGCAACTACTCGATGGCGCTTGCGGCGTACAACGCCGGGCCCGGGGCCGTCGAGCGATATGGCGGCGTGCCGCCGTACGCGGAGACGCAGCACTACGTCGCGAAGATCCTCGGCGGCGGCTGATAGGCCACGAGCGTGCCCTCGCGAAATGTCAGTCAGGCGGGTAGTGCACCTCGGCATCGACGGCAAGATCGGTCGCGCCTTCCGGCACCTCGACCTCGATCACGAGCCTGATCGTCTCGCGTGATCGCAACTCCGTCGTCCGCTCCGCGCGCCCGACGACCTCGTCGCCTTCCTTGAGCGTGACCTTCACCTCGACCTGGCCATCGCCGCTTCCGCCATTCGCGATCACGATCGTGACGCTGGCCTTCCCGTCTTTCGGCGTCGCGACCTCGGCCGAGCGAACCTGCGGTTTCGGACCGAGGCACGACACGGTCATGAGCAGCGTGAGGACGAGCGCGATGAGTCGTCTCACTTCCCGGGCACCCACGGCGGATTCACGACGATCCACGCGATCACCGCGAGGATCGTGAGCGCGACGAGCGTCGCGCAGCCCATGCTCGCGACCGCATCGGCGTGCTCCATGCGGCGGCTCAGCTGCATGAACGCGAATGGCTCAGGGATGATCGGGATCGTGAAGTCGGCCGAGTACTCGATGTCCGGCAACAGCAAGTTCTCGCGGATCGACGGCGCCGCCTCGCGGAGCATCTCCTCGACGCGCTCGAGGCCCTCCTTGTCGACGCGGATCTGTGGCCAGAGCGGCCCCTTGCCGAGCGCGCCCTCGAGATGCGAGAACGCCTCGACCTGCGACGCGTAGGCCTCGGCCTGAGACTCGTCGATCGAGTCCCAGTACACGACCTTCGGATCGCGGTCGGTGCCTTCGAGCGTTCCGACCTCCGCGAGCTTCCGCACGACCAGCTGCAACACCGAGTGGGTGAGCTCCTCGGGTGCCTCCTCGAACACGATCTCGGTGAGGCGCAACCGCACCGCGCAGATCTTCCCGAACCGATCCTGTATCGGGATCTCTATGTCACGGCCCGCTGGACCCCGCACGGCGACGTTCAGGTGGGACCGCTTCGTCTCCTTGCGATCGCTCCGCGCCTTGCGCTGGAGAGCGCGCTGCGCCCGCTCCGCGCCCATCGCGCGGTAGCCAAGGATGCGCAGCGCGCCGATCGTGGCGGGCGCTGTGGTGATGAGGACGTACGCCAGGAAGATGACGACGAAGGCGATGACGAGCGTCTCGACGTTGCTGCGCTGCGCGAGCGTCACGAGGATGCGGATCCGCCACGCGACGAGGACGAGCACCGCGATCGCCGCCGCAGCGAGCACGACGTGGATCGCGATGAGCCAGTTCGTCCGCCGGCGGAGCGTCCGTGGGTCGAACGCCGGCGCTTCCATGAGCTGCCAGATCTGAGAGATGCGGCATCAGATGCAGCCCGCGTGCCGCCGGAGGTCAGCTCCGCGGCTTCGTCGACGCGATGCTCGCCGCGAGCGCTGCGAAGGTACCCAGCCCCATCACCACGATGAGCGTGGAGATCGCCCGCCCCGCCGCAGTCACCGGTACCGGATCGGCGTGGCCGGCGGTCATGAGTGTCGCGAGCGCCCAGGCGTAGCCCTGCGCGACGTTCCGGAACGTCCTCGGCTCGAGCACGATCACGAGGATGCCGCCGACGATGACCACCGCCGCGAGGAGTCCGACAAGGATGAGCGCGGCGCTCCGGGTGAGCGGCCGGCCGAGGCGCTCGGCAACGACGCCGGCGACGGCCAGCGCGCGGAACAGCCGCAGTGCGCGGAGCGTCCGCAACGCCTGAGCCTCCGGCGGTACGAACAGCGGCGGTGACACGACGATGAGCGCGAGGTCGGCCCAGTGGCGCGCGATGTGGCCGCGGCGATCCGGGGCGCGCCAGAGATCCACGGCGTAGTCAACCGCGAAGAGCACCCAGATCGCGCCGTTGGCCGCTGTCGCGGCGCGCACGATGCCGAGGTCGGCACTCGTCTCCTCGATGAGCAGCACGGGGACGAGCAGGAGCGCGAGGAAGAACGTGACCCAATCGCCAAGCACCAAGCAGGAGCGTAGGGTCCGCGAACATGCGGCCTTGGGTGGCCAGACAATCGGGCCACCCACAGGCCATGGCCGTCATGCTTCTTAGCATTCGCGCCGTGAGCGTGCGCGTCGCGACGCCCGATGACGCTGACGCGATCGAGCGCGTCCGCACCGATACCTGGCGCGACGCGTACCGCGGGCTCATGCCGGACGAAGTGCTCGACCGGCTCGGCTACGACGGCTCGCGGCGGCGCGCGCAGATGGCGACACGCATGACGCCGCAGCAGTTCGTCCTCGTTGCTGAACATGACGGCGAGGTCGTCGGCTTTGTGAACGGCGGGCCGTCACGCGTCATGGATCCGGCGCATCCCGGCGAGGTCTACGCGATCTACGTACTGCCAACACACCAGGGACACGGACACGGCGCGACGCTCATGCGCCGCGCGGCGCGCGAGCTCGCGGCCCGCGGCTGGCACGGGATGCTCATCTGGGTGCTGCGCGAGAACCATCCGTCGCGGCAGTTCTACGAGCGGATGGGCGGTCGCCATCTGCGCGATCGTGACGAGGAACGTGAGATCGAGGGCGTGACCATCACCGAGAGCGGTTACGCGTGGGACGACCTCGGCACGCTCTTGACGGAGCCGTGACGTCGCGACTACGGCGTGAGGTCGAACTCCTGGGGCGGTTCGGGCGGCAGCGTCCACTTGATGTAGCCGTATGCCCACTTCACGTGTAACTCGTTCGCGCGGTCGATCGCGGCGCCGATCGCCGCGTCGAACGCGGCACGATCGCGGCGCTCGCACGCCGACAAGACCGGCGCGAGGATCCCGCTCTCGAACTGGCCGATGTCCTCCGCGTACTTCGGCCGGAGCACGCTGAGCTTGCGGAGCAGCGACCGCGTTCGCCGCGCGAAATACGCCGCGAGCGCCCAGTTCCCGGCGCGACCGGCGTACGCGCACTTCCACCAGATGTCGCCGACCTCGTGCATGATCTCGCCGGTCCCAGGAAGCAGCTCGGCGATCTGCTCCGCCGTGAGCGCCGCGCGCTTGGCTTGCGGCGCGCTTGCGTCGTCGGACATCGCGGCGATAGTACGGACGTGCACGCTCACCGCCACGCGACCCTCGGGCGCGCCATCCGGAACTTCACCGAGTCGGACATTCCGCTACCGCGCCGCGTCGTCGTCGCGGCCCGCAACCTCTGGCTCCGCGTCGCGCTCCGACAGGTCTGCTGCGGGCACGACGGCGAGCCCGGCTGCTGACTGCCGGAGCCGACGGAGGGTCCTCCGTCCCGTTAGCATCGGTCGTCCGTGAAGGAATTCCTCCAAGGACGCCGTCTGGGCTTCGCCCTCCGCTCGCATCTCGGTTTCGCCGCCGCCGGCCTCGGGTTCGCCGTCACCGTGTCCGACCTCATGGCCTGGCTGGCGCTCGGCGGGCGCGAGACGAACGGCTACGTGATCGTCGGGCAGTGGCTCTGCGTCGCGACGTTCCTGCTCGTCGGATTCGTGGCCGTCGCGGCGGTGATCGAGCGGCTCGACGTCATCCCCGAGGAGCGAGGCCTCGCGCAGATCGACATGCTCGCGGCCGTCGCCGCGCTCGTTCTCTACGGCATCTCAGCAGCGCTGCGAAGCCTCGAGCTCGGTGCGGCCGCGGCTTCGCCGACGCCGTTCCTAACGGCGGTCGCGGGCCTGATCGTGCTGATCGTTGACGCCGGGCTCGCTGCGAACATGTACAGCTCGCGCGAGTGGGAAGAGATCGAGGAAGAGCCGATCCATGAGCGTCATCGCCGGCGCCGCGCCTGACCCGCGGTCGAGAACGTCATTCGCCATCGAGCGCGTCAGGAAGCCATCGAGCTTCGCCTCGCCGCGGCGGGCCGCCGCGGTCCTGACGAGATCCTCCGCACTGCGCGCGTCTGAGATACAGGCCTCGAGCAGCGACCAGATCGTCGACATCTCTATCCCTCCTATTCGTGCTGGTGCCAGACTGAACTGGCGGGCCCCGGTCCACAGCACTCGTGAGTTCGCGCGGTACGTCATCCACGCAACGTTCACCAGCCCAAAACATGGGACCGCCCAGAGCACGCGCCTCGCGTCCCATTCGAGGGGGCTCCTCGGATGATCCGCGTCGAGGACCTCGTCAAGCGATACAAGAAGGCGGACCGCAACGCGGTCGACGGGATCAGCTTCGAGGTGCGTGCAGGCGAGTTCTTCGCGCTCCTCGGTCCGAACGGCGCGGGGAAGACCACGACGATCTCGATCCTCACGACGACCCTCGCCCCGACGGGCGGCCGGGCGACGATCGATGGCCGCGACATCGTCGCGGAGGCGAGCGCGGTGCGACGGATCGTCGGGATCATCTTCCAGCGGCCGAGCCTCGACATGAACCTCACCGCCGAGGAGAACGTCCGCTTCCACGCGATCCTGTATGGCCTCTACCCGTACGCACCGACGTTCGCGCTCATGCCGCGCGCCTACCGCGATCAGGTGCGCGACCTCGCCGCGC
Organism: Candidatus Limnocylindria bacterium; assembly: GCA_044866725.1. Taxonomy (GTDB): domain Bacteria; phylum Chloroflexota; class Limnocylindria; order P2-11E; family P2-11E; genus CF-39. The sequence continues at coordinate 22,609 of JBIOUD010000031.1, read as the reverse complement.
TGCTCCAGATCAGCGAGGACATCCACAAGCCGATCCGCACCTTCTCCGGAGGCATGCGGCGAAAGCTCGAGATCGTCCGAAGCCTCATCCACCGCCCGAAGGTCCTGTTCCTTGACGAGCCGACCGCCGGCCTTGACGTCCCGAGCCGACGCACGCTTTGGGAGTACCTCACGACGATCCGCCGCGAGAGCGGCACGACGATCTTCCTCACGACCCACTATCTCGAGGAGGCCGAAGAGGCGGACCACGTCTGCATCATCGACCAGGGCCGCATCGTCTCCTTCGGCACGCCGCTCGACATCAAGAAGGAGCTCGTCCAGGAGTACGTCCTCGTCGATGCCGATGACCGACGTCGCCTGCGGGAAGAGCTCGCGCGCCTCGAGCTGCCGGTCGAGGGCGAGGGCCCGTTCAAGATCACGCTCGCGGGCCGTGGCGTTCACCCGGTGTTGAAGTCGATCGACACGCCGCTCTCGCTCGTGCGTACCCACGCGCCGACCCTCGAGGACGCGTACCTCGAGATCGTGACACCCAAGGCGGAATGAGCGAGCTCTCCGGCATCCTCACGCTCGCGCACCGCGATCTCATCAAGCTGCTCCGCGACCGCACGCGGATCATCGCGGACTTCTCGGTCCCGCTGATCTTCATCGGCATCCTCGGGCCGACGCTCCAGGCCGGATTCGGCGACGCCGCCGGCGTGAACCTCCTGCACTTCATCTTCACCGGCGTGCTGGCGCAGACCGTGTGGCAGTCCACCGCCTTGGGCGTGATCTTCCTGCTGGCCGATCGCGAGAACGATTTCAGCCAGGAGATCTTCGTCTCACCGATCTCGCGCTACTCGATCGTGTTCGGGAAGATCCTCGGCGAGTCCCTCGTCGCGATGCCGCAGGCGCTCGCGATCATCGTCTTCGGCCTGATCCTCGGCGTCCCCTTCACCGTGCCGCAGCTCGCTGGGACCTTCCTCGCGCTTCTCGTCGTCGCGATCTTCGGCGGCGCGTTCGGCGTGCTCGTGCTCTCGCGCCTCGAGAACCAGCGGCAGGCGAACCAGATCTTCCCGTTCGTGATGCTCCCGCAGTTCTTCCTCGCGGGCGTGTTCAACCCGATCGGGAACCTTCCCCTGCCGCTCGACATCCTCTCGAAGATCTCGCCCATGCGGTACGCCGTCGACCTCACGCGCAACGTCTACTACGCGGGCGGTCCCGACGTGGCGGTCTTCGACCTCACGACCAATCTCGCGATCATCGGCCTGTCGTTCGTCGTCTTCATGGTCCTCGGGACCGCCGGGTTCGTGCGCGCCGAGCGGAATCGCTAGCCGGACTGCCGGCCGGGCGCCCAACGCGTGCCGATGCTTTGCCTAGAATCGGCGCATGCCCGTCCGCAAGATCGCGAAGATCGTCGGCGCCGCGATGCGCGACGCGGATCGTGCCCGCAAGTCGGCCACCGACCCCAAGTGGCGCAAAGAGCAGATGGCCGATCGCCGCGGCACGCTCCGGAAGTTCGAGACCGTCGAGCACACGATCCAGGAGCGCGACGCTCCGAAGTCGAAGGCGAAGACGAAGAAGAAGTAGCGGGCTACACCGCCGCGCCGGTCAGGAAGAAGAGCACCCGAGCGCTGATCTCGCCCGCGAGCGCGGTGCCGAGCCCGACGTAGAGCAGGCCCGTGGATGACTGCGTGTTCATCTTCGCGGTCCACCAGCCGCCGAGCGCGACCGCGAGCGTCATGACCAACCCCACACCGATGCGGATCCCTGTGGCGACGACGAGACCGACCTGCGCGGAGATGCCCACGAGCTCGCCGCGACCGAACGCGGCGAGCACGACCACCATCTGCAGTGCGACGCCCGCGACCACGACGAGCGCGGCCGTCTGCAGCGGCGCCGGGCTCAGCTTCGGCGTCACGAGATACCAGTGCCCGAGGAGCATGGCCGCACAGACCCCGCCGAGGACGAGCGCTCCCAGCGGCAGCGCCGCGAGCGCGAACGGGTCGTACGGCGACTCGGTCGACGGCGGACGCGAGATCGCCGCGACCTCGAGCGTCACGATGCCCACGAGCACCGTGAGCGCGCCGGCGACGCCACGCAGGTCCTTCAGCCCGGAAGGCAGGAACGTGAGCACGAGCTGGATCACGAGCATGATCAGGAGCACGACGAGCGCCTGACCAAAGGACGCGAGCGGGCCGCCGTCGAGGCCGATCTCCGCGAGGTCCCTCGGGATGATCGTCGGGATGAGGCCGACCGCCGCGGCGCCGCAGACGGCGTCGACCGCCGCGGTGAGCCTCAGGAATCCGCCCGGCGCCTGACCGCGACGATCGAGGAGCCACAGGAGGAACGCGCCACCGGTCGCGAGCTCGACGAGCACGACCGCGAGGACGAGCGGCAACGTGACGATCGCGCTCACAGCAGCACGCCGGTCACCGGAACAGGTCCCCATCGCTGGGCACGGGCTCACCGCGGTCGATCGCGAGGTGGAAGAACTCGCGCCCCGCGCGCCGCTTCATCATCTCGTGGAAGCGCTCGCGGTCCTTGAACTGCGTCTTGTGGCACTCAAAGGCCTGCGCCTTGCGCTCTTCGAAGGCCTTGATGTCCACCGTGTGCGTCGGCGTCATCGCGACGAACGTGAGATCGGACGTGTACTCGGCGGCGTTGAAATACAGGCGTCGCGCGACATGCGTTGGGCCACGCTCCTGGAACTCCTTCGCCATCGCGGCTCGGTGGAACCCGCGCACGGCGAAGAACGAGGCGGCCCGATGGTCGTCGTGCTCGCTGCCTGCGCCCTCGGGACCGAACGTGCACACGATGTCGGGACGGACCTCGCGGATGAACTCGACGACATCCGCGGTGACGCGGTCAGCGGGCGACGACGCGAGTCCGCCGTCGGGCCACTCCAGGAGGCGTGCCTTCGTGAAGCCGATCGTCTTCACCGCCGCCTGCCACTCCTTCGTCCGCTCCGCCGCGAGCTCGGCCGGGGTCCACGACCCCATCTCCTTGCCGAACCACCGGCCCCTGTCGCCGCGTGTGAGCGTGAGGAGCGCGGTCGTGTGTCCGTCGGCTGCGAGCTTCATCGCGGTCCCCGCGATGCCGAAGGACTCGTCGTCGGGATGCGCGTAGACAAAGAGGGCGGTGCCGATGCGGCCACGTTAGCGTGAAGCCCGATGAGCCGCTCCGACCGCGACCGCTCGCGAGAGCAGGCGCGTGACATGGCGGCGATGTTCGACAAGGTCGCGCCGCGGTACGACTTCCTCAACCGGGTGCTCTCGCTCCGCCGTGACCGTGGATGGCGAAGGCGCACGGTCGCCCTCGCGCGTCTCGACGACGGTGAGTCGGCGCTGGACGTCGGCGTCGGCACCGGCGACCTCGCGTTCGAGCTGCTCGCCGCATCGCCCCAGACGTCGCGCGTGACCGGCGTCGACGTGTCGGAGCGGATGCTCACGCTCGTTCGCGCGCGTTCGCGCGCGAGCCCGCACGGCGGCCGCTTCGAGGCGCGCGCGGCGGACGCGCATGCGCTTCCGTTCGCCGACGGGTCGTTCGACCGCGTCGTCGCGGGGTTCGCGGTGCGGAACTTCGGCGACCTCGACGCCGGACTGCGGGAGATGCGGCGCGTCCTCCGCCCGGGCGGGCGGGCGGTGATCCTCGAGTTCTCCCACGCGCCGAACCCGCTCGTCCGCGCCGTCTACCGGTTCTACGTCCACGGTCTCGTCCCGCGGGTGGCCGCGCTCCTCGGCGGCGACGCCGCCGCCTACCGCTACCTGCCCCGGTCGATGGACCGGTTCCCCGGCGCGGAACGCCTCGCCGAGCGCCTCCGCGCGGCCGGCTTCAGCGACGTCGGCTTCGAGCGACTCACCTTCGGAACGGTCGCGATCCACGTGGCGGAGGCCTAAAGCGCGTCTATCCTTCGATCAGCGTCGGTCAGGGGAGGAAGACCATGGCGAAGCGCCTGCGCGTCGTTCCAAAAGACCCGGCGCCCCTCGCGAGCAGACCGTGGACGAAGCACTACGACCCCGGCGTTCCCGCGACGCTCGCCTATCCCGACGCGACGATGCACGCGTTCCTCGATGACGCCGCCGAGAGCTATCCGAACGCGACCTGCACGATCTTCTTCAACGCGAAGCGCACGTACAAGTCGATCTCCGATGACGCGTGGCGCTTCGCGAACGGCCTGCGCTCTCTCGGCGTGAAGAAGGGCGACCGCGTCGCGCTCATGCTCCCGAATACGCCGCAGTTCGTCATCGCGTTCTACGGCACCCTTCGCGCGGGCGCGACGGTCGTCCCGTGCAACCCGCTCTATACCGTCCCCGAGCTCCGCCATCAGCTCCAGGATTCGGGCGCCGAGACGGTCGTCGTGCTGTCGCGCCTCTACCCGGTCGTGAAGGCGGCTCGCGAGGGCACGCCCGTGAGGACGGTCCTCGTGACGAACATCAAAGAGGGCATGCCGCCCGTCCTGCGCACGCTCTTCACGCTCGCGAAGGAGAAGAAGGACGGCCACCGCCAGCACTTCGAGGGCGATCCCGGCGCGAGCTCGTTCGCGGCCTTCCTGAAGTCGGCACCCGCGAAGCCATTCGACGCCGGCGTGACCCAGAACGACACCGCGGTGCTCCAGTACACCGGCGGCACGACCGGCGTGAGCAAAGGCGCGATGCTCTCGCACCGCGCGCTCGTCGCGAACACGCTCCAGTGCCGCGCCTGGCACGTGAACACGAAGGACGGTGAGGGCGTGGGCATGGCGGTCATGCCGTTCTTCCACGTGTACGGGCTCACCGTCGTCATGGGCCAGGCGATCCAGGCAGCGAGCGCGATGCTCCTCGAGCCGCAGTTCGAGCTCGAGCGCGTGCTGAAGGACATTCAGAAGTACAAGCCGAGGACCTTCCCCGGCGCGCCGCGGATCTACAACGCGATCATCAACTCACCACTCGCGACGAAGTACGACCTGAAGAGCATCGAGGCGTGCATCTCCGGGTCCGCGCCGCTCCTCACTGAGACGCACAAGAAGTTCACCGATCTCACCGGCGCGAAGCTCGTGGAGGGCTATGGCCTCACCGAGGCCGCGCCCGTGACCCACTGCAATCCGCTGTACGGTCAGGGCAAGCAGAAGATCGGGACGATCGGCGTGCCGTACCCCGACGTCGAGTGCCGCATCGTCGACAGCGAGACCGGCGAGCGCGACATGCCGATCGGCGAGCCCGGCGAGCTCATCCTCCGCGGGCCGCAGCTCATGGACGGGTACTTCAACAAGCCCGATGAGAGCGCAAAGACGCTACGGAACGGCTGGCTCTACACCGGCGACATCGCGACGGTGGACGCGGATGGCTACTACGCCATCGTCGACCGCAAGAAGGAGATGATCATCGTCTCTGGCTTCAACGTGTACCCGCGCGAGGTCGAGGAGGCGCTCGCCACGCATCCGGCGGTGATGGACAGCGCCGCGATCGGCAAGCCGCACCCGATCAAGGGCGAAGAGGTGAAGGCCTTCGTCGTGCTGAAGCCAGGCCAGAGCGCGACGCCCGAGGACCTCATCGCGCACGCGCGCACCCAGCTCGCGCCGTTCAAGGTGCCGCACGAGATCGAGTTCCGCGACTCGCTGCCGAAGACACTGATCGGCAAGACGCTGCGGCGTCAGCTGGCGGAAGAGGATCGGAAGAAGCGGGTCGCTACGGTCGCGTAGCGGGACGCGTGTGCTACTTAGTCGCAACGCCCGCCTGACAGCGGGCGTTGTGTGCCGGCTCTGCGCCCAGCGCTGAGTCAGTTCGGCCGGATCGCCGCCGACTCTGACCGCCCGAGCTCGACGTCGTCACAGATCTCCACGAGCGTGCGGTAGGTGACCCGTACGACGACGGTGACGTCGGCGTCAGAGGCCAACGCCACCATCGTCGCATCCCACACCACCGGGCGGACATCTATCACGAGGAGAACTCTCGCCGCGATCGCCTCTCTTGCCATCGCGCCGCGAGGGGAAATCACGCCATCACCACGAGGGGTACTGTGCTCACCCGTTCGGGCGTGGGACCGCCACCACCCTTACTCTCCGCGCGTGCCGGTCGCTTCACGCCCAGGGGCCCCTCCCCCTGAGCCGGAGGTCGTCGTCATTCCCGCTGGCGACGCGCTCCTCGACGATCCGCCGCGCACGATCCACGTGAACGTCTTCGCGATCGCGCGCCGGCCGCTCACGAACGCGGAGTTCGCGGAATTCGTTGGCGCGACTTCGCACAAAGCACCCGCGTGGCGCGATGGGCCGCCCACTCACCCGGCCGAGGGACTCGCCTGGGCCGACGCCGTCGGGTACTGCCGCTGGCTGAGCGTCGCGACCGGCCGCATCTACCGACTGCCCGACGAGCGCGAGTGGGAGAAGGCCGCGCGCGGTGACAAGGGTCGCCGCTGGCCGTGGGGAAACAACGACGACGTCACGCGCGCGAACGTGCGTGAGTCTGCGAACCGCCGTACCACTCCCGTCGACGCGCATCCGCGCGGCGCGTCGCCCGAGGGTCTCCTCGATCTCATCGGCAACGTGCGCGAGTGGACGAACACGTGGGCCGACGGTCGCGTGCTCAAAGGCGGCTCGTACCTGGACGCGCTTGCGGACTGTCATCCGGCGAACCGGCTTCGGCCGACGGCAGAGTTGTCCGGCCACGGCTTCCGCGTGGTCCGGAGCATGACCGGACGATGAGCCCGACACCGACGATCATCTCGAGCGGCAACGGCGCGAGGGCGCTGGCGGACGGCGTCCGCATCCTGAAGCGCGGCGGGAGCGCGCTCGACGCGGTCGAGGCGTGCGCGCGCTACGTCGAGGCGGACGTGACCGACACGAGCGTCGGCAAGGGCGGGCTCCCGAACATCCTCGGCGTCGTGCAGCTCGACGCGTCGATCGTGGACGGGACGACGCACCGCGTCGGATCGGTCGCCGCGCTGGAGGGATTCCTCCACCCGATCACGGTCGCCCGCGCGGTCATGGAGCGGCTGCCGCACGTGATGCTCGTCGGCGACGGCGCCGCCCGCTTCGCCGCGGAGATCGGCGCGGAGAAGACGAACAACCTCACCGCGTCGACGCGCAAGCTCTGGGTCGAGCGCCTCGCGAGGGTCCGCGAGAGCCCGCGGACCGTCGCGACGAAGCGCAAGAAGCTCATCCCGCTCGTTCTGAAGACGGTCGGCGAGAACCGCGGCACCGTGAACTTCATCGCGATCGACAAGAAGGGACACGTCGCCTCGGCGGTGACGACGAGCGGCTGGGCGTACAAGTACCCCGGCCGCGTCGGCGACTCGCCGATCGTCGGCGCGGGGAACTACTGCGACACGAGGTACGGCGGCGCGTGCTGCACCGGATTCGGCGAGCTCGCGATCCGCAACGTGACCGCGAAGACCGCGGTGGATCGGCTCGCCGGCGGTATGAGCGCTCTCGACGTCGCGCAGCGCGCGATCGCCGACGCGAACGCGCTGGACGATGCCGCGTTCAACATCGTCGTGCTCGCCGCGGACGGCAGTCACGCATCGGCGACGAATCGCGATGGGCGTCAGTACGCGTTCATGACGACGGAGATGTCCGCGGCCTCGCAGCGGCCGCGGACTATCGTGAGAGTCCGCTAGGGCGCGCCGGAACCCGAAGCCTCGCTCTCCTCCGCGCGCCAGATGGCCCACACGAGACCGGTGACCGGCACGGCGAAGATCGCGCCGACGATCCCGGCGACCTCGGCGCCAACGAGGACGGCGAGCAGTGCCGCGAGCGGATGCAGGCCGACCGCGCCGCCGGAGATCCGTGGCACGAGGAGGTTGTTCTCCAGCTGCTGGATGAGGATCGCGGCGCCGATGACCCAGAGCACCGTCGGGAACGGTTGCGTGAGCGCGACGAGGGCCGCGACGGCGCCCGCGACGATCGGGCCGATGATCGGGACGAGCTCGAGCAGGCCGGCGAGGACGCCGAGGAACACGGCGTACGGAAGACCGAGGAGCGCGTATGCCACGCCGGAGACGGTGCCGATGATCACACCGAGGATGAGCTGCCCGCGGACGTAGCCGCCGAAGATGCGCCGCGCCTCGGCCTGCACGCGCTCGACCTCCGCGCGCCGTGACGCGGGCACGCGCGCGATGAGCCACGCGCGCGTCTTCGGTGCGCTCGCGAGCAAATAGACGCCGAGCACGAGCACGAACACGAAGTCGACGACGACCGCGCCGATGCGCAGGGCGATCCGAGCCGCTTCCTGTGTCCACCCGGCCGCGCGCGCGCCGACCTCCGCGCCAATACGCTGCCGGACCTCGCCGGACACCTCGATGCCGAGGATGTGGATCGGCTCGTCGCTCGAGAGCATCGCCATGTAGCGCGGCACGTCGTTCGCGAGCTCACGCGTCTCGCGGACGAGCGGCACGATCAGCAGCGAGACACCGATCGCGAGCGTCGCCAGCGCGAGGAGCGCGGTCGCGACGACGGCGACGTCACGACGGCCGAGCCGACGCTGCAGCCCGTCGGCGAGCGGGCCGAGGATGAACGCGACGATCACGCCGAAGACCACGAGCAGGATGACGTGGCTGAGCTGCGCGGTGATGTCGAGGAGCAGGCGCAGTGCGGTGAACACGAGCACCGCCGCGGCCGCGGCCACCGCGAGCCGCGTGACCCACCACCGATCGAGCCGCGGCTCCGCGCCGTTCGGGTCGATCAGAGCGCCGCGACCGCCGCCTGGATCTTCGCGGTCGCTTCGTTCGCCGGCGTGCCCGCGGGAAAGTAGATCGCGTCGCCGAACACGACCTCGACGTTGCCCCGCCAGCCGTTCACTCGGAACGGCTCCCACTTCCGATCGAGGTGGTCGATGATCGAGACGTTGCCGATCTTGAGCTTCATCGGGACCACCGGCGTGGCGCCCTCCACAGCGATGAGCCCGGTCCCGGACTTGAACGCCTGCATCGGCCCGCCGAGCGTGAGCTTCCCCTCCGGGTAGATGAGCACGGAGAACTTGCGGTCGAGGCGCGCGCCGAGCAGCTCGAGGCTCCGGCGGATCGCGCCCTCGCGCGCGAGCGGGAAGGCGTTCGCGAGGACCGCGGAGAAGAAGCCGTTGAGTCGATTGCCGAAGATGTCGTCCGCGGCCGCCGCGACCGCGAGGCGCCAGCGCCACGAGATCGGGATGGACGTGAGGATGATCCCGTTGTCCCAGTGGAGACAGTGGTTCGGAGCGAACATCACCGGGCCGCGCAGGCCATCGAGCTTCTCGGTGCCGGTGATCTTCACCCGATAGAAGAGGTGCACGAGCGGCCAGACGAGGAACTGCTGCAGGATGAGTCCGATCGAGCGCACGAATGGCGAAAGCGGCCAGCCGAAGATCCCGGTCTCCGGCTTCGCGTCGCGCGATGCCGCGACCATGCGCTCGAGGTCGGCGACCGTCGCGGCGGGATCGAGCGCCGCGTCGTCGATGTAGACGCCCATCTCCTCCTCGATGACGCCGAGGAGATCGACACGCCCGAGCGAATCAAGCCCGACGTCCGCCGATAGCTGCGCCTCCGGCCAGATGCGATCGTCGGGAACGTTCGCCGTGCGGGCGACGAGGCGCTCGACCTCGGTGAGCGCGCGCCCAGCGACGCTCGCCGGACGCGTCGGCGCCTCTTCCTTACCCATCGTGAGGATCCGCTCGATGACCTCGCGCTTCTTGACCTTCTGCGTGGGCGTCGTTGGGAAGGCGTCCTCCGGCCATACCGTGAAGCCGCGGATCTGCTGCGCTTGTGAAAGTTTGACATTCGCGCTCCGAACGATGTCCGCCACAACTTCCCGGTCTTTTGGCTCGACGAACACCGCGTGCACGTGGAGCGTCTCCTCCGGACGCTCGAGCCCGACGACGACAGCGAGCGTTGGCCGCAGCGGCGTCGCCAGATCCTGGATCCGTGGGTCGGCCGCGAGCACGTTCTCGACGTCCTCCGGGTAGACCTTGAGGCCGTCGGGGAGCGCGATCATGTCCTTCTTCCGCCCCTGCAGCCACAGGTAGCCGTCCTCGTCGAAGCGCCCAAGATCGCCGGTGTGGAACCACTCGCCGTCGAGCGCGGCGGCCGTGGCCTCGGGGTTCTCCCAGTACCCCTTGAAGATGTTCGGCCCCTTCGCGAGGACCTCGCCGTCCGCGGCGATCTTCACCTCGACGAAGGGGACCGGGACGCCGACCGAGCCGAAGCGGTTGCGGTCGAGTCGGTTGAACGTGAGCGCGGGCGCGGTCTCCGAGAGACCGTAGCCCTGCAGCACCTCGACGCCGAGCTCGCGCCAGGCCTCCCCCAGCGCGGGGTCGAGCGCGGCGCCGCCGGACACGATGTACCGGAAACGCCCGCCGAAGTTCTTGTGGACCGAGATGAAGAGGATGCGTCGTGCCCACATCGGCAGCCGCTTCGCGATGCGCCGCAGCTTCGCGAAGAGCTCGCCCTTGCCCTCCGACTGCGCCTTGCGCTCGATCGCGATGAAGAGCGAGCGCACGGCGGCCGGCGTGATGAGGATCATCGAGACCTTTCGCTCCTTGAACGTGCGGCGCACGACCGCGGGCTGGCGGCTCGTCGGGTAGACCACCGACGCACCCGCGACGAGCACGCAGAGGAAGCCCGGACCCTGCTCGAAAATGTGCGAGAGCGGGATGAACGACAGGAGCCGCTGGCTCGGGCCGATGGGGAAGATCTGCGTCGCGGCGATCGCGCTCGAGAGCAGGTTGCGGTGCGTGAGCATCGTGCCCTTCGGCTCGCCGGTCGTGCCCGACGTGAACATGACCTCCGCGAGGTCGTCCGGTGTGATGTCGGCTTTCGGGAGCGCCGTCTTGCCGCGCGCCTTATCGGGCAGCTGCTCCATCTCGTGCAGCGGGATCCCGAGCGTGGCCGCCCGCTCCTTCGTCTGCGTCGTGATGAGCGCCGCGGAGGCACGCGTGCGCTGGACGATCTTCGCGACGAACTCGGCCGGCGAGTTCACGTCCAGCGGCACGATGACCGCGCCGACGCGGAGCGCCGCGAGGATCGCGATGCCGTACTCCGGCCGGTTCACGCCGAACGTCAGGACGCGGTCGCCCTTCTTCACGCCGCTCTCGGCGAGGTAGCGCGCGACCCGCGGGACGAGGTCGGCGAGATCGCGGTACGACCACGCCCGCGTGCGGAACCCGGGCTTGATGATGAGCGCGTCCTTGTTCCCGAACTTCGCCGCGGACTCCTCGATGATGTCGTTCAGCGTCTCCATCACGAGGCCAGCTTCCGCAGCGCGTCGCGCGCGCCCTCGCGCACGGCGGGGTAGTGGGAGAAGAGGATCGTCTCGATGTCGAGCTCCGCCAGCCGCGCGATGGACTGGCGCGCGAGGTCCATGTCGTCGGTGAACACGTAGTTCGGGTACGTCACGACGCCGCGCATGCGCTGCAGCATGTCACCGACGATCACGAGCCGGCGTTCCTCTGAATAGAGGCAGATGCTGCCCGGGGTATGGCCCGGTGTGTGGACGACGCGCAAGCCACCGAGCGCGGGGATGATGTCGCCGTCGATGACGGGCTCTGCCTCCGCGGGCGCCGGCGTGAGAAAGGCGATGAGCGCTCCGGGCTTCGGCCGCCCGCTGAACACCTCTCGTAGGCCGATCCGCAACCTCTCCATATCCGCAGGATGCATGTACACCTGGGCGCCGGAGGCCTCAGCGATCTCACCGACGCCGCCGATGTGATCTGGATGACCGTGCGTGCAGACGATGCGTGCGATGTCGTCGAGGTCATGGTCGATCCGCCTGAGGTACGCGCGCAGCGGCCGTATCGAACCGCGGTGCCCCGCGTCGATGAGGGTGATCTCGTCGTCGAGGATGACGAACGAGTTCGAGCCGATCAGCCGCACGGCGTGCAGCCCCTCCACGACCTCCACGGGGTAATCGTATGCCCGAGGTTTGCCGCGATTGGCTAGGCTCACCATCTTCGAGATTGGTGTTTGGGAGGACGACGTGGCCAAGTGGTCACCGCCGGCGACGTCCGAATACGAAAAGCTCGGCGCGTTCTACCTCGGTCGTCCGTACGACGTCGCGAAGCGCGAGCCCCAGCCCGGCATCGTCCTCTACGACTCGAAGGATCTCGTGACGCACGCGGTGTGCGTCGGCATGACCGGAAGTGGCAAGACCGGACTTTGCATCTCGCTCATCGAGGAGGCGGCGCTCGATGGCGTGCCGACCATCGCCATCGATCCGAAGGGCGACCTCACCAACCTCATGCTCACGTTCCCCGACCTCCATCCCGAGGACTTCCGTCCGTGGGTGAACGAGGAGGACGCCGCGAAGAAGGGCCTCACGCCCGACGCGTACGCCGCGCAGCAGGCGCAATTCTGGAAGGACGGCCTCGCGTCGTGGGGCGAGGACGGTGAGCGGATCAAGCGGCTCCGTGACTCGGCCGAGTTCGCGATCTACACGCCGGGCTCGAACGCGGGCATCCCGGTGTCGATCCTGTCGTCGTTCGCCGCGCCGCCGCAGGCGCTGCGCGAGGACGGGGAGCTCTTCCGCGAGCGCATCCTCACGACCGTCACGGGGTTGCTCGGCCTCATCGGGATGGAGGCCGATCCGATCCAGAGCCGCGAGCACGTGCTCCTCTCGACGCTCTTCAGCACCGCATGGTCGCAGGGCAAAGACCTCGATCTCGCGTCGCTCGTGACGCAGATCCAGAAGCCGCCCGTCGGGCGGATCGGCGTGATGGATCTCGACTCCTTCTACCCGGAGAAGGATCGTCAGCGCCTCGCGCTCGCCGTGAACAACCTCATCGCGGCGCCCGGCTTCTCGACCTGGCTCGAGGGCGTGCCGCTCGACGTCGCGACGCTCCTGCGAACGCCCGAGGGAAAGCCGCGCGTCTCGATCATGTCGATCGCGCATCTCGGAGACGCGGAGCGCATGTTCTTCGTCTCACTGTTGCTGCAGCAGGTGCTCGGCTGGATGCGCACGCAGTCCGGCACGACGAGCCTGCGCGCGATCCTCTATATGGACGAGATCTTCGGCTACTTCCCGCCCGTGGCGACGCCGCCGTCGAAACAGCCGCTCCTCACGCTCCTGAAGCAGGCGCGGGCGTTCGGCCTGGGCGTCGTCCTCGCGACGCAGAACCCGGTCGACCTCGACTACAAAGGACTCTCGAACGCGGGCACCTGGCTCCTCGGCCGTCTGCAGACCGAGCGCGACAGGGCACGCGTGCTCGAGGGCCTCGAGGGCGTGGCCGCCGCCGCGAGCGCGACGTTCGATCGCGGGCAGATCGACAAGCTCCTCGCGGGTCTCGGAAATCGCATCTTCCTCATGAACAACGTCCACGAGGATGGCCCGCGGCTCATGGAGACGCGCTGGGCGATGTCCTACCTGCGCGGACCACTGACGCGCGACCAGATCAAGAAGCTCATGGAGGGCAAGCGCCCGGCGATCGCGCGCGGCGCAGCCGCGGCGACGGCCTCGACCGAAGCCGCAGCCGCCGACGATGCCGGCGAGAAGGCGCAGCGGTCGCGCGAAGCGCGTGACGCCGCGGTGGAGAAGCTGCGCAAGGACTACGCGCCGAAGCTCGCGCGCGCAGAGGAGAAGCTTCGCAACGCGCAGCAGGTCGTCGCGCGCGAGAAGGACCAGGCGCGCGCGGCCCAGGCCCAGACCGCGATCTCGGTCGGCTCGACGATCCTCGACTTCGTACTCGGGAACAAGCGCGTCTCGCGGACCGGCCTCGGACGCGCGACGACCGCGGCCCGCGGGGCAGGTCGCGCGATGCAGCAGCAGGGCGACGTGAAGCGCGCGGAAGAGGACGCGCGCGCCGCGCAGGACGACATCGACCGCCTGAACGACGAGCTGCAGCGCAAGATCTCGGCGATCGAGGCTTAGGCGAGGAACGTCCGCCAGAGCAGGTTCAGCGTCGAGGCGACGACGAGGACGACGATGATGCGGCGGAAGAACACCGGATCGAGCCGGCCGCGCGTCCAGATCCCGAGGATCATCGCGACGAGCGTGGGGATAAGACCGACGATGCCGAGCGCGACGATGTCCGCGTTGTACAGACCCTGGAGCGAGTAGCCGATCAGCTGCACGAAGCTGTTGAGCTCGAACATGGCGGCGAGGACCCACACGAACTGCGCCGGACGCAGGCGGAGCGCGTGGAAGTACGACCCGATGAGCGGGCTCGAGATGGACGTCGTGCCCTGGAGCACGCCGCCGAGGAAACAGATCGCCTGGCCAAGCACGCGGGCTCGCCTCGCCGCCAGGTCCTCGCCGAGCAAGCGGTCCCCGCGCGCCACGAACACAGTGACCATCGCGGCGATGAGGACGGCGAATGTTCGCTGATCGAGCCGCGCGAGGAGCAGCGTACCGATGCCGGCGCCGATCGCGGAGGCGAGGAGGAACGGCCAGAGGTCGCGCAGCGGATAGCGGTCGCGCCACTCCTGGACGACGAGCAGCGTGTTCGACACGAAGATCGGGATCGTCACGATGGTCACCGCGGCGCGCGGCCCGAAGACGCCCGCGAGGATCGGCGTCGCGATGAGCGGAAGACCGAGACCGGCGAGACCCTTCGAGAACCCGGCGAAGCCGAGGCCGAGGACGAGCGTCGCTAGCTCGAGCGGGCCCAATCCGCCTCCGACACCAGTGCTCGCCAGTCGACCGGGTGGAGGCGATCGCTCGTGTCGTAGCGCCGACCGGTCTTCGCCATGACCTTTCCGTTCACGCGGACGATGTCCGCGGTGTGATCGAAGCCGCTGCCGGACACGAGAGCGGAGCCGACACCGAAGACATCGACGGGTACGCCAAGCTCCTCGAAACGCCGGATCTTCTTCGCGTCGAAGCCGCCCGACGCGACGATGCGCACGTGGCCGTAGCCCGCGTCGTCGAGCGCCTTCCGCAGTAAGAAGACGAGCCGCGGAGTCACGCCCGTGTGCTCGCGGCCCTGCGTGACCCCCTCCGCGTCCCCGATCTCCTTGAGCACGGACTTGTCGATGAGCGTCTCGCTCGTGTCGACGCGCACGCCCCAGAGACGCTGGCCGAGGGCATGCGCGACGCCGAGGGACGTGTTCACGACGTCGTTGCGGAAATCCACGAGCGACGTCACGTTCACGTGCCCTTCGGGCGTGCCTTTTGCCGTGAGGTGCCCGAGCGCGTCCGTCGCGCGGTTGATGTACTCGTCGAACTTCAGCGTCGCGACGGTCGTGTCTCCGCCGTATACCGCGATGAGCGCGTGCGGGACGGTCCCGAGTCCGGTCGAGCCCCACCACTCGCCCTGCTCGTCGGTCGACACGCCGACGGCGCCGCCGACGTACGCCGCGTAACCCGATCCGGCCTGCGCCTCATGACCCTGGTGGCGCGCGCCGAACATGATCACGGGCTTGTTGTTCGCGGCCGCCACCACGTCGCGCGTGTTCGTCGCGACGCGCGAGCCCTCGCTGAGCGCTCCGAGGTACAGCGTCTCGAGGTGCGCGAACGCCGCGTACTCGCCCTCGATGTGCATCACCGGCTCGCGCGGCGCGGCAGTCTCGCCGTCGTACAGCGACGAGACCGCGAGGTCGCGCCATGCCGGCTGCCACAGCGCGGCGAGCTCGCGCGAGACGTCGAACACCTCGCGGGCGACGGGCGCGTAGTCATCCCACTTCACGAGCGGGAGCGTGAGCCACACGGCGTAGAGGCGCCGTTCGGCCGCGAGATAACGCTCGAAGAGCCGCTCCGCGCGTGCGCGGTCGCGGTACGCGCCCGCACCGACGTGGAGGAGCGCGAGCGTCTGATCGGTGCCGACGACGACGGCGTTCGGATGCTTCTGGAAGACCTGCATGGTCACGCGGTCGCGCCGCTTGTCGCGCTCGAGGATGAGCTTCGTGCGTGCGAAGTAGATGTCCGACTTGTAGCCCGCGCGGATCTTCTCGATCGGCAGGCGGAAGACCTCGGGCCGCAGCCGCTCGGTGACGATCATCTGGCGCGGATGCTAGACGGGTCGTGCGAGCGCGATGAGCACGACCGCGGCGAGGACGAGTCGATAGGTGACGAACCAGGTGAGCGAGTGCGTCCGCAGGAAGCGCACCAGGAAAGCGACCGCGGCGAGGCCGGACACGAACGACACGATGAATCCCGCGGCGAGCACGTCGGGCGCGCTGAAGAGCTCCGCGGCCTTTCGCGCGTCGAGGAGCGTCTTCAGCCCGGCGCCGAGGATGACCGGCGTCGCGAGGAGGAATGAGAAACGCGTCGCCTCGTCTCGCCGCAGGTCGCGGAAGAGCCCGGCCGAGATCGTGATGCCGGAGCGGCTGATGCCCGGGAGGAGCGCGACCGCCTGAGCCGCGCCCATGAACACGGCGTCGCCGAGCCCGAGCTCGCCGATCGCCCGACGCTGCGTCGCGAGGCGCTCGGCGGCGAGGAAGACGACAGACCCCGCGATGAGTCCGATGACGATCCAGATCGGCGAGCGCAGCGCGTCCGACACGACGCCCTCGAAGAGCACCCCCGCGATCGCCGCCGGGAGAGTGCCCACTGCGACGAGGAGCGGGAGCCGCCAGCGACGCGCGAGGACGTCGCGCGCGAGTCCGATCCAGGTTCCCGCGAAGTAGAGGAGCACCGCGAGCGCGGTGCCGAGGTGGAGCGCGACGTCGAACGACAGCCCGAACTTGTCGGGATCGAGTTTGAGCGCGTCGGAGACGAGGATGAGGTGCGCGGTGGAGCTCACCGGGAGGAACTCGGTCAGACCTTGGACGAGCCCGAGGATGACCGCGGCGGTGAGGTCGTTCATCGTATCGCGGCGGCGGCCGCGGCGACCGCGGCGTGCGCTTCGCGCTCGTGCACGGCGATCGCCTCGAGCTGCTTCGCCCACGCGCGACGGTGCCCGACGTCGAGGAAGCGCAGCGCGACAGAGCCGTCGAACGGGCCGATCCCAATCTTCGCGCACGCGTCGGCGACGAAGCTGTACGACTCCGCCGCGCGCAGGGCGTCCGCGCCGGGCGCGTTCGAGAAGATCGTGCGCACGCTTCGGAGGAAGCGCGCGGCGGCGCGCCGTTTGTCAGCGAGGATCGTGCGCATCGCGTGGTCGCCGAACGCCGCCGCGCCCGCGTGCTTGGTGTCGGACCAGCGGGCGTCATCGCGCAACCCCTCGAGCCACGTGCTGAGCGCCGCGTCGCTCTCGGCGGCCGCCCCTGAGGCGTACCGGAGCGCATCCCGCGCGACGCGTGCGCGATCCGGCGCGGTTCCGCGATCGAGGAACGCGACGAGGCCGTGCTCGGCGTCCGCGAACGCGCTCCAGTCGATCTTCGTCGGCTTGTCCGTCTTGTCGAAGAACGTGCGCGCGAGGAAGGTCGGGCCCTCCTCGTCGTAGCCGACGATGAGCCCGTACTCGGGCGGACCTGCGATGCCCTTCACCAGCGGTGGGAGCTTCGCGTCGACGGACTCCGCCGCGCGGTCGTACACGAGCGCGCGCATGTCGTCGTCGAACGGCGGGCCGACGATGTCGGGCTTCATGCCGACGGCGGCCGCGCCTCGCTCGAGCGTGCCGTCGTCGAGCGGCGCCGCGGCGAGCGGGTCCCACGTCGCGGCGTCGATCGCCGTCGTGAACGCCGCGCCCGACGCGCCCATCACCCAGTCGTAGTCGGTGCCCGTGGCGAGCGCGAGGCACGCGGGGAGCGTGCAGTCGCGGCCTTCACCTTGACGGAGTGGGGGAATGTCCTTGAGGACGCGGCTGCGGGACACCACGAGGAGCCTACGGCTTACGCGAGGTGTGCGGCTCGATCGCTTGGAGCGTACGTGAGCGCGACGATCGGCCGATTGCTACGCGCCGTTCTCGCCGGGGGAGAACGCGTGCTTCAGGAGCGTGAGCACCTGGAGCGTGACCCACTTCGAAGCGTCGACGCGCGAGGCCATGCGGTCGGCGTACGGCGCGCGGCCCGCCCAGCGGCCGCGCGAGTCCTGGCGCGCGAGGAGCCACGCGATCGCGGGCTGCGCGCGCGGATCCTCGAGCTCGCCCGCCGCGTCGATCGCGCGGAGGACGAAGAGGACATCCGCTTGATAGAAGAGCGGGAACGAGAGCTGCCGCCACAGGTAAGACGGCTCGGTCGGGGTCGGGTAGCGCCCGCGCTCGAGCTTGTACGAGAAGAGGAACTCGACGCCGCGCCGCAGCGTCCGTTCGACCTCGCGGGTGCGGGCTTCCTCGGGCAGCGCCGCGAGCCCCCAGATCAGGCGCGCGTAGCCCCAGGCGCAGGGGTCCTCGCCGTTGATGAAGCACGCGGCGTCGAATTTCTTGGAGTCGCGGACGAGGCGCTGCACGAGAGGCTCGAGCCGCTCGTCCGCGCCGTACCCAGCCATCGCCACATAGCGGACGACGTTGCCGACGAAGCACGACGCGCCGTGGTCTCGGTCGAAGACCCAGCCCATCCCGTTCTTCTCGGGGTCACCGAGGTCGTCGAGGACGCGGCGTGCCGCGCGGCGTACGCGCGGGTCGCCGGGATCGGCGCCGTACTCGATGAGCAGGAGGTTCGACCAGTGCGTGCCCTGGTACTTCGGTCCGTACATGTTCGGACCGGGCCACGACCCGTCGGTGCGCTGACGCTTGAGGATGCTCGAGATCGGCGGCGCGGACATCGCGCGCTGCTGCGCCTCGCGCAGCTCCGCGTCGCGTGGGCCGCGGTCCATGAGCTCCCGGAGCGTGAGCGCACGGACGGCCGGATCGGATCTCTCGAGGAGCCACGGGAGCGGATCGGCGTGAAGCAACGTCTGCCAGAGCATCAGGTGCCTCCGATCGAGAGCTCCGCGATGACGAGCGTGGGACTGCCGACGCCGCTCGGGCCAAATGTGAGGTCGGTGCCCACTCCGGTGACGGCCGAGAAAAGGTGCGTGAGGTTCCCCGCGATGGTGATGCCCTGCACCGGGTGCTGCGGCGCGCCCTTCTCGAGGTACATGCCCGTCGCGCCGAGCGAGAACTCTCCGGACACGGGGTCGATGGTGTGCAGGTTCAGCAGGCTGGTGACCGAGAGCGCGCGATCGAGCCCAGAGACGAGCTGCGCGGGATCGTCCGTGCCGGCCTCGACGTAGAAGTTCGACGGTCCGATGCGGCTCGGGGACGCATAGGATCCGCGCCGCGCGTTCCCCTTCGACGTGCCGCCCAGCTTCTTCGCGGTCTTCTGATTCGTGAGGTAGCCGCGCAGGACCCCGCGGTCGACGAGCGTCTGCCGGGTCGTCGGGATGCCCTCGCCGTCGAACGGCGCGCTGCGCAGCCCGCCCCTCCGCCTCGCGTCGTCGACGATCGTCACTCGGTCGTTCGCGACGCGCTCGCCGATCTTTCCGGCGAAGAGGCTTCGTCCCTTGAGGACGTTGTCGGCGGAGAAGAGCGGCGCGATCGCGCCGAGGAGCGCCATCGCCATCCATGGGTCGAGGATGACGGGGACCTTCTGCGTCGGGAACGGCTTCGCGCCGAGCTTCTCGACCGCGCGCTGCGCGGCACGTGCGCCGATCTTGTGCGCGTCGAGGTCGCCGAGCTGCCGTGCGCCCTCGCCGTGGTAGCCGATCTGACGTTCTCCGTCGCGCGACGCGACCGGACTCGTCATCGCGCCGCAGTACGTCTCGCGGTACGAGGCGCGAACACCCGATGTCGTCGCGATGACCGTCGTCACTTCGGCGTCGCTGTAGCTCGTCTTGCGGAAATGGGTCACGAGCGGATCCGCGTCGCGGGCGGCCTTCTCCACCGCGAGCGCGATCGCTCCGCGGTCTGCGAGCGACCGCGAATCGAGACCCGGGTGGTAGATCGCGAGGTCCTCGGTGCGCAGCGCGCCGCTCGCGATGGCGAGGTCCGGATCGGGCTCCGTGATCCGGGACATGCGGCGCGCCTGTTCGACGCAGGCGTCGATGCCGGCCTCTGCCAGATCGGACGAGTGGGCGAAACCGATCTTCGCGCCGTCGAGCACGCGAACGCCGAGGCCGCGCTCGCCGCGAGACAGGACCACCTCTATCTCGCCGTCCTTCGTCTCCACGGATCCCGACTGCGCGTCGCGGAGGAAGACCTCCGCCGTCGCGACGCGCGCACTCTTCAGTGCGGCGAGCGCACGGTCCACGACCTCGTCGTTCGATAGGCGCGCGCTCATCGCGCGCGCCTCTCTCTGCCATCTAACCGCTCGTTGTCACTCTTGCTCAACGCCTCGTTGTCACTCGGCGGCAGGACTCGCTCGTCGCGAATGAATCGCTCCTCGCTCGCCTCCTCTTGGAGTCGCCTCACTTCAACTTCCCCCCGACCACCACGGACGGGATCCTTAGCGTGGGCTGCGCGTCGGCGACCGGCGCGCCCTGCCCGTCCTTGCCGCAGGTCCCGGTCGAGTAGCCGAGGTCCCAGCCGACCATGTCGATCTCGCTCATGAGCTTCGGGCCCTGCCCGACGAGCGTCGCGCCGCGCAGTGGCTCCGCGAGCTTGCCCTCGCGAATGCGGTAGCACTCGGTGATCTCGAACGCGAAGTTGCCCGAGACGACGTCGACCTGCCCGCCGCCCATCTTCTTCACGAAGATCCCGTCCGTCACCGACGCGAGGATCTCGTCGGGGTCGGACTCGCCGCGCTCGATCATCGTGTTGGTCATGCGGCAGATCGGGAGGTAGCGGAAGCTCTCGCGCCGCGCGTTGCCCGATCGCGGGATGCCGAGCTTCTCGGCGTGCTTCCGATCGGAGAGGTACGTCTTCAGAACGCCCTTCTCGATGAGCACGGTGCGCTGCGTCGGCGATCCCTCGTCGTCCATCGCGCTCGTGCCACGCTGGCCGGGGTCGCGCCCGTCATCGACGACGGTGATGAGCTCGCTCGCGACCTTCTGACCGATCCGGCCCGAGTAGACCGAGAGACCCTTCAGGTTCAGGTCGGCCTCCAGCCCGTGCCCGACCGACTCGTGGATGAGCGTCCCACCCGCGTCGCTCGAGAGGACGACCGTATACGTCCCAGCGGGCGCGGGCTCGGCACCGACGTTCTGGACGGCTCGGTGGGCCGCGATCGTCGCCGCCTCGGCGACGACGTCGTCATCGAGCATCTCGAAGCCACGGGTGCCGCGGACGGCCTCGAATCCTGACTCGAGCACGTCTCCTTGTTTGGCGACGACGTTGAGCGCGAAGTTGAGGCGTACGCGTGTGTCCGTGCGATACGTCCCGTCGGTGTTGGCGACGAGCACGTCCTGCACGCTCTCGGAGTAGGACACCGTGGCCTGCGACACACGCGCATCGACCGCGCGCGCGACCTCATTGGCCTTGCGCAGCAGCGCGACCTTGCGCTCCACGGGCACGCTGCGGGGGTCGATGCGCACCTCGTGCGGGCGGCTCGCCACGTCGGGCGCGAGGCGCGCGCCCTCGTGAAGAGCGCCGCCATCCTCGACGCTGCTCGCGGCGCGACCGGCGAGCGCGATGACGTCGTCGACGTCGGTGATGTTGCCGTTCGCGTAGGTCGTGCGGTCGCCCTTTGTCACCCGGATGCCGGCGCCCTGGTCGACGCCGGTGATGGCGTCCTCGATCTTGTTGTCATCGAGGACGAGCTGCAGCGTCTCGTGACGCTCCCAGAAAAGCTCGGCGAAGTCGCCGCCACGCGAGAGCGCCGTGCGAAGCGCGCGCTCGGCATCACGCGCGGTCATGGCCGATGAACGCGTCGCCGTCAGCGTGATGGCCCTCTCCCCTTGACTCGCCCAGTCGCCGGGAACCGGCGACCCGGAAATGTTAGTCCGCTGGATCGCCGATGACAGTAACGGTCGCGTGACGCTCGCGCGGTCCGTCGTAGTCCGCGAAGTACACGCCTTGCCATTGACCGAGAACGATCTCGCCATCGCGGATCGGAAGCGTCACATCATTCCCCGTGAGCACGGACTTGATATGCGCATCGGAGTTCCCCTCGGCATGGCGGAACTCGTCATCACGAGGGACGAGCTTTCCGAGATGCGAGATCAGGTCGCGCTGAACGTTCGGGTCAGCGTTCTCGTTCACGAACACGCCCGCGGTCGTGTGAAGGACCGCGACGAGGCACACGCCGTCCTTCACCTTCGCGCGCGTGACGGCGGCCTTCACGCGCGCGGTGATGTCCGTCGTCGAGACCTGTGTCTTGGTGCTGATGTCGAGCGTCTCGTGGTGAAACGTCACTCGGTCTTCCTCTCGGCGATCTGTTCCTGGTACCGCCGCCGTCCGTGGCGCAGTTCGCGACGATACTTCGGCCGATGCCAACGTGGTCCGGCGCGCGCCGGCACGCGATCGAGCGGCTCCGCAGCGGAGCCGATCCCGCGACCGCCGTGCTCGACGCGGACGTGCTGCTCGCGTTCGCGCTCGGCGTGACCAAAGAGGTCGTCCTCGCGCATCCCGAACGCGCACTCTCGGAGGACGAAAGCGCGCGCTTCGACACGCTCATCGAGCGACGGCGTAGCGGAGAGCCGGTCGCTTACCTGCGCGGGTGGAAGGAGTTCTACGGGCTTCGGTTCGCCGTCGATCCGCGCGTGCTGATCCCGCGGCCGGAGACGGAGACGCTGGTCGAGGAGGCGCGGCGGCTCATCGGCGGACGCCGGCTCACCGTCGTCGACGTCGGCACGGGCTCGGGCGCGATCGCGTGCGCGATCGCGGTGCACGAACGTGCCGCACGTGTCATCGCGACGGACATCTCCGGGGACGCGCTGGCCGTCGCGAAGGCGAACGCCGAGGCACTCGATGTGGCCGATCGCGTGGAGCTGCGCCAGGGCGATCTCCTTGCACCTGTCG
>JBIOUD010000030.1:0-22175 GCA_044866725.1 Candidatus Limnocylindria bacterium | reverse complement strand
CGTCGCGCTCGAGGACGCGCTTCTCGCGCTGGCCGTCGCGCGCGATGCCGAAGTGGCCCTGCACGAAGTAGCGGATGCCGCCGTGAAGGAACTTCGACGACGCCGAAGAGGTGGACCCACCGAAGTCACCGGCGTCGACGAGCGCGACGCGCAGGCCGTCTTTCGTGGCCTCGTACGCGACGCGGCTCCCGACGACCCCCGCACCGATCACGCAGAGATCGAAGACGCCCTCGCCGAGCCGCGCGAACGCGCGCAGACGGGCGCTCATGGCAACTTCGATGCTACGCCGCAAAGCCCTACGCTCCTGTGCGCGTGAGCGGGATGGGTCTGCGCGACAGCGCGCTGGGTCATGAGCGGCGCACCGACCCGCGCCGCGGCGTCGTCACCCGTGTGGGACTCGTCCTATCCGCCACAGGCATCGCGAGCGCCGCGATCGACCGCCGCGCGCTCGCGGGCGCCGAGGCCGATGTCCGTCTGGCGGTCGGGTTCGGACTCTTCGTCGCGCTCCTGCTCCTCGCGACATTCCGCCGCCCGCCGCGCTGGGCAACGTGGCTCGCGCTGGCGTCCGTCGGGCTCGTCTACATCCTCTCCGCGCTCGAGCTCGCGTCGTCCGTCGTCGGCATGACCTCGTACGTCCTGTTCGCGCTCGGCGCGACGCTCTTCACGGCGTCGCACCTCCGACCGCTCATGGTCGGGACGTTCGCGCTGTGGACGCCTGCGCTGTGGCTCTTCGGTCCAACGAGCGCGTTAGACGGACTTCCAGTGCCATTGCGACTCGCTTCTGTCGTGACCCTCGCGTTCACGGTCTACGCGATCGCCGACCCGCGCCGCAGGCATCCATCCGATCGCCTCCGGCATGCGGGCTACGGGATGCTCGCCGTCGCTACGGTCGCGGCCGCGATGGCTCGGAGCCTCCTCGTCTCGTCTCCGGGATTCACGCTGGGCGAGATCGTCGCCCTCATCGTCGCGGTCGCGCTGCCGCTCCTCTCATACGCGCCGATCCGGCGCGACTGGCGGGAGCTCGTGGCCACGGGCCTCGCGCTCCTCGCCTTTGCATTCGTGGGCCTCGCGTACATCCTCGGCACCGAATACGGCACAGATGTCGTGGCCTCGGAGCACCGCATGGCCGAGCTGCTCCTTGCGGGGCATAACCCCTACGCCGTCTACGACCTGCCCGAGGCGCTCGCGCGATTCCACATGGATCCAGAGCTCGCGACGCATCTCGTCGATGGCACGGTCATGCATTCGTTCAACTACCCGGCGATGGCGTTCCTCCCGCTCGTCCCTTTCCTCGCGCTCGGGCTCACCGACATCCGCTGGGTCTTCCTCATCGAGACCATGCTCATCGCGGTCATCGCCGCGCGGCAGCTTCGTCCCGCGTGGCGCGCTCCGGCGCTCGCGACCGTCATCGGCAGCGAGATCGTGACGCATCAGTGGATCATCGCCGGGGTCGACCCGTCGTGGGCGCTCTACACGCTCCTCGCGTGGCTTCTGCGCGAGCGGCGCGTGCTCTCGTCGGTCCTCCTTGGGCTCGCGATCGCCGACCGGCAGCCGGCGTGGTTCGTCGTGCCGTTCTTCGTCCTCGCGATCCTCCAACGCTACGGCCGCCGCGAGGCGATACGCGCGGCGCTCATCGCGGTCGGCGTGGCGCTCGCGATACACATTCCGTTCGTCATCGGTGCGCCGGCCCAGACGATCGGCGGTGTCTTCGCGCCGCTGTTCGCTCCGATCGTGTCGGACGGCGTCGGCCTCATGCGCTACGGCGCGACCGACTTTGGCCCGGCGTTCCCGCGAGAGGTGTACACAGCGCTCTCGCTCGCAGCGCTCGTCGGACTGCTCGTGCTCCTGTGGCGCCGGCCACAGTCGCTCAGCGGTGCGCCGCTGGTCTGGCCCTTCCTCCCGCTGTACGTCGCGTGGCGCAGTAACCAGAACTACTTCGCCGCCGCACCGCTCTTCGCGTTCGTCGCTGACGACGACCTGGCCGACGAGCCGCAGGCCGAGGCGCACGAGGGCGCGCCGCCGCGCTAGTCGATCGGCTCCGTCACGGGACGGCCCGCGAACATCACAGCGATCGCCGTCGTGATCGGAACGCAGAGCACGAGCCCGAGGCTTGCGGCCATGAGCGCGATGAACGACTCCACGATCTGCTCGCTGTTCACCGCGATCGCGAGCGGTTGATACGCGAGCGAGATCAGGAGGACGAGCGGGAGCGCACTGCCGAAGTACGCGAGCGCGAGCGTGTTCACGAGCGAGCCGACGTGGTCGCGCCCGACGTTGAGCGTCGAGTCGAACAGCCGGCGGCCGCGCAGGCCCGCGTCCGCGAGCGCGAGCTCAGCCGCGGCGGACGCCTGCCCGACGCTCATGTCGACGATCGCGCCGAGCGAACCGACCATGACGGCCGCGAGCGCGAGACGGGGCATGTCGATGCGGCCGTCGGTGCCGACCGCAAGGAAGAGCTGCTCCTCGCTGCCGAGGCCGGTCATGCGCGCCGTCGCGAGCGCGAAGGAGCCAGCCGCCGCCACGATGCCGAGGCCGGCCATCGTGCCGCACAGCGCGGCGAGGCTCTTGCGGTTCAGGCCGTGGACGACGAAGACCGTGACCGCGATGACGCCGAGGGAGCCGGTGAGCGTCGCGAGCAGCGGATCCTCGCCGCGTCGGAGCGCGGGCACGACCGCGAGCAGGAAGACGGCGACGCTCATCGCCAGACCCGCGAGGGCCGCGAGGCCCTTGAGTCGCGCGACCGCCACGAGCGCGGCGACCAGGAGCACGGCGAGCGGGACGAGCGCCGGGAGCCGCACCACCTCGGTGATCGTGTACGTGCGCTCATTCCCCTCCCTCGTGACGGTGAGGAGGACCCGATCGCCGGGTCGGAGGAAGCCGTTCGCGTCGAGCGCACGGCGTCCACCCCACTCCAGCTCGACCATCTCGCCGCGGTAGAGGCTCTCATCGAGCTGGACGCGCAGCCGCTGGTAAGGCGCGGCCATGCCCGAGCCGACCGGGACCCGATCGCCGATCTCGAGGACATCGGTGACGTGACCCGCGACGATGTCGGCGGATCCGCCTTCGACGAGCGCGCCGCAACCCACGCAAAGCAGCGCGGCGAGGACCATCGGGAGGAGTCGCGTCACCGCGCGCAAACGTAGCAGGCGTGCGAGCCGCCGGAGGTCGCTACAGCGTGACGACGTGCGTGGCCGCGTAGATGAAGATCGCGCCGAAGACCGTCGCGATCATGACCCACCCCGAGCGCTCCTTGCGATGCGCCTCGGGCAGGAGCTCCGCGCCACCGACGTACAGGAAGAATCCGACGAAGACGCCCAGGATCGCTCCGAGGATGGGCCCTTCGATCTGGAGCGCGAACGCGACGAGCGCACCGACCATCGGCGCGACCGCGTCGGCGACGAGCCAGCGGAAGGCTGTGCGCCGCGACGCGTCGTTCGCCATGAGGACGCTCACCGTGCCGATGCCATCGGAGAAATCGTGGAGCACGACCACGAGCGCGACGACGAGACCGACCTCGACGCCGGCGTGGAACGCGGCACCGATGGCGACACCATCGAGGAAGCTGTGGACCGACATCCCGCCCGCGCCGAGGATGCCGACGTGCTCGTGCCGGTCCAGCACCTGACCGTGCTCGTGCCCGACGTGGAGGAGCGTGAGCCGCTCGAGGATGTAGAACGCGAGGAACCCGATGCCGGCCCACAGCATCGCCGCGTCGAGTGACCCGAGCAGCTCGGCGGACTCCGGGGCGAGGTCGAAGAACGCCGCGCCGATGCGAACACCGGCACCGAGCGCGATGACCATACCGATGTGGGTCGTCGTGCGGAGCGCGAAGAGCCCACCGGCCATCGTCGAGACGAACGTGGTGAACGCGACGAGAAGGATGAGCCCGTTCACGCGCGGCACTCCGCGCAGAGCCCCTGGATCTCGATGCCGTGCTCGAGTGCCTCGTAGCCGTGCTCACGTGCGAGCCGGGCGATGTGCGCCTCGAGTCCGGTCGCGCGGATCTCCTCCACGCGGCCACAGCTTCGACAGCTCAGGTGGTGGTGGTGTGTCGGAGCGCACGCCGTGTAGCGCACGCAGCGCGCGCCCTGGTCGATCGCGTGGATGCGCGACAGGATCTCTCGCTCGACGAGAAGATCGAGCGTTCGGAACACGGTCGCCCTGCCGACCCCGCGACGCGCGAGCTCACGGACGAGGTCCTGTGCGGTGAACGGCTGCGTGCGACGAAGTGCTGCCGCGATGACGATCGCCCGGGCGCTCGTGCGGCGACGCCCATCGCTCCCGAGCTGGTCGAGGACCGCTCCCGCGGCCGACTGCGTCATTGTTGAGACAGAGTATCAGTTGTGCGGGAAGGGTCAGCGCGCGCCGAAGATCAGCTCCTGCAGGTCCGGCAGCACCGTCCCCAGCCCACCGATGAACAGGAGTCCGATGACGAGGCTCGCGGTGCCCGCGACCGCGCCGACGATCACGTACACGGTCCGCATGCGCTGCGCCCCGATGAAGCCTGAAGCGCTCACCACGGCGACGAGCGTGTTCGAGAGGAGCAGGCCGATCGTGAACGCGAGCAGGATGACGATGCCCGTGACGCCTGAGACACCGGCGATGCCCGCCAGGAGCAGCGCCTGCGACCCGGTCTCGGCGCCGACGCCGTGGATCATGCCGACGCCGAACGCCGTGCGCGGCCCGTACTGCTGCGCGTGCGGCGAGGGATGGTGCTCGTGTCCGTGGATGCGCGCCTGGAGCGCTCCCCATCCGTGGCGCACGAGGTCGAAGACGAGCATCCAGCGGCTGCGCATCCGGAACTCGCCTTTTCCGCGCGCGTACTGGACGACGGAGTAGAGCACCCATGCGCCGAGGAGGACGAGCGTGACGCCGACGACCTTCTCGAGGATCGGGTCGACCCAGTCGGGGAGGATCGCCCCCGCCAGGAGCGCGATCACGCCGAGCACGACGACCACCGTCGCGTGGCCGAGCGCGTACAGGGAGGCGAGGAAGACCGCGTGGCGCTGCTCGTGCGCGAACCGCGATTCGCCGAAGGCGTGGAGCCGGCCGGCGGCGACGTCGTGATCGTGTGCGTGCGCGCGCAGCTCGTGCGCCTCGTGGCCGTGAGGCGTGACCGGGGCGATCGCCGGCACGTCGACCTCGGTGTGTCCCGCCGTCGTCGTCGAGGTGATGTCGGTGATCGCCGCGATGTGGTCCCAGTCGAACCCGTGACGGAATCCGAGGGCGACCATGCCCGCAAGCAGCGTGATGAGCCCGAGGTCCATCGGTCGGAGCGTACCGAGCGAGCAGGCTTATCGCAACGAGCCGCAATAGCGGGCTATTGCAATGTGCACGTTGTCGCGAGAGAGTTGCGCTATGGAGCGTGGCCACTCCAGGCACACGGCCGACGTCGCGACGCGCGTGCGCGAGCTCGGAAAGCGCATGACGGTGCAGCGCCGTCTCGTGCTCGAGGCGCTCGATCGCGCGCGTCACCACACGACCGCGGAAGAGATCGCGGCGCGGATCCGGCGGCAGCACCCGCAGATCGATCCGTCGACCGTGTACCGCAACCTCGAGGCGCTCGAGGAGCTTGGGTACGTGACGCACACGCACTTCGAGGACCGGGTGACCCGGTGGCATCGCGCGGACGCGGAGCGCCACGGGCATCTCGTCTGCCGATCCTGCGGCGCCGAGTCAGAGGTGCCGATGACCGTCCTCGAGCCCCTCGCTCGCCGTCTGCGCTCGGAGCACGGCTTCATCGCCGACCTCGCGCACTCCGCCGTGGTCGGCCTCTGCCGGGAGTGCGCGGCCGTTTCTCCTTAGGGACGACGCTGCAGTGTGCGCGTCTCTTCTGGGCGTCCGTTGGATGCGCATCTCCGTATCCTCTAAGCGATATGCGGCATGTCCTGGCCACCCTCGTCTTCGCGGTGGCCGCCGGCGCGGCGACGGCCGCCGGAGCGGGGGTCGCGGTCGCGCCGCACGTCGACGCGCCGGGCACGCCGCTCTTCCACGATCACGTCTTCGCCGCGTACCGCCTGCCGATCTTCCTCGGCGTGCTGCGCGCGAAGTACGACGCGCACCAGGGGCTCATGTCGCCGACCAGCGTGTTCGAGCTCGAGTCGACCCTCGTGCTCGCGCTCCTCGCGCTGCTCTGGCCCCGTCTCCCCCGCCCCTCGCTCCTCGCGGTCGCGGACGTCGGGCCACTTCAAATGAACCAAGCGCTCTGGCGGATCCCCTTGCTGACCGGGCCGCCGCGAGCGGCCGCCACGTCCTAGCGGCCCCGACGCCTCGGGGCACGACCCGCAGAGCGTCAGGTACTTGTTCGTGGAGGTATGACGTGTTCCGCGTCCTACACGCGCTGACGGCGCTCGTCGTCGTCATCGCGAGCGTGCTCATCTTCTCGGGCCGTGCCTACGCGCACGAGCGCCGGATGGTCGGTCCATATCAGTTCGTCGTTGGCTGGCTCACTGAGCCGGCGTACGTGGGCGAGTTGAACAGCCTCGATCTGCGAGTCACCGATACGCGCCACAGTCCAGCTGTTCCGGTAGTTGGTCTCGAGAAGACGCTCACCGCCGACGTGGCGGCGGGCGGCCTCGCGCCCTTCAAGCTCACGGTCACGGCGCGCTTCGGCACCGCCGGCGCGTACAACGGCGTCGTCATGCCCACCGTGAAGGGCGCGTATACGTTCCACATCGTCGGCAAGATCGACGCGATGGACGTCGACGAGAAGTTCACGTCCGGACCGAGCACGTTCGGGGAGATCGAGGACACGGCCGCGGTGCAGTACCCGGTGGCGGTGCCCGTGGCCGACGATCTCGGAAGGAAGCTCGACGCTATCCAGTCCGGCGTCGACCAGACGCGCGCGTTCGCGCTCGTCGCGCTCGCGCTGGCGATCGTCGGCCTCGGCGGAGCTGCCCTCGCGCGGCGGCGGTCGTCATAGCCCGCACGCTCCTCGCGCTCACCTGCGCCACGCTGATCCTGCCGATCCTCGGCGGGGTCGCGGTGGCGCACGCGAACTACGTGAAGTCGAATCCCGGGTCGGACGCGCGTCTGGCGAAGTCACCGAGCGAAGTGCGCGTCACCTTCAGCGAGACACCGGATCCGACGGGCTCGGACATCGCCGTGCTGCTGATGCCGCAGGGGATCAGGCAGAACGACGCACGAGTCGCGCTGGCGTCGGACGAGCCGAACACGCTGCGCATCGCGGTCCCGCAGCTCGTCGAGGGCGGCTATCTCGTGTCCTGGACGGTGCTGTCGGCGGTCGACGGGCATGAGACCAAGGGGGCCTTCGGTTTCGCGATCGGCGACGCGCCGCTCCCTGAGATCCCGGACGTCGGCCCACCCGCGCCACCGCCGGCGCCTCTCGAGCTGGCCGGCCGCGCGCTGTCGTTCGCCGGCATCGCGCTCGTCCTCGGGCTTGCCTTCTTCGCGCTCTTCGTCCGCCCGCCTTCGGATGAGCGTGAGCGCCGCCGCGAGCGAGACCTCGTGATCGCGGGCGGCGCGCTGCTCATCGCCGGCAGCGCCCTGATGATCGCGTCGTACGGCTCCGGCATCCCCGGGCGGCTGCTGCTCTTCCTCGCCCTGCGCGGCGCGGCGGGCGCCGTCGCGATCGGCGCGCTCTTCCTGCCCGAGCGGCTCGTCCCGGCCGACGCGCGACGCGAGGTCATCGCGTTCGCGGGACTCGCAGCGGGGCTGTGGGCGACGATGGTGTCGCACGCCGCCGCGAGCGGGGACCCGAAGTACATCGCGCTCGACTTCATCCACGTCGTGGCGATCTCGATATGGAGCGGCGGGGTGCTCGCATTCGCGCTCGTGGCGGCGCCGTCCGTCCGCGACACCCGCGCGCTCGGCGCGATGACCTGGCGTTTCTCGCTCGTCGCGCTCGTGTCGGTGGTCGTCCTCATCACGACGGGCACGCTCCAGGCGTTCGACCGCCTCGTGCTCTGGGAGGACCTCTACGAAACGCCGTATGGGATCGCGCTGCTCGCGAAGATCGTGCTCCTCCTCGGGATCCTCGCCTTCGGCGCGCTGAACCTGCTCGTCTGGGGACCGAGGCTGCGGCGCGGGCTAGAGCAGCGCGCAGGGCTCCTGCGTGGCGTGGCGGTCGAGAGCAGCTTGTTCCTCGCCGTGTTCGTGGCCGCCGGCTTCCTCACCGCGCTCGCGCCGCCGGCGCAGACGAGCGGCGCCGCGTTCGACGAGACCCAGCGGGTCGACGGGCTGCGCATCGAGATGCTCGTCGCGGCCTCGAACCCCGGTCGCAACCGCTACGTCGTGCGCGTCACGCAGGGCCTCACGCCGGTGACGAACGCGGAGGCGGTCCTCATCCGCTTCACGATGGTCGAGCACGACATGGGCATCCAGGAGCTCACGGCGAAGGAGCGCGCGCCGGGCGAGTACGTGGCCGAAGGAAGCCCGACGGCGATGTTCGGCACGTGGAAGGCCGAGACGATCGTGCGCATCACCGGGCGCTTGGACACGAGAGCGCTTTTCACCGTGCCGATCGCGAACACCGGCGGCCAGGTCGCGCAGGTGGTGACGATCCCGCCGTACAACATGGTCGTCTTCGCGGACCCGACCGAGCCGCAGGCGGGCGCGCCGGTGGCCATCAACATGGTCCTCATCGACGCGAAGGGCGAGCCGGTGAGCGGGAAGATCGTGACGGCGACCTTCACGGGTCCAGCGACGCAGGCGTCGCTCACGGCGAAGGAGGACCCCGCGAAACTCGGGCCCGGGCGTTACCAGATCGACGTCGCGGGACTCGAAGCGGGAACGTGGAAGGTCACGATCGCCATCGGGAACGAAGGGAGCGGTGTGTATAGCCTCGAGGTAGCGAGATGAGCTTTCTCATGGTCGTCGCGCACGGATCCTCGGGCTGGCTCGACGAGGTCGTCGAGATCGGCCTGCCGCTCGTCGTGCTCACCGCGCTCTACATCTGGTCGAATCGGAAGCCGAGCAACAGGGAAAAGCCGAAGTAGTGCCGACGCTTCCCATCAGCCGCCAGGGGCTCCAGGACATCGCGCTCTTCCTCATCGCCGGCATCGTGATCTTCGGTCTGCTCGCGTTCCGTATGCGGCGGCGCGGCGAAGACCCGCGCCGGCAGATCGTATCGATGGGCATCCTCGGCGGGATCGTCGTGCTCCTCTACGCCATCTCCTTCACGCCGCTCGTACCGAACATCCCGACGCCGCCGGTGCCGATCACCGCGCGCTTCAACTTCAATCCCACACCGGACACGCCCGCGACGGTCGTCGCCGGGCGAGCGCTGTACGAAGCGAACTGCGCGATCTGCCACGGCCCGCGCGGCCTCGGCGATGGCCCCGCGGCGTTCACGCTGAATCCTCGACCGGTGAACCTGCAGCTCCACGTGCCGCAGCACGCCGAAGGCGAGGTGCATTACTGGATCAGCGAAGGCGTCGTGGGGACCGGCATGCCCGCCTGGAAGGAGCAGCTCTCCGACGAGCAGCGCTGGCAGATCGTCCGTTACCTGCAGGCGCTCGCGTCCGGCGCCGTCCAGTAGGAGGCGGTAACAGGAACGGCCGCGCCGCGGTATTCGTTCTACAGATGGTGCGCACGCTCCTCGTCGCTCTGACCGCGCTCGTCGTCGCCTGCGACTCGCCGGCGCCGTCGGGTCAGCTCGGCCTGCCGACGCAGCGGCCGACGCCCGCGCCGACCGCACCGCCGCGCACCAGCCCGGCTCCATCCGGCAGCGCGTCCTCGACACCGTCGGCGAGCCCATCGAACACCGCGAGCGCGTCGGTATCGCCCTCGCCGACCGCACCTCCTGCCCCGGCGAAGCTCGAATCGGCGCAGGCGACGCAGTTCCAGCTGACGGTCCGCTACAGCGCGCCGATGCGCTCGGCGATCGCGTGCGGCGCCGTCGGCCAGCCGAGCCAGCTCGACGGAGCGATCGATCGCGTCTCGCGCTACGCGACGAGCGACCCCGCGCTCGACGAGGCGCTGCGCAGCACGATGAGCGCGACGATCGCGCCGGATTGCCGGTCGGTCACGTTCGTGTTCGCGATCGCCGCGCCGCCGGGTGGCCACAGCATCACGCCGAGCGGCATGCTCGACCGGCAGGGCGCGCCCATGGAAGCGCAGCCGGCCGCGGTGACGGCGACGATCGCCGACGAGGGACGCCCGCGCGTGGCCGGGGCCTCGTCGTCGGGCGACCGGATCACGGTCTCGTTCAGCGAGCCGATGCTCGAGATCGGCGAGGGCAGCGGCGTGGTCATGCCCGGGAACTACCGGCTGAGTGGCGCGGCCTTCGCGAAGAGCTCGATCACCTGTGCGGACCGCGGGTGCCGAACGGTCGTGATCGTCGCCGCCGCCGGGACGCTCGTCGTCGGTCAGAGCTATCAGCTCACCGTCGCGAACGTCGTGGACCGGGCGGGTCTTGCGATCACGCCCGATCCGACGACGCTCACGTTCATCGCGAGATGACGGCGCTCACGTTCGGAGCGGCGGTCTTAGCTTCGCCGCGACATCTCGTCGCGGCGACGGCGCTCCTCGGCGCCGGCCATGTCGGTCGCGACGGCCCGTGGCTCTCCTGACTCGATCGCGCGTGTCGCGTTCGCGCGCCAGTCGCGCCAGATGAGCGCCGCCTCCTCGCGGCCGCCGAGCCCGAACGCCAGGCCGAAGGCGAGCGCGAGCGCGGCGACGATCCCGGCGAACAGCGTGTTCACGAGCGTCGCGGCGACGCCTAGCTGATTCGCCGCGGCGACGACGCCGAACGCGAAGACCGTCACGTAGACGAGGGTCGCGATCGCCTCGCCATTCGGCAGGTTTCGATCGCCGACCGCGGCGTGCACGAAGCCTCGCGTGATGCCGGCAAGCCAAGCGAAGCCAGCGAGGATGAGGATCGCGACGAGCATGTTCGGGATGAACGCGAGGATCGAGTTGACGACGGTGCTCACGGCGGTGAGGCCGACGGCGTTCGCCGCCATCAGCACGAACACGAGGCGCACGTACCACTTCACGATGCCGCCGAGCACCGCCGCGGGATCCGCGGCGATGTTCGCGCGCTCGAGGAAGGTCGTGACGCCGGTGCGATCCGCGAGCTCGTCGAAGCGGATCGCGCGAAGGCCGCGGGCGAGAAGGCCGCCGACCCAGCCGGCGACGATCCAGCCGATCGCGAGGACGAGGAGCGCGCCGATGACCGAGGGGAGGGCGCTGAAGAAGGCCGCGAAGGCCGCCGCGATACCGGTCACGATCGCGGTGCCGAGGTCGGTGATCGGAGCAACGGGCATGGGGATTCCTCCTGAGCGATTTCGCGCCGCGATGACGCCGCGTCGTGCGCGCATCCGTTAGGCCACCCCGCGTCGCGCGGCTATCGACTTCGCGACGGATCGGTAACGGCACGCCCTCAAAGGAGTGCTTCACCGCAGGGCGAGCGACTAGAGCGGACTCGACCCCGTGATCGTCGCGCGCGCGACCTTGACCGGCGGCGCGAGGCAGACGATCGACCCCATTCCATTCGATGACCACCAGTCGCGGACGAGCCGCTGCTTGCCCAAAAGGTCGATGCCGGCGAAGAGATCGAGCGCGCTCATTCGGTAGCGGACGTTCGCGAGCGCACGCGTGATCTTTCCGTCTTCGATGAGGAACGTGCCGTCGCGCGTCGTGCCGGTCATCGTCGCGCGCTTCGGGTCGGGCGTGTTCGTGTAGTGGAAGCGCGTGATGAGAACCCCGCGTTTGACGCTCGCGATCAGCGAATCGCGCGTCGCGTCGCCGCCGGCCATCGTGAGGTTGCCGGCGTGCCCGCCGGCCGCGTAGCGGCGCGAGTCCGCCGCGTGCCCGGTCGACGTCGTCCTGAACCACCTGGCCGACTGCCGGTCGTGCACCACGCCCTTCGCGACACCCTTCTCGACGAGGGCGACGCGCTGCCTCGGCGTGCCTTCGACGTCGAACGGGGTCGCGATCGTACGCGGATCGAGCGCGTCCTCCCACAGTGAGAACAAGGGACCAGTGACCTGTTCGCCGATCTTCCCCTGCACGAAGGAGCGGCCGTCCTTCAGCGTCTGCCCGGTGAGGCCGGTGAGCGACATGAAGCGCAGTACCTCGGCGATCGCGAGCTCCTCGAACACGGCCTCGTAGTCCCCGGGCTCGAGCTGTATCCGGTCACGGTCGAGGAGCGCCTTCTCGATCGCGCGCTCCGCGACGCCGCCCGCGTCGAGCGAAGCGATGCTCCAGCCGAGGTCCTCGGCCCAGCCGGAGCCGCCTGTCTCGCTCTGCGCGAGCGCGCGCAGATACGCCCAGGTCGTCGGCGCGTACGCCGCGAGGCCGAGGCTGTTCGCGACGGCGTCCTCGGCGAGCTCGACCTGGTGTGTTCCCGCGACGCGGAGGCCCTTCGCCTTCGCCGCGCTCGCGATCTCCCGGATCGGCGCGGCCTGCGCGGCCGCGTCCGCTTCGGCGGTCGTCTCGTCGAAGGACCGGGCACTCCCCGCCGTCGCGGGCGGAGCGAGGCCCGGCCAGTCCTGGTTCGGCACAGAGAGCTCCGCCGCCGCCTTCGCGTCGGCGAGCAGCCGTCGCAGGTCCGACGGCTCGAGCGAGTTCGCGCTCGCGATCCCGACCGCGCCGCCGACGATGACGCGCGCCTGAACGAACGTCTCGTCAGCGAGCGCGTTCTGGTGGCTCTCGTTCCGCGCGTAGCGCGTGATCGCCGAGCGACGACGGTGCGCCCAGAGCTCGGCCTCGTCGGCGTTGACGACCTTCAAGGCATCGCGGAGCGGCGCGAGCATCGCGTCCGGTCCGAGCACCACCATCGCGACGACTCTAGCGGGCGACCTCGACGACGACGTTGGTCGCCTTGACCACGCAGGCGACGGCCAGCCCGACGCGAAGATGAAGATCGTCCACGGCCTCGGCCGTCATGAGCGATACGAGCCGATGCGGTCCGGCGCGCACCTCGACCACCGCGGCGACCCGGTCCTTCTCGACGCGAGTGACGATGCCCTCGAAGCGATTGCGCGCTGACTGCGCCACGGCGGGCGGCCGCGCCTTCGCGCGCTGCACGGCGGAGAGACGGAGGACGTCCGACAGCGCGACGAGGCGCTGCCCGCCTGGCGAGCGCCGCGTGCGGAGCTTCCCCGTCTCGCCCCAGCGTCGCAGCGTGTCGGCGGAGACGCCGAGCATCTCGGCGGCCACGCCGATCCGCACCGAACCGTTGTTAGGTTTCCTTCTGCGTGCTGCCATATATGCCTAGGTATTATGGCGCCAGGAGGAAGCACTGCCCAACATGGAGCTGGCCCCGGTGCTCATCTGCATCCTCATCGGCGCCGCGCTCTATACGAGCGTCGGCCACGGCGGCGCGACGGTCTACACGGCGATCCTCACGCTCTTCAGCTTCGCGATGGCTCCGCTCGTCACGCTGATCCTCGTGATGAACATCATCGCGGCCGCGATCGCCTGGATCATGTACCAGCAGGCCGGCTTCCTCCGTCCGCGCCTTCTTCTCCCGTTCGTCGTCACGAGCGTGCCCGCGGCGTACCTCGGTGGGTCGCTGCCGATCACGGGCCGGACGCAGGCGATCATCCTCGGCCTGGCGCTGCTCGCCGCGGCGATCCGGCTGCTGTTCTTCGCGAAGCCGCCAACGCTCAACTTCCGCGTCGAGGGCACCGCGTACTACGCCTTCGCTGCGATCCTCGGCGGGGTGCTCGGCTTTCTGGCAGGCGCGACAGGCATCGGCGGCGGCATCTTCCTCTCCCCGATCCTCATCGCACTCGGCTGGGCGAACGTGAAGGAGGCCGCGTCCGTCGCGTCCGCCTTCATCGTCCTGAACTCGGTGGCCGGCCTCTTCGCCCGTCTGCCGCGCACGCCGATCGAGGCGGAGTACGTCGCACCGTTCGTCGCGGTCGTCGTGGCCGGTGCGCTCCTTGGCTCCTTCTTGGGGGCGCGCCGACTGCCGTTCCGCACGGTGCAGATCTCGCTCGGGCTCGTGTTGCTCATCGCCGCGGGCCGGAACCTGCTGGGCTAGACGCCTACTCGCGGACCTCGATCGGCACGTCGCGGAAGCGCGCGTGTGCGGCACCGTGGCCGACGCGCATGAGCTGGAGCGGCTCGCCTTTCGCGCACGAGAGGAAGCCGTGCAGCTCCCAGTCGTCCGCGACGCCGTCGCAGCGACCCCAGAACGCCGGCGTGAGCGACTGGAAGGCGACGCCGCGAACGTAGCCCTGGAGCTCGCCGTCCTTGATGACCCGCGCGGCCTGCGTCGAGAAGTGGAAGTTCTGCCGCTTGTCGTCGAGCGAGTAGGAGGCGGGCGCCTCGAGGAGCAGGCCGTCCTTCACTCCGGACAACAATTCCGAGTACGGAACGTCTCCTGGATCCAATGAGACGTTCACCATGCGGACGATCGGGAAGTGCTGCCACCCCTCGGCACGCGCGCTGCCGATCGCGACCGGCAGCCCGAGGCCCGCCGCGGTCTCGCGCGAGGTGAGGTAGCCGGTGAACACCCCTCTGTCGATGAGCTTTGTCCGCATGGCCGGCACGCCGTCGTCGTCCCAGCCGAACGTACCCATGCCGCCCGGGACCGTCGCGTCGGCGGTCATGGACACGTGCTCGCTCCCATAGCGGAGCGTGCCGCGGTCCTTTGGCCACATGAACGTCGTCCCGGCGAACGCGACCTCGAATTCGAGCACCCGATCCGCTTCGGTGGGATGCCCACACGATTCGTGGACGAGGAGCGCGAGGAACTCCGGAGCGAAGACCAGCGTCGTGGGCTTCTCCGAGGCAAGAGGCGCATCGAGCGTCGCCTCGGCGTCGTCCCGGTAGCGCGCCGCGCGACCAATGAGGTCGAGCTCCTCGATGAACTCCCATCCCGCCTGTCGCGTGAGCCGGCTGTCGTAGCGCTGCGCCGGCCGGGCGCCGGCCTTCGCCGCGGTGACCGCGACCCCTGCGCCGGACTCGACGATCTCCTGTGACACGTCGGTGCCCTCGCTCGTCACGAGCCGCTTGCGGGTGCGGTATGCGGCGACGGACGCGCGCCGCTGCTTCGCGTTGGGGCCGCGGAGGCTCTCGTCGGCCGCCTGGAGCAGCGCGATCCGCTCCTTCGTCGGCACGCTGAAAGGATCGCGGCCGAGCTTCGTGCGGTACTCGCCCTGCTGCGGCGGGATCGGCGCGAGCGTCACCGGCTTCGTGCGCGTCGACGCCGACGCCTCGGCCCTGCGGAACGCTTCGTCCACCAGTCCGCGCAGCGCGCTCTCGGTACGCCGGTCCGTCGCCGCGAAGCCCCAGGCACCTTTGTGGATGACGCGGAACCCGATCCCCCGATCAGAGGCGCGCGAGACCGACTCGACGTCGCCGTCGCGCACCGAAACGATCTCGTTCTCGCGCTCCACCGCACGCGCGTCGGCGTACGTCGCGCCTCGAGCCGACGCGGAGTGGACGAGATCCGCGAGCGCACGGTCCGCCACAGTCACGGCCGAAGAGTAGCGAGACAAGAGACTCAGCCTCAGATAGACTGGTGTTCAGAAAAACGGCGCGTGCGACGGCTAGCCTATTCGTGAAGTGACGCGCTCGCGGTCGGGTCGTAACGGGTGACCGGTGCGACGCGGACGAGGGTGAGCAACAAAGCGCGGTGACTCCCACACGGGGGTCCGCGGACGGGTCAGGCGGCGTGCGAGCCCATATGGAGTAACCATTGCCTGACGTCGCTCTCCTTATTGACTGGGAGAACGTCTACTACACGCTTCGCCAGCACACCACGGGACCACTGCCGAGCACGCTCGCGATCCTGCAGGCCATTCTTCAGAAGGCCGCGGAGTTCGGCCCTGTCCGCGTGAAGCAGGCCATCTTCGGATCCGAGGTCGCCGCGCAGGACGACACGCTGCTCATGTCCCTCGAGTTCACGGGCATCGAGCCGGTGGCGGTCGCGCAGCGCATGAGCGGACGCCTGCTCAAGGGCCGCTCCGACGCGGTCCTCATCACGCGGACGATGAAGCTCCTGTACAAGGACCGCCCGGACCTCGAGTTCTGGTTCATCGTTTCGGGCGACCGCGACCTCAACGCGCTCTGCAAGGCGCTGAAGGACGAGGACAAGAAGGTCTACCTCGTCGCGGGTGACAAGTCGCTCGCGAATGAGCTCCGCGATTCACCGTACCTCCGCGACGACGTCTTCCTCCTCGAAGATCTCATCCCCGAGGCGCGCTGGACACGCGCCGGACTTCGCGCCGACGACACCCAGGTCGGCAAGGAGGAGGAGCCGCGCGCCGAACGCGAGCGCGTGGAGCGCGGCGGTCGTGGCCGTCGCGGCGGTCGCGGTCGCGGCGGTGCCGGCACGAAGCCACCGACCGTCCCGGCTGTCGTCCCAACGGGAACACCCGAGTCGGACAAGGAACAGCGGCGACTTGCGGTCCTCCTGTTGGATCAGCTCGTCGCGATACGCGCGGAGGCCATGCCGCGCGCGGACTTCGTGCAGTCGGTCGTCCCGCTCTCGGAGAAAGAGGCGTCGACCGTACTGGAGCAGCGCGTCGACGCCGGCATCGAGCAGGGCCACGTCATCGCCCGCAACCAGGGTCGCTTCCGCGCGACGGCGAAACAGCTCATCGCGCCGAACATGAATTCGCCGCTCGTCGCGGAGACGCTCTTCCACCTCGTGCGCCTCCTCCGGCGGATCCAGACGGTCACGAAGGACACGAAGCGCGTGCCGGTCACCGAGGCGGTGCTCGACCCACTGTCGCGCGCCGACCAGCCCGGCGGCCTTGCGCGCGGACGCACGCAGCGCCGCGTGCTCCTCGAGACGCTCTACAACATCGCCGAGGAGCGAGGCGCGATCGCGAGCGAGGCTGTCCAGCGCGACGGCAAGGAGATCACGATGTGCTGGCTCGTGGACGAGCATCCGCTCGTCCATTACGCCAGGCAGCAGGCCGCCGGCATCGTGCACCTCTTCAACTTCGTCGGCACGACGAAGGCGCACGGCGATCGCATCGATTGGGTGAACGCCGCGCTCTTCGCGGAGCTCCTCTCGCGTGTCGAGGGCGACGCGCTCGAATCGAGCATCCGATCGGCGATCGAACGCGGCCTCGCGCGCTCCGAGTCTCACGGGAGCAAGGCCGGCTACGTGATCGTGCGCGAGCACGCCGAGGTGCAGATGCTCCTCGGGCACTTCGATCGGCTGAACGGCGACACGAAAGCGCCCGAGGTGCCAGTCGGCGAGGTCGCTGACAGTGGCGACGATGACACGCCGGTGCCGGCACCCGCCGACGCGAACGGCGCCGCCGCGCTCACCGCTCCGCCGCGCAAGCGAACGCGTCGGGGATCACGCGGAGGTCGCAACAGACGAGGTGGTCGCGGGCGGAAACGACCGGCACCATCTGGGAGTGGTGAGGCCGCGGACTGACGTCTGACTTCTGGAAGTTCTTCGTCGGTGAGACGATCTCGAACTTCGGCAACTCGGTCACGCAGTTCGCCCTACCGCTCATCGTCTTCAAGCTGACCGGCTCGGCCGTCGCGCTCGGCGCCGCCGCGGCGACGTTCACGATCCCGCACCTGCTCTTCGGGCTGGCCATCGGCGCGTGGACCGACCGCACCGATCGCAAGCGCGTCATGATCGCGGTCGACGTCCTGTCGGCGGTCGCGATCGCGAGCGTGCCGGTCGCCGCGGCGCTCGGCGTCCTCTCGGTCCTCTGGATCCTCGCGGTCCTCTTCATCACGTCGACGCTCGGCATCTTCTTCCAGGCGTCGGAGTTCGCGGCGGTGCCGAGCCTCGTCGGCAAGGACGACCTCGTCGCGGCGAACGGCCGCGTCCAGGCGTCGTTCGCGGCCGCGCAGATCGCCGGGCCATTCGCGGCAGGAGCGCTCCTCGCCGTCGCCCCGGTGGAGGCGCTGCTCTACGGCGACGCGGCGACGTTCCTCCTCTCCGCGACCCTGCTCGGATCGATCCGCGTCCCGTTCAACGCGCCGGTCACGCGCCGGACCACGAGCCTCCGCCAGGACATCGCCGAGGGCCTTCGTTACGTGCTGCGGCACCCAGTGCTGCGGAACATCTCGCTGATGATGGCGCTGATCAATGTCCTGGCCACGACGACGTACGCCCAGATCGTGCTGTTCGCGAAGCGCGAGCTCGGAGCCGCGGACAGCCAGATCGGCATCCTCTTCGCGGCGGCCGGCGCGGGCGTCTTCATCCTCGGCCTGCTCGCGGGGCCGCTCCGCAAGCGATGGTCCTTCGGTAACGTCGCGCTCGGTGCGTTGATGTTGTCGGGGCTGGCTACGGTGGCGCTCGCATATACGCAGACGTTCTGGCTCGCAGCGGTGCTCTTTGGGCTCGAAGGCGGGCTCGGCACGCTGTTCAACATCAACACCGGCTCGCTGCGTCAGGCGATCGTGCCGAACCACATGCTCGGCCGCGTCATCAGCGTCGCGATGGTGCTCGCGTGGTCGGCGAATCCGGTCGGCGCGATCGGCGGCGGCCTCCTCATCGAACGCACCGGCGATGTGCGCGCTGTCTATGCGGGCATCGGCGTCGCGGTCTTCGCGATCGCCTTCGTTTTCCGCTTCGCGACCCCGCTCGGGAAGGCCGAGCGTTACATGGAGACGCCGCTGCCGGCCTAGCGAGCGAGCCGTTACGTAACAGGATCGTTGTAAATGTTCGTGACGGACTGTCATGCCAGTGGCTGTGAGTGGCACAGGACAGGCAGACCATCCGGTAGCCGGCTACGTCAGGCCGCAACAGATTGGAGCGCCGGATGACCAAGAGCGCCAGCGGGCGAAGGCGCGTGGTCGTGGTCGTCGAGGACGACCGGCCTGTCGGCGAACTCCTCGCGTCGATCATCAACGATGAGGATGGCTACTACGCCATCCACTTGATGCGGCCGACCGAGGCCCTCGAGACGCTCAAGAAGATCAAGCCCGACCTTCTCGTCCTCGACGTCGGTCTGCCAGGGATGTCGGGCATCGAGCTTTACGACCGCGTGCGCCAGGACGAGAACCTCAAGGGCGTGCCCGTGATGTTCGAGACCGCCGTGGCGAGCGAGCACCGGAGCGAGTTCAAGCGCCGCGGCATCGATCGCGTCATCGAGAAGCCGTTCGAGCTCGATGAGATCGTGCGTACGGTCCGCGAGCTCGCGCCGCGACCGAACTAGCGGCTTACACAGCGACGATCTGACTCCCCGCACCTTCCTGATTGCACCTCGACGCCGTACGCTCGCGCCCGAAAATGCGCCGGGCCGCGATCGCCGCCGTGCTCCTCGTCGCCGCGGTCGCGGTCACGCTCGACGCCACGTCGCCGTTCGGACAGATCACGAGGGGGTCGGTCTTTGCCACACCACGGACTGCGATGGAGCTGCTGCCAACGCCGGTCGCATGCCGCGAGCCCTGCCCGCTGCGGTACGCGTACAAGCCGAACACGTCCATCGTGGTCTGGCTCTCCGTGCGGAACAGCGGGACCGTTCCGCTCACGGTCGACGGAGCGAGCCGCAAGTGGCTTGCACAGTTCGATGCGCCTGTTCCCGTCAATCTCGCCGACATCTTCGATGGCGGAGACCCGTGGGACGCCGATGGCACGGCGGTGCTGGCGAACGCGCCCTTCTTTTCCGCGGTCCTGGGACCGTCGCAGGAACGCATGATCGGGATCATGTTCCGCACGAACGATCCGCAATACGCGTGTTCGCACCTCGCGCCGGGCACTGCGATCGGCTTTGACTCCGTCCCGGTGGCGTGGCACTGGGGTGTGATGACACATGAGACACGAGTCGACTTCATGCGGCCGTTCCAGATCGCAGCGCCGACCGCAGCGGACTGCGCGGGGTTCTAGCGCGCGGTCGCGGCTGGCCCCATGCGCTCCTGTGCGACACGCGCGATCTCGTCGGCGGTCTGGTTCGAGCTCTTCACGAGCATGTTGAACGAGTCGCGTGAGACCGCGATGACCTCGAGGCTCGTCTTCGCGCGCACAGTCGCGTTGCGCGGCTCGTTGCGGAGCATGCCGATCTCGCCGAAGTACTGGTCCTCTTTGATCGTGTTCATGACGTGCTCGACGCCCTTGTCGTCCGTCTCGACGACGACGGCCTCGCCCTTCGTGACGACGTAGAGCGCGTCCGGCAAATCGCCCTTTCGGATGACCACTCGACCTGGCGCGAAGGTGAGCACGCGCATGCCCTCGGTCGCGCGGACGATGACGTCCTTCGGCACCTGCGGGAACACCTTCTCGGCGTGCTTGATCTCCTCGATGTAGCGCTCGGCGTGCAGCACGGCCGTCGTCGCGTCGCCGACCGCGGTCGTGACCTGCTTCGCGAGCTGGGCACGCGTGTCGCCGGCCGCGTACACGCCCGGGATGCTCGTCTGCATGAACTGGTCGGTGATGAGGTAGCCGTTCTGATCGTGCTCGATGTGATCCTTGGGGAACAGGTAGCGGCCGACCGGTTTGAAGCCGATGAACACGAACACCCCGTCCACGTTGTGGCGCTCGGATTTCCCATCGCGCTCGACGTCCATCCACTTCACGCCCGCGTCATCGCCGCCGATCTCGGTCACGACGGCCGGCGTGACCGTCGAGACCTTGTCCATATTGAGGAGCCGGTCCTGGAGGATCGCCTGCGCGCGGTAGTCGTTGCGCCGGTGCACGAGCTTGAGCGTCTTCGCGAAGCGCGTGAGGAAGAGTCCCTCCTGGAATGCGCTGTCGCCTCCACCGATCACGGCGAGATCGCTGTTCTTGAAGAACGCCCCGTCGCAGACCGCGCAGTACGAAACGCCGCGGCCGTGGAACTCGGCCTCGCCGGGCACGCCGAGCTTCGTCGGCTCGCCACCCACGGTCACGATGACCGCGTACGCGGTGTGCGTCGTGCCGTCCTCGAGCTCGACGATCTTGCGGTCGCCCTCGAGACGGATCTCCTTCACGGGCGTGTACGTCTCGATGCGCAGGCCGAACTTGCGCGCGTGGTCGGCCATCTTCGTGGCGAGCTCTGCGCCCGTCACCGACGCGAACCCGGGATAGTCTTCGATGAGCTCCGTGTTGAGGATCTCTCCGCCGACGTCCTTCGCCTCGAACAGCACGGCGTTCATGTTGGCGCGGGCGGCGTACAGGCCGGCCGTGAGGCCGGCGGGCCCGCCGCCGATGATGATCAGGTCGAAATCAGCCAAAAAAACACTCCCGTGAAGCTCTGGACGGCTTCTTACATTAGAACCGTCCTTACGTTCGGCGTATTCGCGTGAGGTACCTGGCGCTCGGCGACTCATTCACGATCGGAACTGGCACGACGCCCGATCGCTCGTTCCCGGCGGTCCTCGTGAACCGCTGGTGGGACGCGGGCATCGAGTGTGATGTGCGCAACCCCGCGGTGAACGGCTACACGACCGACGATCTCATCGACGAGGAGCTACCGCTCGTGGAGG
Source organism: Candidatus Limnocylindria bacterium (assembly GCA_044866725.1). GTDB lineage: Bacteria > Chloroflexota > Limnocylindria > P2-11E > P2-11E > CF-39. Next base: position 875 of record JBIOUD010000030.1, on the reverse strand, counting down.
CATACGCGCCGGACCTCGTCACCGTGCTCATCGGAGCGAACGACATCGTCGCCGCGCTCCGCGTCGACGGCGCGGTCACGGCGAAGGCCGAGGATCGCTACCGCCGTCAGCTACGGCGGATCCACGATCGCGTCCGCTCCGGCGCGCCAGACGCACGGCGGTTCGGCCTCCCGCAGCCGGACTGGTCGCTGACCGCCGCGGGGGCGGCGTTCGGCGAGCCGGCCGCGACCGCGCGCGCGATCGAGCGCTACAACCAGGTCGCGCGCGAGGAGGTCGAGCGCGCCGGCGGCCGCTTCGTCGATATCTTCCCGCTCATGCGCGAGCAGATGCGCAAGAAGATGACCGCGCCCGACGGGCTTCACCCGTCGGCGGACGCGTATGCGCAGTGGGCGGAAGCGCTGAAGGACGCCCTGCTCAAGCCGCGTTGAGGGTCTGCGAGACTTCGGTAGAGCATGGGGTACCTGCCGTTTCCCGCATAGCCGCGCTCGTCATCGTTCTCTCTATCGCCGCCTGCGGCGGCGCCGTCGTCTCGCCGTCCCCGTCGACGCTTCCTTCAGCGACGACGGCGCCGTCGGCCGCGACGCCGACCGCGGTCAGCACCGCGACGCCAACGCCCGCGCCGACGGCGACGCCGACGGTCGCGCCGACACCCAGCCCGACACCGACCGCGTCGCCGACGCCTGTCGCGTCCGGCCCGGCGCCGTACTGCAACGTCGCCGACGTACCGACGCCGATCACGGCGTACCCCGAGCACGTCCGCACGTACCTCGACTGGACGTACATGCTGCCCGAGAGCTACGCACCACCGGATCTCGTATCCGTCGCGAACGGTCGCACGTTCATTACCCCTCGCGCTGTCGAGGCCGTCGGTGCGG
>JBIOUD010000029.1:0-15954 GCA_044866725.1 Candidatus Limnocylindria bacterium | reverse complement strand
TCGGCGTCGTCGGGGAGGTGGTCGTCGGTGAGAAACACGACCGGCTCCTTCGCCGAGCGCGATGTTTCCGCCGCATGCGATCCACGGAACGAAGGGCGCGCAGATCATCCCGCGCCTAGCGCCGGCGACGAGCGACGTCGTCATCCCGAAGCGCCGCTACTCGGGCTTCTTCGGCACGGACCTCGACATCACGCTGCGCGAGCGCGGCGTGGACACGCTACGCCTTGTTGGCGACTGCACGAACATCTGCGTCCTCTACACGGCGGCGGACGCCCGCAATCTCGGCTACGCGGTCGAGGTCGTGCGGGACGGCGTGACCTCGTTCGACCTCGAAGCGCACGCCGACGCGCTGCGGGAGCTCGAGAAGACGCTGGGCGCGACGCTGCTTTAGCGCGCCGACCCGCGCCTACTGCGCGGCGGGCTCCAACTGCAGACCTGTCGAGAACGCGCAGTTCTTGGCGTACACACTGATCACGGTCGTCGCTTCGAAGATCTGCTCGTTCGTGGCGCCGAGCTGCCGCAGCGCCTCCGCGCGATAGATCATCGACATGCGCCCGTCGTTCACGACGCTCGTGGCGTAAGCGACGAGCTCCTTGTTGAGGCGCGACACCTCGCCCTCGTGCACCGTGGAGACCTCGCGGTCGAGGACGATGCGCGCGTAGAGCGGGTCGGTCGCCATGTAGAGGAAGTACCGCGGGACGCTCCCGAGCTTCGCGCGGACCTCGCCGAGGATCGCCGACGACGGGTCCTGCGCGCGCATCGGGGCATTGTCGTTGAACGCGCCGATGGCCTTCTCGAACACGTTGATGCTCGTCACGTGCGCGATGGTGGCGATGAGCTCGACGATCGATCCGTCGTCCAAGGCGTACTCGCGCTGGAGCCCGCGTGTGTGCGCGTACAGCTCGTAGGGCGCGGCCTTCACCGCGGCGACGGCGAGCGCGATCATCCGCTTCTGCTCGTTCTTCAGCGAGCGGGTCGCCATGACGTGGGTGAGCTCCTGGTGGTTGCCGATGAGGATCGAGGGCCGCAGCCCGAGCGCTCGTGTCGTCTGGGTCATCGACGTGGCCTTCGAGATCTCGCGGATCATCGCGTCGACCTTCTTGACCATGTCGCCGTGCTCGGACTCTTCGGGTAGCCGGATGGTCGGCATCGGATCCCTCCCGCCGTTCGCTCGCGCGGAGTCTAGCAAGGCACCGTCGCGGCCTGGTGACAGCCGCGTACTATCCTCCGTACGCGTATGGCGGACAGTACGGGGCTCCGGCCGGTGCCGGCGATCGACAAGGCAGCGCGGGTCCTGCGCGCCCTCGCCACTGGCGGGCGCCCGCAGGGCATCAGCGAGCTGGCACGGGCACTGAACGTCTCAAAGGGCTCCCTGCGGGACGTGCTGCTGGCCCTCGACGCGCACGGCCTCGTGGCGCGCGACCCCGACACGCGGTTCCGGCTGGGCCCGGAGCTCCGGGTGCTGGCCGAGGCGAGCGCGCCCGACGTGCGCGCCGCGGCGCAGCCGCACCTCGTCTCGCTCATGGAATCGTTCGGCGAGACCGCGATCCTCGGGCTCGTGCGCGACGGGAAGGTCGAGATCGCCGCGCGCGCCGAGCCGCAGACGGACCTCCACATGACCGCGCCGCTCGGGCGCCGGCTGCCGCTGGACAAGGGCGCGCACGCGAAGGTCGTGAAGGGGGCTGCGGTCGGGTATGACGACGAGGAGCTCTTTCCCGGCGTCCGCGCCGCGGCCGCGCCGATCGTCGACGCGCGCGGGAGGCGCATCGGCTTCGTCATGGTCGTCGGGTTCAAACAGCGGATCGATCTACGGACGCTGAAGCGGATCGGCGCGCAGTGCGCGGCCGCGGCGCGCGAGATCTCGCGGCGCATGGGCGCGAAGGTGCGGGAGCCAGCGTGAGCGAGAAGGAGATGCTCACGCTGCGCGTCAACGGCGAGATCCGCACGGTCGCGGCGGAGCCGCACCACACGCTGCTCGAGGTGCTGCGCGAGGAGCTCGACCTCACCGGGACGAAGCACGGCTGCGAGCTCGGCGAGTGCGGCGCGTGCACCGTACTCCTGGGCGGCGTGCCGATCCTCTCCTGCCTCACGCTGCCGCAGCAGATCGGTCAGGGCGAGGTCCTCACCGTCGAGGGACTCGCGAACGGCCCGCGGCTCCACCCGCTCCAGATCGCGTTCGCCGAGGAGGGCGCCGCGCAGTGCGGGTACTGCACGCCGGCGATGCTGCTCAGCGCGAAAGCGCTCCTCGACGCGAACCCGCGTCCGAGCCGCGACGAGATCGCGCAGGCGATCAGTGGCAACCTCTGCCGCTGCACCGGATACACCGCGATCTACGAGGCCATTGAACGCGCGTCGCGACCAGATCCGGGAACGAGGCCTGCGCGATGAGCGAGCTCAGCATCCTCGGGCGGCGTCTCCCGAAGGTGAACGCCTGGAGCCACCTCACCGGCAGCGCGCGTTACGCCGACGACATCCGCCTCCCACGCACGCTCCACGGCCGGCTGCTGCGCGCGACCCGGCCACACGCGCGCATCGTGGGCATCGACACGAGCCGAGCGCTCGCCCACCCCGGCGTCGTCGCGATCGTGACCGGCGCGGACATGCCCGAGCGGATGGGGATCATGCCCTCGACGCAGGACGAGACCGCGCTCGCGGTGGACAAGGTGCGCTACGTCGGCGAGCCGGTCGCCGCCGTCGCCGCGCTCGACGAGGACACGGCCTTCGAGGCGCTCTCGCTCATCGACGTCACCTACCAGGACCTCGAGCCGATCTTCACGATCGAGGAGGCGCTCGAGCGCGACGACGTGAAGATCCACGAGGACGCCAGGCGCGCGAACGTCTTCAAGGAGGTCCACCTCTCGTTCGGCGACGTCGAGGCTGGTTTCGCGTCGGCCGACCACGTGCGCGACGACTGGTTCTTCTTCGAGGGGAACACGCACGCGCCGATCGAGTCGCACGCCTGCATCGCTTCGTACGACGCCGACGCGAAGCTCACGCTCTGGACGAGCACGCAGGTCCCCCACTACCTCCACCGCGAGCTCGAGAAGGTGCTCGGCCTCCCGCGCAGCCGGATCCGGGTCATCGCCACGCCGAACGGAGGGGCATTCGGCGGAAAGTCGGACCCATTTGGCCACGAGTTCTCGGCCGCGCTCCTGTCGATGCGCACGAAGCGGCCGGTGAAGATCACGCTCGACCGCGAAGAGGTCTTCTACGCCCATCGCGGCCGCCACCCCGTGAAGATGCACATCCGCACCGGCGTCAAGAAGGACGGCGAGATCACCGCCGTGCACTTCCAGAGCTACCTGGACGGCGGCGCGTACGCCTCGTACGGGATCGCGACGACCTACTACACCGGCGCGCTCCTGACGGTCACGTATCGCGTGCCGGCGTACAAGTTCGACGGCGTGCGCGTGTACACGAACAAGCCGCCATGCGGCCCCAAGCGCGGGCACGGCACGACGCAGCCCCGCTACGCGTTCGAGTGCCAGCTCGACAAGGTCGCGACGGACCTCGGCCTGGACCCGATCGAGTACCGCCTCCGCATCCTGCAGCCCGCGAACAGTCGCACGGTGAACGACCTGCGGATCACCTCGATGGGCCTCGGCGAGTGCCTTGAGCGGGCTCGCGACACGACCGGGTGGACCGAGAAGCGCGCACGGCGCGTGAAGGGAAAAGGCATCGGCGCCGCGGGGAGCGCGTACATCTCCGGTGCGGGGCTGCCGATCTACTGGAACGAGATGCCGCACAGCGGCGCGGAGATCCGCATCGATCGGGGCGGCGGCGTCACGGTGATGTGCGGGACGAGCGAGATCGGTCAGGGCTCGGACAACATGCTGGCCGCGGTCACTGCCGAGGCGCTCGGTGTCCTGCCGGAAGACGTTCACGTCGTCTCCGGCGATACGTCGCTGGCGCCCGTCGACCTCGGCTCGTATTCGAGCCGCGTGACGATGATGGCCGGCAACGCGACGAAGGACGCGGGCCTGAAGCTCCGCGCGCTGCTCGTCGAGGCCGCGTCGGCGAAGCTCGGCGTCCCCGCGGACCGTCTCGGCGCCGCGTTCCGGCGCATCTACGACCTCAAAGATCCGGAGAAGTTCGTCACCTTCGTCGAGGCGGCCAACCTCGCCGAGGCGAAGCACGGCACGCTCGTCGCGGCGGGTTCGTACAAGCCCCCGGCCGGCATCGGCGGGACGTACAAGGGCGCGGGCGTCGGGCCCACACCGGCGTACTCGTACCAGGCCGCGGTGGCCGAGGTGAGCGTCGACCTCGACACCGGGCAGCTGACCGTCGAGAAGATCACGACGGCACACGACTGCGGGCGCGCGCTGAGTCCGGTGAACGCCGAGGGGCAGGTCGAGGGCTCCGCATACATGGGTTACGGCGAGATCGCCGTCGAAGAGCAGGTCTTCCGCGGGGGCCTGCACAAGAAGCCAAGCCTGCTCGACTACAAGCTCCCCACGAGCCTCGACACGCCGCAGCTGGAGGCGATCCTCGTGGAGTCGATGGACAGCGAGGGTCCCTACGGCGCGAAGGAGGCCGGCGAAGGTCCGCTCAATCCGGTCATACCCGCGATCGCGAACGCGGTGTTCGACGCGATCGGCGTGCGCTTCGACGAGACGCCGATCACCGCCGAGAAGATCCTCGACGCGCTCGGGAAGCGCGACAACCGCGGTGTTCCGAAGGATCGCATCGGACCAGACGGTCTCGGCACGGGCAAGGGCGATCCGAAGCGCGCGATGCGGCGGCTTCAGGCGACGACCGATGCGCGCGAGCGGCGCGGCGCGGGCGAGCCGCCCGCCGGGGCGCGCTGATGCTCCGCCTCCCACGCTTCCGCTACGTGTCGCCCGCGACGCTCGAGGACGCGGTCCGTCTGCGCGCGGAACACCTCGCGACATCGATGTACGTCGCCGGCGGGACGGACGTGTACCCGAAGATGAAGCGCCGTCAGTTCCAGCCGGAGCTCGTGATCTCGCTCTCAGCCTCGTTGCCGCGGACGATCAGCAACGGCTCCGGACTGCGCATCGGCGCCGGCGCGACGCTGACGGCGGTCAGCACGCACCCGAAAGTGCGCGAGGGCTACCGGGCGCTCGCGGAGGCAGCGCACCTCGTCTCGACGCCGCAGCTGCGCAACATGGGCACGATCGGCGGCAACATCTGCCTCGACACCCGCTGCAACTGGTACGACCAATCGCTGTTCTGGCGCACCGCGGAGGGCTTCTGCATGAAGACGCACGCCGAGGTCGTGTGCCGCGTCGCGACATCGAGCCCACGTTGCCTTGCCGTCGCGAGCGCCGACACCGTCCCCGCGCTCATCGCGCTCGGCGCCTCGCTTCGCGTGCTCGGCGCGAAGGGCTCGCGCGACGTGTCGCTCGCCGAGTGCTACCGCGAGGACGGCATCCGCTACCTCACGCTCGAGCCCGGCGAGGTCGTGACGGAGATCGTGCTTCCGCCGAGCGACGGCTGGCGCTCGACGTACCTGAAGCAGCGCGACCGCGGCGCGTTCGACTTCCCGATCGCCGGTGTCGCGGCCGCGGTGCGGTGGGCCGACGGTCGGGTCGCGGACGCGCGCGTCGCGATCACCGCGCTCGGATCGCGGCCCGTCGCGGTCGATGCGTCGGCGCTGCGAGGCACGCAACTGGAGGACGACGCGATCGCCCTCGTGGCGGACGCGGCCCACAAGGCGGCCCGGCCGATGGACAACACCTCCGGCACGATCAGCCAGCGAAAGCGCGCCGCGCGCGTCTTTGCCGAGCGCGCGCTACGTTCTCTCCGCGATGCCTGACTCAGCGCGGTCCGTCGCGATCGTCACCGCGGCCGGCTCGGCCGAGCGGTTCGGCGGGAAGAAGCTTCTCGCTCAGGTCGACGGCGAGCCGCTCCTCGACCGCACCATCCGCAGCCTCCTCGAGGGCGGCGTGAGCGAGATCATCGTCGTCGTCGGCGCCGATGCCCGCGCCGAGCTCGAGCGGGACGTGAACGCGCTCAACGATCCGCGGGTGCGGGCGGTCGAGAACCCCGATCCCTCGCGAGGCATGTTCTCGTCGATCCAGGAGGGCGTGCGCACCGCCCAGGGCGACGTCCTCCTCGTGCTGCCCGGCGACATGCCGTTCGTGCAGCCCGCCACCGTGCGCCAGGTGCTGGACGTGTGGACGCTGCAGCGCGGCATCGTCTCGCCGCGCTACAACGGCAAGCGCGGTCACCCCGTCGCGATGCCGCTTGCGCTGCGCGACGAGATCGCCGCGACCGACCCGACCTCGAACCTCCACGAGGTCATCAAGAAACACCTCGAGGAGCGCACCGACGTCGACATCGACGACGCGGGGATCGTGCGCGACGTCGATCGCCCCGAGGATCTGCCGCGGTAGTCACAGCGGGCTGTCGGCATGGCGCCGGTCCGTGCCGGTCGCGCGCCGCGGCGGCTATCTTCGTCGATCGATCCGTGTGAGATGGGAGATCTCCGATGAGGCCACTCCAGAGCGTCCTCGCACTCACGTTGACATTCGCGGTCGCCGTCGCGTGCGAGGGCACGGCCACAGTGACATACGAACGTCCGCCCTCCAGCGCCGCGCCTTCGTCTTGGAGCTTCGATGGGGACGCGGGCGGCTCCGCGCCAGCCGGAGCGCAGGTGTTCAGCGGAACGTGGGTCGTCCGCGCCGAACCGGACGCGCCCAGCGGTCCGAACGCGCTGTGCCAGACCGGCGACGCCGAGTTCCCGGCGGTCGCGCTCGGGACCGGCGTCTACGGTGATCTCACCGTCACGATGCGATTCAAGCCCATCTCCGGAAAGGTCGATCAGGCGGCCGGCATCATCGTCCGCGTCCAGGACAAGGACAACTACTACATCGTGCGCGCGAACGCGCTCGAGACGAACGTGAACCTCTACAAGTACGCCGGCGGTCGGCGCAGCGCGATCAAGGAAGGCAGCGCGAAGGTGCAGCGCGGTCAGTGGCAGGAGCTCCGCCTGGAGGCGAGCGGCGACAGGCTGCGCGGCTACCTGAACGGAGCGCTCGTCGTCGAGGCGTCGGACCCTACCTATAGGGCCGGACGCATCGGGCTCTGGACGAAGGCTGACTCGGTGACCTGCTTCGATGACGTCGTCGTCACACCAGGAACGAGATGACGGGCGGGCCGGCGCGATCGACGCGACGAGCTGCGGCGCTCTGGGCCTGGGTCATCGTGGCCGGGGCGTGTGGCTCGACAGGTGGGCCCGTCGGGACCGAGCCGGTTCCGCCGACGTCCACCCGAGCGACCGCCGCCGCGACATCACGACCTAGCCCGACGGCGGAGGTGTTCACACGCGGGAGGGTCGAGATCAGCGACAACGCGTACTCGCCACAGGAGATCACCATCGTCGTCGGCGGGACGGTCACCTGGCAGATCGCGACCGGCGAGAACTTGCACGACGTCATCTCGTCGGACGGCTTCTTCCGTTCGAACAGTCCGATGAGCCGTGGGGTCGACATCTTCACCTTCACCTTCACGAAGCCCGGCGTCTATCCGTACGTCTGCAGCTATCACATACCCGAGAACATGACCGGCAGGGTGGTCGTGAAGTAGGGCGGCGCGCCGCCGTCGCGACTCGGCGTGGCTAGGGCGCGGTCACGAACGCGACCGCGCGCGCGAGCGTCTCGCTCATGTCGGTCGGGTACTCATGGCCGAGTCCGGCTCGTACCTCGAGCTGCGCGCGCATGCCGTTCTTGGCGAACACGTCGAAGAGCTCGCGCACGCCGTCCACGCTCTCGTCCTTCTCGCCAACGATGCCGAAGGCGCGGATCATCTTGTTCGTCGCGCCGCCCTCGACGAGCGCGCGCAGGTCCCGCACGTGCGGCACCGGGGGGAGCCACGCAGCGATCGGGATGATGCCGCGCACCTTGATGCGGCGCGTGAGAGCGAGCGCGACCGCCTGCAGCCCGCCCATCGAGAAGCCCGCGAGCACGATCCGGCCGACGTCCACGGACGTCGATCGCTTGATGCGCTCAAGGTGCATGTCGATCTGCCTGGCGGTCTCCTCGCGATCGTTCCACACGAACGCGCCGGGTGTCGCGCCGATCTCGCTCGACTGCGGCACCGCGACGACCCACCCGGCGTCCGCGAGCGAGGTCCATTGCGGCGCCGTCTCGCTCGAGTTGCTGTTGTTGCCGTGCAGCACCATGAGGAGCGGATAGCCGAACGCGTCAGGGAGATCGTCGGGGATCGCGAACATGAGGTGCGGCCGTGCGGCGGCGGCGTCCTCGGCGTATCGCGCCGCCGACCGCTCGGCGAGCTGCTCGTACCGCGGGTCGGACCACAGCGGGGCGAGGCGCGGATCACCGTTCAGCCACTCGCGCCGGTAGCGGCAGCCCTCCGCCAAGGCGCGCTCGAGCGTGTCGAGCGCGTCCCCGACGCGTCCTGCCTGAGCGTGCTCCTGAGCCTCGCTGAGGAACACGAATCCCCGGAGGTGTGGGTTCGCGCGGATGCGCTCCAGATCGGGCATTCGCACGATTCTGGCCTACAGGCGAACGTCCGTTCCGCCGCGTTGCGTAGGTCCCGGGTATCGGGCAGGCTTACTTTCGCCGGGGTAGCCGGAGCCCAAACGAGCGACGAGGTCAATCGCCATTGTCTGACCGACCGAGCCACGAGGAACAGGGTCCCCAGGGAACCGACGTTTCGCGACGCGGCCTGCTCATGAGCGCTGCCCCGATCGTCGCGTTCATCGCACTCGAGGCGATCGGCGGCATCGGCTCGGCCAAGGCCGCGACGCCCACAGCGACGAAGCAGTCCAGCGGCGTCATCTTTCCGGACCCGACGCTCTGCATCGGCTGCCTCACCTGCGAGGTGCGCTGCGGACAGGTGCACGAGCAGGCCGGAATGTCCAACGTTCCCCGCATCCGCATCTTCGACGATCCCAGCGTGAGGGTCGACGCCGCCGTGCGGACGGCATATCCCGACCGCGGATCGTTCCACCAGGAGCCCTGCCTCCAGTGCCCGACCGCGGAGTGTCTGTACGTCTGCCCGGTCGAGGCCCTCACCGTCGATCCGAAGACCGGCGCGCGCTACATCAAAGAAGAGACCTGCGTGTCCTGCGGCCGATGCAACGAGGCGTGCATCTTCCCGGTCAGCGATCTCGCGAACGCGACGAACGCCAAGGCCACCCCGACGCCGCCGCAGAGCTCGCGCATCACATACGACCCCGACGCGGACACGTTCACGAAGTGCGACCTCTGCTTCTGGCGTGAGGCCGGGCCGGCGTGCGTCGAGGCGTGTCCCATCAACGTCCGCATCCGGCAAGGCGTCATCAAGCTCGACGATCCGAAACGGCTCTGCCTCGCCGCGCCGGCATCGGACATGGCGACCTGGGGCCGTCTCAAGTCCTTCCAGACGTTCGAAGGCAGCCCCGCGACAGGCAAGGCCTAAGCGACGATGCGGCTCGCGACGCTGGCGCTGCTCCTCATCGGCGCGGGCGTCCTCGTCGCCGCCGCGATGAACATCTACGCGCAGCAGTACGCCGGCGCGCAGCCCTGGAGCCACGAGCTCGCCGACAACATCACCTTCGCACGGACGATCCCGTTCGTCCTGGCGTTCGGGATCGTCGCCGGGATGTTCGGCGCGGCCACCGCGCAGAACGCGCGCTCGACGAAGCCCGGCCAGATACGGCGCTTCAGTCGCGCGACGGTGGTCGGGCACTGGATCATCACCATCGGTTTCGTCCTCGCGCTGCCGACGGGCGTGTGGCAGTACTTCGGCGGGATCGTCGATATCGAGCTTCCCACGGACCTGTACCTCATCTACCGCGTCCACTACATCGGCGCGGGGATCATCCTCTTCTCGATCAGCTACTTCCTCGCCTACTGGTGGCAGACGGGGCATCACGGGCTCGTCCCGCCGCGCGGCCAGTGGAAGCGGCACCTTCAGGGGCTCGTTCACGAGCTGCCCCCGATGGTCGGCCGGGAGGTCGCCCGCGTGCTTCGCCTGGACAGAGGCGGCACGCCGGCGGAGGTCGGGCAGTTCACGTACTACGAGACCGCGTTCTCCTTCCCGACGTGGACCTTCGCGCTCGCGCTCATCACCATCACCGGTCTCATCAAGGCGCTGCGTTACCTGACGCCGGTCCCCGGGCCGATCCTGTTCGGGGCCTCGACCTTGCATGTGGCGGCGATGGTGTTGCTCGTACTGAAGGTGCTCGACCACCTGCGCTACGTCTTCGCCCGCTGGCCGCTCGTCGTGTCGATGACCACGACCTGGGTCGGAGAGCAGTACGCACGCACGCATTTCCCGGGCTGGCGCCAGCGGCGTGACCGGTCGGAGGCCGCGTGAGACAGCTCGCTGCCGTGCTGGGCATCGCCTGGGCGACGCTCAACGCGATCGTCGGCGCGTTCTTCGTGACCGGCGCATTCACCGCCACGACGGCTCAGAAAGAGGGCATCCCCGCGCAGTTGGCCCTTTTTGTTGGGGGAATGCTCATCATCGCCTTCGGCTGGCTGCTTACCCAGCAATCGTGGAGACTATTGCGCCAAGGGACGAGCGAATGAAGCTGGATGGCCTGCGGCTCCTGTCGGGCGCGCGCGTGGTGCTCCTCGCGCTCACCATCGGCTCGCTCACAGCGACCGTGACGAACGCCGCGTCGCCCATCCGGCAGCTCACCGACTCCGCGGACGCGACGAACGTGCGTCCCGCGTGGAGCCCCGACGGAAAGCGCATCGCCTATCAGAGCGACCGCGATGGCACGTTCCACATTTACGTCATGAACGCCGACGGGACCAATACGAAGCAGATCTCGAGCGGGAAGGACATCGACGACCGCCACCCGGCGTGGAGTCCCGACGGGAACGCCATCGCCGTCGACTCCGGGGACCCGACGCATCGCGAGATCTGGATCATCGACGTCGCGAGCCAGCGCCGCACGCGGGTGACAAGGCTCGGCAATATCGCGACGTTCCCAAGCTGGAGCCCCGATGGAACGCGCATCGCGTTCTACGTGTACAAGGCCACGCCCCCCGCGGACTCCGGCCCGTTCACCGGCTCGATGGACGTGTGGGCCTCGCAGCGTGACGGCAGCGGGCTCGTGCAGATGACCAAGGGGCTCGCGCGCGAAGAGAACAACCAGTGCACCTTCGCGTGCCACTCGGTGCGCTGGTCGCCCGACGGCTCGCGGCTCGCGTTCTCGGACGGTGACCTCGCGCGCGTCCTCGTGATGTCGGCGATCCAGCCGGGCACTCCGCAGCCCGTCTCGCCGACCGGCGAGCGGAGCCACTTCCCGGTGTTCCTGTCGAACGGCCAGATCCTCTACATCACCGAGCACCTGCTCCTCGACCAGAGCTGGACCGATCTCTGGCTGCAGCAGCCGGACGCGGGCGCGACGCGCGATCAGCTCGCGCAGGGCATCCTCGCGCAGGGCCCCTTCGAGTTCTCGGCCGATGGCAAGCAGCTGCTCTTCGCCTCGCCGCGCAGCGGCAACTTCGAGATCTACGCCGTGACGCTTGACGCCGAAGGGAAGGCTGCCCTCGCGACCAGCCCGAGCGCGATCATCGCGGCGGCGCCACCGGCCAAATCCAACGCACTGCTTCCGGGCATGTCGACCGAGGCGTTCATCTTCCTCGGCATCGCGCTCTTCGCGCTCGTCGCCGAGGTTTCGTACCGGATCCTGAAGCGACGCCGCAAGGCCCGCGCCGCTACCTAGCCCTCGGAGCCCTCGCGGTCGCGTCCCCGGAGCAGCTCACGGCGCGAGAGCGGCTCCTGCCGTTCGCGTTCCTTCCGCTCCTGCTCCGCAAGCCACGCCGCCCGCTTCGGCGAGCTCGCGGCGGGGTCACGCGGATCGACGGCGGCTGCCGGCGCGTCGGAGGGCGGCGCCTTCATCGCGATGAGCTCGCCGCGGAGCGAACCCAGCTCCTCGAGGATGAGACCGAGCTCGGTCGCGTGCAGCTCCTTGAACGCGCGGATCTGCTGTTCGAGCCGCGCGACGCGCGTCTCGAGCTTCTGGCGCAGCGCCTCATCCATCAGAGGATCTCGATGCCGCGGTGCTTCACGATCTTCGGCGCACTCGGGTCCGCTTTCTCCGCGGTGAAGACGTCGCCACGCTTGATCTCGCGGAGCAGGTCCTCCGCGGCGGCGGCGACGCTCTCACGCGTCGTGATGTAGAGCATGGCGTCTCCGAGCACGGCCTTCGCCCGATCCTTGAGCTCGATCGGCACGACGAGCACGTCGAACTGCTCGGGGAGCGCCTCGATCGGCTCCAGCCGCACGCGGACCTTCAGACCGGACTTGCCGAACACGTGCTCGAAACGCCGGAAGATCGCGAGCTGGCCAGTGGGCAGCTCCTCCCGCGTGAATGCGCACACGATCGTGCGGATCGTGCGTGCGCCCGACGTGCCGGTTGACCGCTCATCCACGCGTCACTACCGTCCGATGAAGTCCCGCACTGGAGACGATGATATGGACGACACGACCGCACGCGAGATAGCCCAGCGAGCGGCCTTCCGCGCGGGACGTCTCGCGACGGCCCGGCTCGGCGAGCCCGGCTACATGTCGTGGCGCGGTCGCCGCGACATCATCGTCGGCAGCGCGATCGAGGTGCAGGACATGCTCGTGAAGGCACTGCGCGAGGAGTGCCCCGACGACGCGTTCCTGACCGAAGAAGGGCCCGAGGACGAGGCGCTCGCGGTGGACGCGGAGCGGCTCTGGATCATCGATCCGATCTGCGGCAGCCTCAATTTCGCGACAGGGATCCCGATCTTCGGAATCTCGCTCGCGCTGCGGGTGCACGGCGAGCTTCGCGTCGGCGTCGTCTACGACCCGATGCGCGACGAGATGTTCTCGGCGCAGAGCGGCCAAGCCGCGACGCTCAACAACCGGCAGATCAACGTGAAGAGCATCGCGTTCGGGCCGGAGTTCTGGGAGCAGGCCTGGGTCGGCACAGACCTCCCGCACGACGGGCCACGGCTGCAGGAGGCGCTCAAGGTCTTCGAGTTGACCGCGTACGAGGTCCAGCACCAGGTCGTCCTCGGCTCACCCGCCCTGGGCCTCTGTTACGTCGCGGCGGGCCGCCTGCAGGCTTACTGGACCCTCGACGCGCGTCCGTGGGATGTCGCGGCGGCCGGGATCATCCTGCGGCAGGCAGGGGGCGCGATCACCGACGGCGAGGGCGGCTCCTGGCTGCACTCGACCGGCTCCTACGTGGCCGCGGACGCCGTGTCGCACCAGTGGGCGCTCAAGGTGATCAAGACGATGAAGGAACAGCAGCGCCAGCGCACCGCGGCCTTTCAGGGGCGGCTCGCCTAGGCGTCACTTCAGCCGGATCGACCACGAGGCGTCCCCGATGACCTCCCACCAGCACGGACCCTGACCGAACTGGACGACCATCGACGTGCTCACCTTCCCAAAACGATCGAGCACGATCTGGTCGGTGCCGATGCAGTGCGCATAGACGAGGAAGGTGCGCTCACCGCTGCTCATGAACTCGAAGGTCTGGCGAGACGGTGGGCTGAACTGAATACTCACCGCGTCCCCCCGTCCAGCGAACTCCCCATTTGGACTGCAGCACGCGATCGGCGAGACCGAGATGCTCCATGCGCCGTCGGCATCGATCACCAGCTGCACCGGCGTCCCTTCGAACAGTGGCCGGACTCCGTCGTACGCGCCGACGGCGTTGACGAGCAGCTCTCCCTGATTGCCGACGAAGGACTGCACGTTGAACCTGCCGGTGCCCGAGTGCGTGATGTGCGCGACGCTGACCGGCGCTGGCAGCGCGAGCGCCGGAAGGGACGCTCTGCCCGTCCCGCTCAGCACGATCGGCGACGCGCTCGGCACCGGTGATCCCGTGCGCACGCGTGGCGTCGACGGCGTGAGCGTGCCCGTCGACTCCGGCGGCGGCGCGCTGGCCGCGCACGCGACCGCGAGTCCGATCGCGGCGAGCGCGGCGAAACGGCGCAGGGTCGCCGTACGCAACGTGCGTCCTGGCATGTCGACATTGTCCGCTCGACCCGCGACGAACGGCGTGAGCGAGGCGCGGCGCGCCGCGCTGAATGCGAAGAGAAAAGAAGAGGCGGCGACTTTCGTCGCCGCCTCTTCGGCAAAGCGTGCGGGGTCCGCCGCGGACTAGCCCATTGCCTCGAGCAGGGTCCGCTCGATGAGACCGGCTGCCAGGTCCACCTTGTAGGAGTTGAGTGACATCGGGCGGGCCACGGTGCGGATCTGCGCCGCGGCTGCCTTCGCTGTCGCCTTCACGTCCTTGCCCTTGAGGGCGTTCTCAACGACGGTGGCGCGGTACGGAACGGGCGAGACGCCACCGAGGACGATCCGGCCGTCCTTCCAGTTGCCGCCGTCGAGAGTGAACGCAACGCCCACGGAGGTCAGCGCGAAGTCGTAGACCTGACGGTCCTTGAGCTTCTGGTAGCCGAACTTCGTGCCGCCTGCGGGGCTCGGGATGGTCACGTGGGTCATGAACTCACCGGGCTTGAGGATGTTCTCGCGGAGCACGTCCACGCGCGGTCCGGTGAAGTACTCGTCGAAGCTCACTTCCTTGCTGCCGTTCACGCCATCGATCTTGGCCTTGGCGTTGAGTGCGAGCAGCGCGGTCGCGGTGTCGCTCGGGTGGGTGATGTAGCAGAGCTCGCCGCCGATGATCGCGTGGTAGCGGTTGTCACCGGTGACGGCGTAGCAGAAGTCGCCACCCTTCTTGTAGCAGTTGAAGTCCTCACCACGGAAGAACCAGCAGCGTGGCCGCTGGTTGATGTTCCCTCCGATGGTGCCGAAGTTGCGGATGAGCGGCGACGCGACCGAGAGGGCCGCGTTGCCGAGCAGACTGAACTTGTCCTGGACGACTTTGTTCTCGATGACGTCCGTGAGCGTCGTCGCCGCGCCGATGGTCAGGGTTCCACCGCTGTCCGAGATCCCCACCATGTCCTTGACCGTCGTGATGTCGACGAGGACATCCGGGATCGCGAGACCCTTGCCGTGGACCCAGTCCTTCATGAGGCCGCCGACGAGGTCGCTGCCACCAGCGACCACGCGTGCGTTCTTCGCGGCGTTCGCCTTCAGGAGGTCAACAGCTTCTTTGATGGTCGTTGCGTCGTAGAGCTCGAATGCTCTCACTTCATTCCTCCTTTAGGCGCCCTTCAGCGCAGCGATGAGCTTGTCGCGAGTAAGAGGCATGTCCGTGATCCACACGCCGACTGCGTTGTAGACCGCGTTCACGATGGCGGCTGCCGGCGGTCCCATCGGGGGCTCGCCCATACCCATCGCACCGAACACGCCGTAGGCCTTCGGCTTCTCGACGAGGACGACTTCCGCGAGCGGCGCGTCTTTGATCGAGAGAGGCCGGTAGTCGAGCATGTTCGGGTTGAGCGGCAGGCCGGTGGCCTTGTCGACGAGGAGCTCCTCGGTGAAGACCGCGCCGAGCGCCATGACCACGCCGCCTTCGATCTGCTGACGCAGCGAGAACGGGTTGATCGCCTTGCCGACGTCGTGAGCGGCAACGTAGCGAGTGACCTTGACCGACCCAGTGACGGTGTCGACCTCGACCTCGGCTGCGTGCGCACCGACGGCGACGTTCTCCCATGTCGTCGGTTGGAGGTAGTTGGACACACCCACGATCGCCGTCGCCTTGAACTGGACGACCTGCGCGAGCGTGAGCTTCTTCGCGGGATTCGCCTTCTGGAAGACCGAGCCGTCGACCAGGTCGATGTCCGCCGCCGTGACCTGCGTCGGGTCGGGCGGGTTTGCCTGGGACGCCGTGCGGTTGAACGACCGCGCGGCCCAGTCGAGGACCTGGTTGCGCGCGTCGGTCGCCGCCTCGTACATGCCGCGGCCGCCGGTGAGTGTCATGCGCGACCCGTTCGTGCCACCGGTGTCGGTGGTGTTGTCGGTGTCGATGTACGGAGTGATCGTGATCTGGTTGAGGGTCACGCCGAGCGCCTCGGCCGCGATCATCAACATGTGCGTGCGCTGGCCTGAGCCGATGTCTGTCGTGCCCGAGACGGCCTGCAC